>DAORUQ010000028.1:2448-21861 GCA_035433265.1 Pseudomonadales bacterium | reverse complement strand
AGGTCCGGTTTCAGCCGGACAATGTCCGCGTGTATGCGGACCTACGCCAGGTCCTTGATGAGCACCAGCGAGTTGCGCTGGTAGTTGTAGACCTGCAAGCAGGTTCTTCTGCCAGGCTGGTTGCAGGGAACGTATGGTGATTCAGGCAGACGGATTGGCGTCCGCTTCTTTTTCGGCGGCGGGATCGGTCAGCCGCCGAATCGTGAGGGCGCAGCGTTGTTCGATCAAGGCATTGATTCGCTCGACCAGGGCATTGCCGGCGAAACCGCGTCCGGGGTCAGACTGCAGCTTGCGGGCGGTGGTTGGCAGTGACTTTGCCAGTTCCAGGATGCGCCTCCTGGCTTGCGCCTTCGTGAGACCGACGCTTTCTGCAAACTGCTCCCAGTGCCGCGCCCGGACTTCGCTGAACTTGTATTTGCTGCCGATCTTCATGGCCATCTTCGGCGTCAGTGTTGGATATGCCGCCGTCGATAGCGTGTCGTAGAACGGTGCCAAAACGGGGCTCTTGCCAGAGTACAGCAGCGAGAAATTCTTGGCGTGTGCATCATGATTGCCGATCAGTGCATTGAAGATCACGTAGTCGAGCAGGCGCAGAATCTGCGGTGCATTCGGGCGCGTTGCCCGGCGCACCAGATCAAAGCATCGCGCAAGATCGGGTCCACCTTCGTTCTGGTATTTCATCTCCGGGGCCACGCCAAGTGCCTGGCAGAAATCCTCTTGATGCAGGCGTTGCCAGTACCCCTGAGCATCGATAGGCCGGTCGTAGCGCTCGACCAGCAGGAACGAGCGAGCCAACACGCGATGAACCTTTGACTTTGCCGGTTTGAGCTGCATGGCATCAGCCAGTGCCATGCAGAACCCTTCGTTGATCACGCTGTCTTCAACAGCCTGAATGGCGGGCTTCAGGATGTGGGAGCTGGGCGTGCCGTTGAGGGGCAGGCCGATGCGGGCACCATCGAACACCACCGGTAGTTTGTCTTGGGCGCCAGCCAAAGAAAGTCGCAAGCCGTCTTTGCCCGCCAGCATGGGGCGGCGTGGCAATTCATCCAGGATGGCAACGACTTCCTCGTCACTCAGCCACTGGACGTCATCGTTGCGGGTTGACACAGGCAAAGCCTGCCCCGGTTCGAGAAACGTCACGGCCCCGGCGCATTCGCCGCCGATGTGCTCCAGCAGCGCAAAATCGTTCTGGCCAGAAACCTGGAACTGCTGCGCAATCAGGCGGCGCATCTGCCCCTCCGGCAACAGACCGGCAAAGAAGGGGCGCGCCTTGCGATCGTCGAACGGCTCCGCTTGCAAGGGTAGCGAGGCGGACAAGGCAACGGCGTCTGGACGCGACAGCCAGCCGGACGCATAGCAAAAATCCAGTCGGCCATCGACCAGCGCCAGCGTGCCGACACGATCGGCGAAAAGCCAGACGTCCAGCTCATGCGCCATGGTCACCACCTTCCCGTTGATCGTCGGCCACGACAGATGGCAAGTCGCGCAACTGGATCTCACCACCCAGCGCATCAATGACCCGCAGCACGTTTTGCAGTCGCAAGGTGGGTTTGCCTGCCTCGAGGTCGACGATGAAACGCACGCCAACCCCTGCCGCCAGAGCCAACTGGGGCTGTGTCAGCCCGAGCTGCTTGCGAGCGGCACGAAGTGCATCGCCGAGTTGTCGAGGTGATCGAATGGTTGTCATGGCCTTTACGATTTCCCGTTCGGGAAATTATCAGCCACAACTGGTGTCAGTGCGAGCAATATTTCCCGATCGGGAATTTTGCGGGCGGTCAGGTCAAGGATCGGCTATATATTTCCCGATCGGGAAAGTTTGCCGAATAGGCGCCAGAACTGCGCCGCTTACCGGACTGACCCCGGGACAGTCCGCGTGGCACTGGCGGGAGGATCAGGACAGATCCTTGATGAGCACCAGCGAGTTGCGCTGGTAGTTGTAGAGCTCGCGGCGCTTCTCGGGCAGTTCGGCGAGCTCCGCGGGACGGAAGCCGCGCTCGACGAACCAGTGCGCGGTGCGCGTGGTCAGCACGAACAGGCGGTCGATGCCCTCGGCGCGCGCGCGCCCCTCGATGTGTTCGAGCAGCCGGTTGGCGCGGCCGCTGCGGCGGTAGACCGGGTCGGTGGCCACGCAGGCCAGCTCCCCGGTGCGGTTCGGCAGGTCGGGGTAGAGCGCCGCGCAGCCGATGATCGCGCCGTCGCGCTCGACCACGCTGAAGCAGGCGATCTCGAGCTCGAGGCGCTCGCGCGAGCGGCGCACCAGCGTGCCGTCGCGCTCCAGCGGCTCGATCAGCTCCATGATCCCGCCCACGTCCTCGATGCCGGCGATGCGGATGCTCTCGTAGGCATCGCGGTTGATCATCGCCCCGATGCCGTCGCGCGTGAACAGCTCGTGCAGCAGCGCGCCGTCGGTGTGGAAGTCGAGGATGTGGCAGCGCTCCACGCCCTGCTGGCAGGCCTGGATCGCGGCGGCCAGCGCCGGCGTGGCGTTGCCGGCGAGCACCGTCTGCGCCAGCGTGAGCGGCAGGTCGCGCAGCGGCTGGCGCGAGGCGTCGGTGAGGGGCGCGCCCTCGAGCAGGATCAGCTTGTCGGCGCGCAGCGCCGTGGCCGCCGAGACCGCCACGTCCTCCTTGGTGAGGTTGAAGATCTCGCCGGTCGGCGAGTAGCCGAGCGGCGGCAGCAGCACGATGCTCCCGAGCGCCAGTTGCGCGCGGATGCCTTCGTGGTCGACGCGGCGCACCTTGCCGGTGTGCTGGTAGTCCACGCCCCCGAGCACGCCGAGCGGCTGCGCGGTCACGAAGTTGCCGCCGCAGACGCGGATGCCCGCGTTGTGCATCGGCGAGTTCGCGATGCCCATCGACAGCAGCGCCTCGATGCGCGCGCGCACCATGCCGGCGGCCTGCACCGCGAGCTCCAGCGCACGCGCGTCGGTCACGCGCGTGCCGTGCACCACGCTGCTCGCCGCGTTTGCCGACTGCAGCCCGGCCTCGACCTGGCTGCGCGAGCCGTGCACCAGCACCAGGTTCACGCCCAGCGTCGAGAGCAGCGCGATGTCGTGCACGATCGAGGAGAAGCGCTCGTCGGCCACCACTTCGCCGCCGCACACCAGCACGAAGGTCTTGCCCTTGTGCGCGTTGATGTACGGCGCGGAGTTGCGGAAGGAATTGACGAACTGGGGGAAAGATCCGCTCATCATCACGAATGCCCGTCCACGCAGAAGCGCTGGATCATCTTCTGCAGCACCGTCACCATCGGTTCGACCTGGAACTGCTCCATGTACTCGTTGGGCTGGTGCGCCTGGCGGATCGAGCCCGGCCCCATCACCACGGTCTGCATGCCGAGGCGCTGCAGGAACGGGCTCTCGGTGGCGAAGGCCACGTTACCGGCGCTGTAGCCGGTGAATTCCTCGGCGGCGCGCACGATCGGCGCCGCCGCATCCTCGGCGAAGGGATGCAGGCCCGGAAACAGCGGGCGCATCGTGATGCCGAGCCCCGTGCGCGCGGCCACGCCATCGAGCCGCGCGCGGATAACGGCGCGCAGGTCCTCGAGGTCCATGCCCGGCAGCGGGCGCAGGTCGAAGTGCAGCTCGCACTCGCCGCAGATGCGGTTGGGGTTGTCGCCGCCGTGGATGCAGCCGAAGTTCAGCGTCGGCACCTCGACCTCGAACAGCGGGTTGCGGTGGCGCGCGGCCAGCTCGTCGCGGAACGCGAGCAAATCGGCCATGACGTGCTGCATGCCCTCGAGCGCGTTGCGTCCCAGCGCCGGGTTCGAGGAGTGCCCCGACTGTCCGGTCACCGTGACCGCCTCCATCATCATGCCCTTGTGCATGCGCACCGGGCGCAGGTCCGTGGGCTCGCCGATGATGGCGTGGCGCGCACGCGGCTTGCCAGTGGCCACCAGCATGTTGGCGCCGTCCATCGAGCTCTCCTCGTCGGCGGTCGCTACCAGGATCAGCGGCTCGCGCAGGCGCGCCCCGCGGAAGGCGAGCGCCGCCTCGATGGCGATCGGGAAGAAGCCTTTCATGTCCGTGGCGCCGAGGCCGTAGAGGCGCTCGTCGCGTACCGTCAGGCCGAAGGGGTTCATCTCCCACAGCTTCTCGTCGAAGGGCACGGTATCGGTGTGGCCCGCGAGCACCAGCCCGCCGGGGCCCTCGCCCAGCACCGCGATCAGGTTGACCTTGTCGGCGCGCGAGGGCATCTGCTGTATCTCGCAGCGAAAACCCAGCGCCTGCAGCCATTCGGCCAGCAGCTCGCAGACGCCGCGGTTGCCCTCGTCCCACTCGGGCTCGGTGCAGCTCACCGACGGCGAGGCCAGCAGGCGGTCGAACATCGTGAGAAAGTCGGGTACGGGGCGCGACATGATCCGTCCGGTTCGTGATCCCGGCTCCTGAAACGGCCGGTTGCGACCGAGTATAAGTTAGCGTGGGTCCGGATTCATCCGGCTGCCATCCCGGAGCGAGCGAGGCTGTGCTCCGGCAGTACGAGCCCTTCCGACAATTCGCGATCCAGACGAACAGACGCCGATCGTTCAGGCGGTCACGCCCTGGATCTGCGCCTCGTAGCCCGCCAGCCGGCCCTGCACGGCGCGCGCCCCGTAGTGGAATGCCAGCGCCGCGATCGGCTTCAGTGCCGCAGACGACTCCACCAGATCTACCTCACTGTCCTCGGCTCCCCAGCGTGCGTAGTTCAGCCGCGCGTCTTCGTGGAACCTCTGCTCGAACAGAGCGGTCTCCACCAGGTGCCCGAACTCCCGCTCGTCCGGATCCTTGGCGCCGAACAGGCCGGTGTACATGGCCGAATTCGTCAGGTAGACCTTGAAATTCCGTTCGCGCTGGTAGCGCTTGCCGTCCTGGTCGATGCGGAACACCCGTTTGATGAGAAACGCCGCTTCCAGGTACTCGATGTATCGCTGGATCGTCTGCTTGCCGACGCCGCTGCGCTGCGACAACTGCTCGAACGAGACCTCCTCTGCGGTGTTGAAGGCAAGCAGGGTGAACAGCGAATTGAGTTCCTGGATGTCCTTGATGCCGTACAACTGCGGCAAGTCGCGCAGCAGCACCTTGTCGACAATGTCGGATTTGACAAAGCGTTCGGGGTTGCCGCGCACGGTGGGTGACAGCGCCAATTCCGGGTAGCCCCCGAAATTCACGTACTCCACGAACTGTTCGTTCAGTCGACCGATGTCTTCCAGTGCATACAACCCGGGCTCTTCCTCGCGGATGGCCGCGGGCTCTGGCCGGAGTTGCAGGTACTCGGAGAAGGTGAGGGGCGGCAGCAGGAAGTCGGTGAAACGCCCCGCGCCGGATTCGGTGCTTTGCCGCTTGAGCGCTGCCGCCGCCGAGCCGGATACGAGAATGCGCAGGTAGCGCGTGCCCTTAGGCGCGCGGTCTTAGCACCAGCGTGTCCTCGTCCATCCGGCCGCTGGTCCACCACGGGTTCAGCCGCTTAAGATGCTCTGCAACCTGTTGAGTTGAAACGTCTTTCATGAAGATTGCCAGTTAAGCACAGTGTCCTGTGCTTGAATCTAGCACGCGATGAAACCACTGATAAGTAGAGACCACGTGGCGATACGCGCGCACCAGGTTCTTCGAAGACCGGTCAGCCGGGACATCTCCTGCGGGTGAAAGCTGCGGTCGGGGCGCGTCCGCTCCTCATCGCCACCCGTTCAGCGTCATCAACCCCCCGACCGCCATATCCAGGTCCATCCGGCTGCCGTCCCACAGCGAGCGCGACGTCTCCGCGGAAACGTCGATGCCCGATTCCGCGACGATGGCTTCGATGTCGTGCACGCGCAGCGGCGGCTTCGGCACCTCGGGCAGCAACTCGCCATCGGGCCGGAAGAACAGCAGCTTGCCGTCGTCGCGCCGCGCCACCGTGAAGCCGCCTTCGTGCAGCAGGCCGTGGTGGTGACGGCAGGCAAGCACCAGGTTGTCCAGGCGCGTCTCGCCGCCGTCGGCCCAGTGCCGGATGTGGTGGGCATCGACGTACAGATGATTCAGGCAGCCCGGAAAGCGGCAGCCCTTGTCGCGGTGCGCCAGCGCGCGGCGTATCGCCGGCGGAATCGTGCGCGAACGGCGGCCGATGTTCAGCGGCTCGCCGTCTCCGCTTTCTTCCAATGTGACCACCGAGGCGTCGCATACGAGGCGACGGGCCGTTTCGGCGGCAATCGCGCTGCCGTGCTCGATATGACAGCAGTCCCCGTGACCGTGCTCCGACAGCACCGCGCGGTCCACGTGTACCACGACCTGGTAGCGCTCGGCCTGGCGTGAAGTGACCGCCTCGTGGGCGAGGAACTGCTCGGCCACATGGCACAGCGCATCGGCGCGGCGCGCGGACACGGGCGATTCGGCATTGTCGAAGCTGTTCGATGACGGGCTCGATGCCGGTGACGTTTCCGCGGAAACGTCGTCCGCGAGTTCCTGCTCGCGATCGGCGCCGTCGCGCTCGCGCCATTGCGCATCGACCGCGGCGTGGATCGCCTGCACCACCAATGCGCCCTGTTCGACGGGAAGGCGCACTGTGATAACCATCGAACCGTCATCCTCGAATCTCCAGCGCAATGCACGCTGCGCGTGCGTGCTGCGTGCGCGCGCCGACACCTGCAGGCGCTCGACGTGGCGATACGCGCGCACCAGCTTCTCGACGTGCGAGGCCGTGCCGTGGCGCGCGATCATCAGCAGGTAGTCCTGGCTCTCGGGCGTGGCGACGCGCGTGATCGCGCGCGCCTTCGAGTAGCTCAGCTCGCCCCGGGCGAGCGCATCGTTGACCAGCGGCAGATTCTCCAGTGCCCGCGCCACGCGCACCTTCTCGCGCGCCGCGCCCAGGTCGATGCCGCACTTCCAGTTGAGCCAGTGCGCGCAGGAGATAACGCCCCAATGCTGCCACGCGCGGCGACGGTCGAGTTCGGCGATGAGCATCAACAATCGCCAGGTCGCGACGGTGATGCTCGCGCTCAGCGTGTGGATCTCGTCTTCGAGCGCGGCGGCGGAGAGCGATTCGGGATCGAGTCCGGCACCGCGTGAACAAGGGGAAGGCGTGCAGGTTTCCATGGCAATCGGCCTCCGGCAGCGATAACTGTTATTTTATACAGCATCGTTGCGCGGCTCCAGCAAACGCTTATACCGATTTGTCCTACCGTGGGTCCGGCTTCAGCCGGACCTACATCGCGCGATACCGGCCCTCGTGTTCGCGCACGCGACCCACCGCGGCGAGCGTGTCGAGCACGATCGGCAGGCGGCGTTTCCACGGACCGCGCGCGGTGAAGCGTGCTTCGATTTCCGCGAGTGTCAGGCCCGCGGCGCTGGCCGCGATCGCCTCCGCCACGGCGCGCACCTGCTGCAACGTATCCTTCGGCCACGGCACGGGCTTCGTCGCGTGAACCGGCGCGGCGATATCCTCGTCCGCCGCGGCCACGTCCATCGCCTCCTGCTCCGGCGCTGCGCTCGCCTGCGGATTCTGGAACTCCGGACGCAGCCAGCGCACCAGGCCGCGCGCTTCTTCCGCGGCGCGCTCGGTGTTCAGCGCGACCAGCCGCTCGAGCACGGCCGCGTCGAAGGCGCGCCCGGCATCCTCGCGCGTCTGGTCGGCCGCGGGTGGCGTGTTGCCGTGCGCGATCCGCAGCAGCGGCAGCAGATCGCTCCAGCCGTAGGCATCGAGCACGGCGGCGTCGATCTCGTCGTGGAGCTGGCGCAGCACCGACACGAGCCCCTGCTCGTGGATCGCGCGTTCCTTGTCGCTCAGCGTGTCGCCGCTGCGCAGCTTCTCCAGCACGTTGTACATGCCGGTCAGCGTGAGCGCGGGGTGCGCGGCCTGCTGACGCTTGCGGTGCGCGTCGAGTTGTTCGCCGAGGGTGCGCAGGGTGGTGGTCTGGGTGTCGCTCAGGATGGGGAAGGGGAATTTCTCGAAGCAATCGGAATGGTTGTAGGTAAGGTCATTGCCAACGCCATGACGGCCACCAGCGCAATCTGCAAACAATAGGTGAACCGCAGAGGAAAGCATTGAGAGGTACGCTGCGTCGCCTGTCGCAACGATCAGAACCTTGGTTTCAGGAAGCGTGTCTGCTTCGGCGAACACGAAAATTCGGTGCTTCGCCGTGCGTGAGGTTACGATGAACTGATCGAGCCCAGAAAGCGCGGGCCTAAATTTCGGTCGCGGTTTTGAATGAAGCCACCACTCCTTCGCGTATTTGGCGACATCCTTGCTTCCCGTCGATACCCCTAGCCTGTCAGGGAGAACGGTGTTTGCGAGGTGTTGGTAAAGATCTGGGTAAGCAGATCTGAGTTCGAGCTCTGCAAGACCAAATGTATCAATCACGAACTGCGCCCGCGGCCGCTGGGTGATATCGCGTCCTGTAATGTAAGGACGAATGACGCGCTGTCGCGCAGTGATAGAAAATCGATGCAAATCTTCCGGCAACAGCACGAAGCCTTGCCCTGATAATTGAACCCCGGGGCAAGCGAGACCTCGGTTTGCAGCAAGTCGGGACGCTCTGGTGAGATCGGAACCTATGGATAAATCGGCGTTGATTATTCCGTCACTTCGGCGGAAACGCACAATGTACTCTCCGGCGTCGCCCGATACTTCCTGTTCACAGTTAAGAAGAACACCATCAGTTTGATTGACCCCAGATGCCGCCGCTTGTCTACCTACAGTCATTGCGATTCTTACTGCCGCTCCTTCGACGCTATCAACCCAAGGGTGATCCGGGATCGCAAATGTTAGCGATAACGGGTTTTCCTTTGCTCCGAGATGCAGCTCCAGGACGCGCCTGTTGAACGCCTGCCTCAAGCTGTTCGTCGTAATGAGTCCGAAGCGTGAAATGCTGCCCTCGCGAGCCAATTGGGCGGCGCTCTCCCACCAGTACATGACAAAGTCGGCGGAATCAGGCACCGCCGCCCACACTTCACGCAGCGCCTCGACGTACCCATCCCCGAGCGCGATCCGCATCCGCTTGTTGCCTATAAAAGGCGGATTCCCCACCACGAAATCCGCCTCGGGCCACTCGGCCTTGCGCGGGTTCACGTAGTGCTCGACCGGAATCCGCGCGCTCTCGTCCGGGATCTGTTCGCCGGTGACCGGGGAGGTCTTGTACGTGGTGCCGTCCCAGCGGGTGACCGGCACGCCGCCTTCGTCGCTCAGGTACTCCACGCGGTCGTAGGCGAGCACGGCGTCGCGGTTCTCGATATTGCGGAAGTCGCGGATCACCGGCTGCGGCGGATTGACCTGGCCGTGGGTGCGAAAGTGCCACTGCAGGTAGCCGATCCACAGCACCACCTCGGCGATGGCGGCGGCGCGCGGGTTGAGTTCGATGCCGAGCAGCTGGTGCGGGTCCACGGTCTCGCCGGCACTCGCATCGGCGCGCTCGTGGTCCAGTGCCAGGCTCACCTGGCTCGCACCCAGCTCGTCCAGCGCGTTCAGCACCTCGCCTTCCAGGCGTTTCAGGTGCTCCAGGGTCACGTACAGGAAATTCCCCGAGCCGCAGGCCGGGTCGAGCACGCGCACCGTGCACAGGCGATGATGAAAGGCGCGCAGTATCGCCACGGCCTCGGCGTCACGGCTTTCTCCCGACACCGTCAGGGCCGCGGCCTGGGCCTCGATCCACTCCGCGCGCAGCGGTTCGATCACGGTGGGCAGCACCAGGCGTTCGACGTAGGCGCGCGGCGTGAAATGGGCGCCCAGCGCGTGGCGCTCCGCGGGATCGAGCGCGCGTTCCAGCAGGGTACCGAAGATCGCCGGTTCCACCAGCCGCCAGTCGGCGCGCGCCGCCGCGTGCAGCAGGCCGATCTGGTCGCGGTCCAGGGGCAGTGTATCGGGCGCCCTGAACAGCTTGCCGCTGAAGCGCAGCACATCGACGGCGAGCACCGGCGAGAAGCCGCCGCGGTCCATGTCGCGCCACAGCTGTTCGAGCATGCGCATCGCGGTATCCGGCTGCTCGCGGTAGCGATCCAGCAGGTCGCGGAAGCTGTTGGGCGGCAGCAGGCGCACGTCCTCGGCGAACATCGTGAACAGGCAGCGCATCAGGAACTGCGCGACCGGTTGCGCCGGGTGACCGGCGCGCTCCAGTGACTTTGCGAGCTCCGCCAGCCGCGCCGCGATCTCGCGCGTGACGCGGGCCGCGGCCTGCGCCGGGTCCAGCGAGAGCGGTTCGGTCCAGACTGCCCGCAGCCGGTCGCGGATATCCGGGCGGCGCAGGTCCGCCAGCGCGATGCGATGGCTGCGCGGATCCGGGAACGGGACGTAGGTCGCGCCGCTGCGCGTGAAGTCCGAGTACAGGTCGATGCGCCGGCCCACGTCGAAGACCACCAGGAACGGCGGGCGGCCTTCGTCGGCGGGCAGGGCTCGGGCGTACTGCTCGGCCTGGCTGCGCGCGCGCAGCATCGCGTCGTCGAATCCCCGGGTGTCCGGCGCGGCCTTCAGCCGCTTCGCCTCGCCGACGAAGCAGGCGCGCTTGTAGCAGTCGATATAGCCGTTGCTCTCGCTGCCGTCGCCGTGGCGGAAGGTGACGCGGCGTTCGTAGACGTAGGCGTGGTCGCGGGCGTCCTGCGCCTGGGGGTGCGGCTGCTCCACAGCCAGCAGCACGGTCAGCTCGTTCATAAACAGCTGGTAATTGGCGCGCTCACTGCCGCCCGCGCCCTCCCACCGTACGATGAAATCCTCGACCGCCGTGTCGATCTGCTCCGTCATCCTGTCGCTCCGACCCCATCCGTACCGCCCGCGTAGTCTGGAGTCTTTCGCGCGGTGCGGCTAGAGTCGGCGGCCGAACGGCCCGACGCGGCCACAACCCTTGACGCTGGGTCAGCCCGTGACAGCAAGCAAACCGCACCATTCGCAAACGGATCTCTTCGATGCGTCGCCGCGGCCGCCACCCGCGCAGGAGCTGCGCATCGCGCCGCAGGGCGCGGCGCCGCTGGGCAAGGAGCAGCAGACCTTCAACCGCCTGGTGCGCAAGGTCGAGATACTGCGCGAGAAGCTCGCCGAGTGGGCCGCTTTCGAGCCACAGCACCACCGGTGCGTGGCCAAGGACCTGATGCCGGTGCTGAAGCAGTTGGGCGCGGCGCGGCGCGAGACGATCCTGACGCTGGCGCGCATCCTCGAGGGCAAGGCCGCCGGCGGCAGGCCGGGCAAGGTGGAGCAGCGCAACCTCGTGCACCACCTGCTGGAGCTCGCGCGCGCCCAGCTGGAGGACGATCCGCAGGATGAGCAGATCATTGCCCTGCACGATCAGTACGCCGATATCGGCTTTGCCGAGGACCAGGAGCTCGACCGCGAGCTGGCGCGCGGGATGGCGGAGCAGATGTTCGGCGTCGAGCTGGAAGAGCACGAGCTCGGCAGCTCGGTCGAGGAGGCGATGGCCGCCGCTGCGGCCAAGGCCCGGCAGGCCGCCGAGGAGGAGGCGCAAGCCGCGCGTGCCCGGCGCGCCGCAGGGGCGAAAGCGCGCACGCGTGCCACGGACAAGGCCGCGGCCGCCGAACAGGCCGCGAAGGAAGCCAGCCAGTCCGTGCGCGAGGTCTTTCGCAAGCTCGCCAGCGCCCTGCATCCGGATCGCGCCGGCGACGAGGTCGAGCGCGCGCGTCGCCACGAGCTGATGCAGCGCGTCAACCATGCCTACGACGAGGGCGACCTGCTGACGCTGCTCACCCTGCAACTGGAGACCGAGCAGATCGACGCCGCGCACCTGGCGCGCGTGTCCACGGCGCGTCTGGGCCACTACAACAAGGTGCTGCGCGAGCAGCTCAGGGAACTGGAGCAGGAGCTGGCCGGCATCACGGGGCATTTCGCCGGGTTGACCGGCCAGGCCCCGGCCGTCGTGACTCCCGCCTCGGTGCAGCACGCCCTGAAGCGCGAGCTCGCCGAGCTGAAACGCGCCGTCAAGGCGCTGAAGGCACACCACGCCATGATGCAGGAGCCCGCGCAGCGCAAGCGCTGGCTGCAGCAGTACGCGCGCGATCTGCGCGAGGAGGAGCGACTGGACGGGCTGCTCGATGCCTTCCTGGATGCGCCGGATGCGTTCGTGGACATGGACTTCGATCCGTTCCGGGGGCCGGGGAGCGCGCCGCGGCGGGGCCGCAAGCGCCGGCGCTGATTCCGCGCCGCACACCCATCCCAAGCGCGCCGCGGCAGCATTGCCAGGATCGGCTACCATCCGTCTGCACCATCGCAGGAATCCGCACCGCATGTCCGAACCCCAGACGCTGAGCGCCGGCAAGCCGATCGACCAGGGCGAGCTGCTGGACGCCCTGGCCGCCGACGGCCTGATCGACGCGGCGGACGCGCGCCGGCTGCGCTACGCGCCGCGCACCCGCGAGGGCGTGGCGCGTCACCCGGTGAATTTCGTCGCCGACCAGCAGCTGGTCGCGCCGGCGGACGCCCGGCCGCTGGGTGTCGAGCGCCTGCTCGGCTGGCTGGCGCAGCGCACCGGGCAGGCCGTCTACCACATCGATCCGCTGCGCATCGACGCCGCCGCGGTCACGGCGGTGATGTCCTTCGCCTTCGCCAAGCGCCACCGCATCCTCGCCGTCGAGAGCACGGCCGCGGAGGTCGTGATCGCCGGCGCCGAACCGCTGGTGAGCGCCTGGGAGCCCGACCTCGCGCGCACGCTGAAGCGCCCGATCCGCCGCGTGATCGCCGACCCCGCCGACATCGAGCGCTACGCCGTGGAGTTCTACAGCCTGGCGAAGTCCGTCAGCGGCGCCAGCGGCGCGCGCGGCGTGCAGACCACCGCGGGGCTGGCGAACTTCGAGCAGCTGGTGGAGCTCGGCAAGCTCAAGGACCCCGACGCCAACGACCAGCACATCGTCAGCATCGTCGACTGGCTGCTGCAGTACGCCTTCGACCAGCGCGCCAGCGACATCCACCTCGAGCCGCGCCGCGAGCTCGCCAACGTGCGCTTTCGCATCGACGGCATCCTGCACGGCGTCTACCAGCTGCCCACACCGGTGGCGATGGCCGTGACCAGCCGGCTGAAGATCCTCGGGCGCATGGACCTCGCCGAGAAGCGCCGGCCGCAGGACGGGCGCGTGAAGTCGCGCACCCCCGCGGGCAGCGAGATCGAGCTGCGCCTCTCGACGCTGCCGACCGCCTTCGGCGAGAAGCTGGTGATGCGCATCTTCGACCCCGAGGTGCTGGTGCGCAGCTTCGCCGACCTCGGGCTGGCCGACGAGGACCACGCGCAGTGGCGCGGCATGGTCGAGCAGCCGCACGGCATCGTGCTGGTGACCGGGCCGACCGGCTCGGGCAAGACCACCACGCTGTACTCGACGCTGAAGCAGCTCGCCACGGCCGAGGTGAACGTCAGCACCATCGAGGACCCGATCGAGATGGTCGAGCCCGCGTTCAACCAGGTGCAGGTGCAGCACGGCATCGGTCTCGATTTCGCCAGCGGCGTGCGCGCCCTGCTGCGCCAGGATCCCGACATCATCATGATCGGCGAGATCCGCGACCGCGAGACCGCCGAGATGGCGGTGCAGGCCGCGCTGACCGGGCACCTCGTGCTCTCGACGCTGCACACCAACGACAGCCCCTCGGCGATTACGCGGCTGCTCGAGCTCGGCATTCCCTCCTACCTGATCCGCGCCACCGTGCTCGGCGTGATGGCGCAGCGCCTGCTGCGGATCCTGTGCCCGCACTGCAAGGTGCCGGCCGCGATCGACGAGGACGTGTGGAGTCGCCTGGTCGCGCCGTGGAAGGCGAAGCCGCCGGCAACGGTCTACGCCGCCAACGGCTGTCTCGAATGCCGCAATACCGGATTCTCGGGTCGCCAGGGCATCTACGAGATCCTGCGCGTCGACACCGCGGTGCAGCGCGCGGTGCGCGAGGGCTGCGACAGCGAGGAGTTGCGCCTGATCGGCATGCGCGCCGGCATGAAGACGCTGCGCCTGGCGGGCGCGCGCAAGATCGCCGCCGGGCTCACGACACTCGAGGAGGTTCTGCGCGTGGCGCCGATGGACAACAGCAGGGACGGTGCATGAACACATTGCCGCTGGAGCACGTGCCCTTGCCCTTGCATGCGGCGCTGGAGCGCGACTGGCAGGAAATCCTCGCGGCGCTGGAGCCCGCCGCGCGCGAGGCCGTGCAGGCGCGCCTCGCCGCCGATGCCGCGCTGGCCGCGGCGCTGGCGCGGGTGCTCGGCTGCAGCCAGTTCGTGGCGCAGGCGTTCGCGCGCGACAGCGAGCTGCTGCCGGGGCTGCTCGAGAGCGGCGATCTCGCGCGCAGCTACGACGACTGCGAATTCCGCCAGCGCCTGGCGCTCGCGCTGCCCGCCGATGCCGACGAGGCGCGGCTCGCCACGGAGCTGCGCCGGCTGCGCCGCCGCGAGATGGTGCGCATCGTGTGGCGCGACCTGCTGCGCGCGGCGGACCTCGTCGAGACCACGCGCGATCTCACCTGGCTGGCCGAGGCCACGGTCGAGGCGGCCGTGGCGCACGGGCACGCCCAGCTCGCGGCGCGCCACGGCGAGCCGCGCGGGCGCGAGTCCGGCGCGCCGCAGCGCCTGGTGGTGCTCGGCATGGGCAAGCTCGGCGCCTGCGAGCTGAACCTCTCCTCGGACATCGACCTGATCTTCGCCTACCCCGAGCAGGGCGAGACCGACGGCGAGCGCGGGCTCAGCAACCAGGAGTTCTTCACGCGCCTCGGGCAGCGCGTGATCAAGGCCATCGACGCCAAGACCCAGGACGGCTTCGTGTTCCGCGTCGACATGCGCCTGCGGCCCTACGGCGACGCCGGCGCGCTCGCGCTGAACTTCGACGCGATGGAGGAGTACTACCAGGACCAGGGTCGCGACTGGGAGCGCTACGCGATGATCAAGGCGCGCGTGATCGCGGGCGATCGCGCCGCCGGCGAGCAGCTGCTCGCGGCGCTGCGCCCGTTCACCTACCGCCGTTACATCGACTTCAGCGCCATCGAATCCCTGCGCGGCATGAAGGCGATGATCAACCGCGAGGTGCAGCGCCGCGGCAAGACCACCGACGTGAAGCTCGGTGCCGGCGGCATCCGCGAGATCGAGTTCATCGCGCAGTCCTTCCAGCTGATCCGCGGCGGCCGCGAGACCGCGCTGCAGGAGCGCCGCCTGCTGGTGGTGCTGGAACTGCTCGGCAGCCTGGGCCACCTGCCCGCCGCGGTGGTGGCGCAGCTCGCCGAGGCCTACGTGTTCCTGCGCAACACCGAGCATGCGATCCAGGCCCGGGCCGATCAGCAGACCCAGGCCCTGCCCGAGGACGAGCACGACAGGCTGCGGCTTGCCTTCGCGCTGGGCTTGCCCGACTGGTCCGCCTTCACGGCCGAACTGGAGCGCCATCGCGCGCACGTGCGGCGGCATTTCGCCGACGTGGTCGCCGCGCCGCAGGAGCAACACGCTGCCGAGCAGGCAGCGCCCGATGCCTGGCGCGCGCTGTGGGCGATGGAGAAGGACCCGGAGCGGCTGCTCGAACTGCTCGAGGCGACCGGCTTCGAGGATCCGGCGGACACGCTCAAGCGCCTGGGTGCGCTGCGCAACTCCAATCGCCTGCAGGCGCTGCAGAGCGCGGGCCGCGAGCGGCTCGAGCGCTTCATGCCGCTGCTGCTGGCGGCGGCCGCGGCCACGGAGCATCCGTCCGCGGTGATCGCCCGCACCATGGCGCTGGTGGAGTCGGTGCTGCGCCGCAGCGCCTATTTGGTGCTGCTGGAAGAAAACCCCGGCGCCCTGGAGCAACTGGTGCGATTGTGCAGCGCGAGCCCCTGGATCGCGCAGGAGCTGGCGAACCACCCCGTGCTGCTCGACGAGCTGATCGACCCGCGCGCGCTCTACACGCTGCCCGAGCGCGCGACGCTGGCCGCCGAGCTGCAGCAGCACATGCTGCGCATCCCGCTCGATGATCTCGAGGCGCAGATGGAGGCGCTGCGCTACTTCAAGCTCGCCCACCGGCTGCGCTGCGCCGCCTCCGAGGTGACCGGCGCGCTGCCGCTGATGAAGGTCAGCGACTACCTGAGCTTCCTCGCCGAGACCATCCTCGGGCACGTGCTCGCGGTGGCCTGGCATTACCTGGTAGAGCGCCATGGCACGCCGCAGAAGGCGGGCGGCGTGCCCTGCGACCCCGATTTCATCATCGTGGCCTACGGCAAGCTGGGCGGTATCGAGCTCGCGCACGGTTCGGATCTCGACCTGGTCTTCATCCACGACGCCGACCCGATGCTCGCGACCGACGGCGAGCGCGCCATCGAGAACGGCGTGTTCTTCACGCGCCTGGGGCAGCGGATCATCCACGTGCTCACGGCCTACACGCCGCTCGGCCAGCTCTACGAGGTCGACATGCGCCTGCGCCCCTCGGGCGCCGCCGGTCTGCTGGTTTCCTCGCTGACGGCCTTTCGCGAATACCAGTACCACCAGGCCTGGACCTGGGAGCACCAGGCGCTGGTGCGCGCGCGCCCCGTCGCGGGCTGTTCGCGGCTCGCGGCGCGCTTCGAGGAGCTGCGCCGCGAGGTGCTCGCGCAGCCGCGTGAACTGCCGCGGCTGCGTCGCGACGTGATCGAGATGCGCGACAAGATGCGCGCCCACCTGCTCGGGCCAGAAACCAGCGGCGGTAAAAGTCCGCGTTTCGATCTCAAGCAAAGTGTCGGCGGTATCGTCGATATCGAATTTCTGGTTCAATACTGCGTGCTGGCCTGGTCGGAGAACCAGGCGGCCTTGAGCGTCTATACGGACAACATCCGCATTCTCGAGGCACTGAGTGAGAGCGGCCTGATGGCGTCGCGCGACGCGCAGGTGCTCACCGAGGCCTACAAGGCCTATCGCACCGTGGTCCATCGACTCACCCTTCAGCAGCAGGACGACATCGTGCCCGCGCTCGAGTACCAGGCGCTGCGCGATGAGGTCGTGCGGGTATGGGATGCGTTGCTGGGCAGTGAACCGACCGGGGAGAACAACACATGAATTTCGACGATCGTGACGGCGTGATCTGGTTCGACGGCAAGATGGTTCCCTGGCGCGAGGCGCGCACGCACGTGATGACGCACACGCTGCACTACGGTCTGGGCGTGTTCGAGGGCGTGCGCGCCTACCACACCGCCGAGCGCGGCACCTGCATCTTCCGCCTGCAGGAGCACACCAACCGCCTGTTCGGCTCGGCGCACATCCTGCGCATGGACATGCCCTTCGACAAGGACACGATCAACGAGGCCCATCGCGCCGTGGTGCGCGAGAACGGATTGAAGGAAGCCTACCTGCGCCCGCTCGCCTATCTCGGTTCCGAGGCCATGGGCCTGCGCGCCGAGGGCCTGAAGACCCACGTGGTCGTTGCCGCGTGGGAATGGCCGTCGTACATGGACCCCGAGGCGCGCGAGCGCGGCATCAAGGTGCGCACCTCCTCGTACACGCGCCACCACGTGAACATCACGATGTGCAAGGCGAAGGCGGTCGGCAACTACACCAACTCCATGCTCGCGCTGCGCGAGGCCATCGAGAGCGGTGCCGAGGAGGCGCTGCTGCTCGACAACGAGGGCTACGTGGCCGAGGGCAGCGGGGAGAACTTCTTCATGGTGCGCGGCGGCAGGATCCACACGCCGGAGCTCACGTCCTGCCTCGAGGGCATCACGCGCGACACGATCATCCGCCTCGCGCGCGACATGGGCCTCGAGCTCGTGGAGCGGCGCATCACGCGCGACGAGGTCTACCTCGCCGACGAGGCCTTCTTCACCGGCACCGCCGCCGAAGTCGTCCCGATCCGCGAAGTCGACGGCCGCAGCGTGGGCACCGGGCGCCGCGGCCCGGTCACCACCGAGCTGCAGGCGCGCTACTTCGACCTGGTGCGCGGCAAGCGCGCCGATTACCCGGAGTGGCTGGCACCCGTCGCCGGCTGATCCTCCCCGTCCCGCGTGGCCGCCAGCGCGGCCACGGCACGGCGCCCGGATCAGGGCGCCGGTGCCTGCCTGGAGATCTCGACCACGCTTCCCCTGGGGTCCGCGCAGCGGTGCAGCGGCGTGAGCAGCGGCCGGTAGTGCTCGAGCTGCCGGGAGAGTTCCTCGTTCCCGCGTTTCAGGTGAATGATCCAGTACGCGTTGCCCGCCAGCGGCACGCTGCCCTCGGCGATCAGCAGGTTGGCATCGTGGGTGGTCTGGTAGTCCCAGCGCGCGCCGCTGGTCCATGCCAGCTGCTTGTCGTTGGTGAATACCGGGCTGCCCGGGGGCAGGTTCGCGCGCAGCCACAGCGCGCACTCGCCCAGGTAGGGTTTCGGCCGGTCCAGTCCCAGCAGCAGGTCCAGGCCCGCCAGCAGCAGCGCTGCCGCGACGAAGGCGGCGCGCGCCGAGGCGCCGCGCGCGAACGCGTGCGCCGCGAGTTTCTGCAGGCTGCGTGCGGCCGGCGCCAGCATGAGCATGGCGGCGAGCATCACGTAGCGCGTGTCGAGGAAGTGGCGGTAGCCGACGAACGCGGCCGCGATCAGCACGGCTCCCACGAGCATCGTGGCGTAGGCGCGACGATGCATCGCGGCCACAGCGACGCTGGAGCGCCACAGTCCGTGCGCCAGCAGCAGGCATTGCAGCGGACCGAGACCGTTCAGGATCTTCACGAGCAGGATCGTCAGCAGGCCGCCCGCCAGCGAGAGCGCGGCGACATCGCCCGAGTGCGGATCCAGCACCTCGTGCGCGTAGCGCTCGGCCGCCGCGCGGAAGTGCGTCGGGATGTCGCGCCACAGCGCCGCGGGCACGTCGTTCGCATCGCGCATGGGCTGCACGAACGTGGCGGGGTCCAGTGCGGCGACCAACGCCAGAGCGAGCGCCATGGCACCGAACACCAGCCCCCAGGCGAGCAGCACGCGCGCGAGCGAGGCGCCGCGCGCGCCGCGCGGCGCGAGCAGCAGCATCGGCGGCAGCAGCAGGCCGAACACCAGGGCCTCCGGGCGCTGCGCGGCCGCGAGCAGTGTGGCCGGCGCCCATACCAGCAGCCAGCGCATGCGCGCATCACGCATGTGGCGCAACCACGCGCAGAACGACACGAACAGCAGCGCCCAGTAGCCGATGTCGCGGATGACGAAACCGAAGTAGTTGTTCAGTTTCGGGTGAGCGAGGATCAGCAGCGCCGCCCACGGCAGCACGCCGCGATCGTCGTAGAGCAGCCGGCAGAATTCCACGAACGCCAGCGTCAGCAGCACGCAGAACGCCGCGTCCAGGCACAGCGCGCTGTGCGTGAGCGAGAGGCCGGACACCGCGTGTATCGCGCTGATCAGCCAGGGATAGAAGGGGCGGTCGTAGAGCGCGAACGCGGAGGAGAGGCCCTCGTTGCCGATGCGCTCGGCGAGCAGCAGGTAGAGCACGCCGTCCTCGTTGACCAGCGGGCTGCGCAGGTTCGCGAACGCGAACAGCGCCAGGGTGAGCGCGGCGAGCAGCAGGTAGAAGCGCGACAGCCCCGTCGTCGACGCGCTCATTGCGGGCCGGCGCCGGCGGTGACGCG
>DAORUQ010000028.1:0-2348 GCA_035433265.1 Pseudomonadales bacterium | reverse complement strand
CGCGACAGCCCCGTCGTCGACGCGCTCATTGCGGGCCGGCGCCGGCGGTGACGCGAAACACCTCGATGCGTGCGTCGTGGCCATTGTCGAAGCGCGCCATCGGCGTGAGGCGCGGCAGGTAGGCCGCGAGTGCGGCATCCAGGGCGGGGTTGCGCTCCTCGCGGCGCACGATCCAGTACTCGACGCCCGCGAGCGGCGCACGTTGCGCGACGATCAGCGCATCGCCCTGCGACACCGCGTCGCGGTCGAAGCGCCCCCCGCTGTAGTACGCGAGGGTACGGTCGTTGCTGAATACGCGCGCAGCCGCGGGCAACTCGTCCTGCATCCACGCGATGGCCTGGTGGCGGTAGTCATGGCGGGTGCCAAAGCGCACCAGCCCGTCGGCCACGAGCAGCACGATAGCGATGCCCAGCACGAGATGGAACGCGCCCTGGCGCCGTTCGCGGCGCGCGGTCTCGGCGAAGGAGCGCAGCGCCAGCGCCGCCGGGATCAGCGCCAGCAGGCACGGCATCAGCAGGTGACGCTCGGCCACGAACTGGCGCGCCAGCACGACGGTCACCACGATCAGCAGCGCCGTGGCGCCGAGCACGCGCCATGTCCGGCGCGCGACCGACGGCAGGCCGGCGCGCCCGGCCGCCACGCCCCAGCCGAGCAGCACGCAGTAGACCGGGCCGAGCGCCGCGGCGAATTTGAGCGCCAGCACCGTCAGCAGCCCCGCGGCCAGTGCTAGCGGTGCGAGAGCGCCGACGCGAGGGTCGAGCACGGTGTCGGCGTAGCGCGCCGAGGCGCCGGCGAAGCCCTCGGCGATGGTGGCGGCCACTGACTCCAGCGTGCCCGCGAGAGCGTCGAGCGGCGCCTGCAGCATGTCGAAACGGGCCAGCACCAGCAGCGGGGGCAGCGCCAGCAGCCCCATGCAGGCGTGGAGGCGCGCGGCGTTCATGAGGCGCGTGGCCGGCGTTTCGCCCTGCAGGCAGGAAAGCGGCAGCAGCGCCATGTAGACCAGCGCCTCGGGCCGGAACGCCGCGGACGCGGCACCGAGCAGCGCCCACCACAGGCCGTGGCGCCAGCGCAGCGTGGCCTGGTAGCGCAGCAGCGCCAGCAGCGAGCACACCAGCAGCGCCCAGAAGCCGAAGTCGCGCAGCACCAGGCTGCGGTATTCGTTCAGCAGCGGGAACAGCAGCACCAGCAGCGCGATCCACGGCGCGAGTTCACGCTCTCCGCACAGCAGAACGGCGAAACGCGTGAAGCCCAGCACCAGCAACGCGAGCAGCGCGGCGCCGAGCAGGTGGGCGCTGGCGAGCAGCGAGAGCCCGCTCAGCTGGTGCAGGCCGGCGATCAGGATCGGGTAGATCGGGCGGTCGAACAGCGCGAGCGCAGCGCCGATGCCCGTGTCCGCGGCCTCGCGC
Source organism: Pseudomonadales bacterium (assembly GCA_035433265.1). GTDB lineage: Bacteria > Pseudomonadota > Gammaproteobacteria > Pseudomonadales > UBA5518 > UBA5518. Next base: position 942 of record DAORUQ010000028.1, on the reverse strand, counting down.
GCCAGCAGGAGATGGAGCACGCCGACGTCGTCGAGGATCGGGTCGCGCAGTATCGCCAGCGCCGACAGCGCGCAGCTTGCCGAGATCAGCAGGAGATACAGGTGGTGTTGGTTCTCGCTCCGTGAACCCGGCATCTGGCAGGTCGAATCCGCATGTCGCAAAGGCGCGCGACAGTATGCAGCAAGGCTGCCCTCCAAGTCAGCCGCCGCGTGCACCGGGTCCCGGCCCGGCGGCGCGCCTGTGCTAACATCGCCGCCGCCTTTCGGGGGGGCGCGTCGGACGATGAAAGTGCTGGTGACCGGAGTGAACGGACAGGTGGGCTGGGAGCTCGCGCGCCGCGTGCCTGCCGGTGTCACCCTGGACGCCAGCGATCGCGCGGTGCTCGATCTCGCCTCCGACGATGTCGCCGCGCGCGTGATCGCGCGCCGCCCCGACGTGATCATCAACGCCGGGGCCTATACCGCGGTCGATCGCGCCGAGAGCGAGTCCGTGCTTGCGCATCGCGTCAACGCCGACGGGGCCGGAGCCCTCGCGCGCGCCGCGCGCGAGCTCGGCGCCCGGCTGGTGCACGTGTCGACCGATTTCGTCTTCGACGGCAGCGCTTCGCGACCCTATGCGCCGGACTGCGCGCCCGCGCCGCTCGGGGCCTACGGCGCCAGCAAGCTTGCCGGGGAGTGCCGCGTGCTGGAAGAAAGCGCGGGCCGCAGCGTGATCGTGCGCACCGCGTGGGTCTATTCCGCGCACGGCAACAACTTCGTGAAGACAATGCTGCGCCTCATGCGCGAGCGCGAGCGCGTGGCGGTGGTCGCCGACCAGGTTGGCACGCCCACCTGGGCCGGGTTGCTGGCCGGCGCCCTGTGGGAGCTCGCGCTGAGGCCCGAAGTGCAGGGCATACTGCACTGGACCGATCTCGGCGTTGCCAGCTGGTACGACTTCGCGGTG
>DAORUQ010000027.1:0-22101 GCA_035433265.1 Pseudomonadales bacterium | reverse complement strand
AACAACCCCGACGGCGTCGAGATCAAGAAGAAGAAGGACGCCAACGGCGTGCCGCTCGACGGCGTTGCCTTCCACCCCTACTACACCGTGCATGACATCGTCGGCGTGGTGGTGTTCCTGTTCGTGTTCTGCGCGATCATCTTCTTCGCGCCCGAGATGGGCGGCTACTTCCTGGAGTTCGCCAACTTCGAGGAAGCCAACTCGCTGAAGACGCCTGCGCACATCGCGCCGGTGTGGTACTACACGCCCTTCTACTCGATGCTGCGCGCCGTGCCGGACAAGTTCGGCGGCTTCGTGGTGATGGCGGCGGCGATCGCGATCATGTTCGTGCTGCCCTGGCTGGACCGCAGCCCGGTGAAGTCCATCCGCTACAAGGGTGCGCTGAGCCGTGCGGCGATCGTGATCTTCGCGGCCTCGTTCATCATCCTCGGCGTGCTCGGCGTGAAGGCGCCGACCCCGGAGCGTACCTTCCTGGCGCAGATCTGCACGGTGCTCTATTTCGCGTTCTTCCTGCTGATGCCGGTCTACACCTCGATCGAGAAGACCAGGCCCGTGCCGGAGCGCGTGACCATGGATGGTGGCATGGGGCCGTGGAAGTTCCTGGCGGTGCTCGTGCTGGTGGGGCTCATGGCCTTCCTGCCGCTGAAGGCGGTCGGGGCGGAAGCGGCGTTCGACTGCGGCACGATTCCCTGCGACGAGTTCTCGCCGGCCCTGAACGACAAGGCCTCGCTGCAGCGCGGCGCGAAGTACTACATGAACTACTGCATGGGCTGCCATTCGCTGAAGTACGCGCGCTTCGAGCGAACCGCAACGGACCTGGGCATTCCGCTGCCGCTGGCAGAGCAGAACCTGATCTTCGACGATGCCAAGATCGGCGAGCTGATGGAGAACGCGATGCCCGTGCCGCTGGCGAAGAAGTGGTTCGGCGCGCCGCCGCCCGACCTGACGCTGATCTCGCGCGCGCGCTCGCCAGAGTACATCTATACCTACCTGCGCAACTTCTACCGCGATGATTCGCCGGCACGTCCGTGGGGCGTGAACAACCGCGTGTTCCCTGACGTCGCGATGCCGCACGTGCTGATCGAGCTGCAGGGCCTGCCCGAGTGCGCGCCCGGCCCGGTGCTGGCGCACAACGGTGGCATCAAGCGTGACCCGCTGACCGGTGAAGACCTGCTGGAAGCTCCGTGCGGACGTCTCAAGGTCGCGCAGGCCGGCAGCATGACGGTCGAGGAATTCGACACCGCTATGGCGGACCTGGCGAGCTTCCTCGCCTATGTGGCCGAGCCGATGGCGCTGGAGCGCAAGCGCATGGGCATCTACGTGCTGCTGTTCCTGGCCTTCTTCGGGGTATTCGCGTACCTGCTGAACCGGGAATACTGGAAAGACGTCCACTGAGGCCGCGCTGCCGCCGTGCCCGGCACGGCGGCGCTGATCCCTTGCCCCATGCGCCCCGGCAGAGACATCAGGGCCGTACTGGCCAGGCGCACGGCGATGACGCTGTTCTCCGATGCGCGATGCCATTACAGCCACCGGGTTCGCATCGTGCTGGCCGAGAAGGGGGTAGCGGCGGAGCTTATCGATGTCGATGGCCGTGATTATCCCCCGGCTCTCGCCGAGATCAATCCCTACAGCAGCCTGCCGACGCTCGTCGATCGTGAACTCGTGCTCTACCAGCCCGGGATCATGATGGAATATCTCGACGAACGCTTCCCGCATCCCCCGCTGCTGCCGGTCTACCCGGTTGCGCGCGGCGAGTGCCGCCAGCTCATGTACCGCCTCGAGCGGGACTGGAGTTCGCGGGTCGATGTGATGGAGAGCCCGGCGAGCCCGCCGCAAGCGGTGGCGAAGGCGCGGCGTGAAGTCGGCGACGAGCTGATGGCCGTAGCGCCGGTATTCGCGGAAATGCCGTTTTTCATGAGCGAGGAATTCTCGCTGGCCGATTGCTGTCTTTGCGCAATACTCTGGCGCTTGCCGGCGCTGGGCATCGTCCTGCCCAACATCCGGCAGACCAGGCCGCTGCACGATTACATGACCCGGATGTTCGCGCGCGATGGCTTCCGCGCGAGCCTGTCCGAGACTGAAAAGGAGATTCGCCGACGCTGATCCGCCCGCGCGGGCGGCGGCAGGCGCCATGATATGAGCATGAAATCCAGTCGACCCTACCTGGTGCGCGCACTCTATGAGTGGATCCTCGACAACGCATGCACGCCCTACCTGCTCGTGGATGCGACGGTTGCGGGCGTCGAGGTGCCGCAGCAGTACGTCAAGAACGGGCAGATCGTGCTCAACGTGGCGCCCGGGGCGGTGGCCGGGATCGACATGTCCAACGACGACATCCGGTTCCGCGGACGCTTCGGCGGCGTGGCGATCGATGTCTTCGTGCCGATCGGCGCCGTGCTGGGAATCTACGCGCGCGAGAACGGGCAGGGCATGGTGTTCGAGCCCGAGCAGGCGCCACCGCCGTCGTCGGACGACGAGCCCCGGAGCGGCAAGCCGTCGCTGCGCGTGGTGAAGTGAGCCCTCACGCCTCGCCGAACAGGCGCAGTTCGATCAGCGCGCTCAGGGCGTTCAGCAGCAGCAGCTGGGATTCGCTGACGCGGTAGGGATCATCCGAGGGCACGCGCAGCTCGATGTCTGCCGGTCCGAGGGCGGCCGCCGGTTCTCCGCCTTCGCCGCCCGTGAGGGCGATGACGCGCATCTCGCGCGCGTGGGCAGCGCGCACCGCCGGGCTCAGGCCCGCACCGCGCGGCGATCCCGCGATCACCATCAGGGCATCGCCGGCCTGGCCCAGGGCGCGGATCTGGCGCGACTGCACCTCGCTGATGCCGTAGCTCTCGGCGATCGCGCTGGTGGCGGCCGGATCGCTGCCGATCGCGATCACCGGGAGCCCCGGGCGGTCGATCTGGGCGCGATTCAGCAGGTTGGTGCAGAACACCTGGCCCAGCGCGGTGCCGGTTCCGCTGCCGCAGACGAGCACGCGGCGGTCTGCCAGCAGGCTGTCGCAGAGCAGTTCGACCGCCCGGTGAATCTCCGGGTACATGACGTCGAGCGCGCGGTACACGGTATCGACGTGGCTGGCGAACAGCGCCTGCAGCGGCTCATTGAGCATATCGAGAGACAACGGCTCCTCCTTCCGCTTTCAGCTGATGATGCCGCGCAGCCATTTTGCGCCGGGCACCGTGGTCGATCCGTGCGCGTTCCCGTCCAGCGCGAACAGGTCGAATCGCATCGGCAGGTCGCGCAGCGCCGGATGCCATGCCACGAACAATGCCGCGGCAGCCAGTAGCTTGCGCTGCTTCGCGACGGTGACGCTCTCGCTGGCGTCGCCGAAACGCGCGCTCTGCCGCTGTCGCACCTCGACGAATACCAGCGTGTCGCCCTCGCGCATGACGAGATCGATCTCGCCGAGGCGGCAGCGGAAATTGCGTGCGACGAGGCGCAACCCCGCCGCGCCGAGTTCCTTCAGGGCGCGGTCTTCTGCGGCGCGTCCGGTGGCGGCGGAGGTGCCGCGCTGGTGGTGTCGGTCCATGGTGTCGCTCCTTCCGTGGATTGACGGTTCAGGGGTGTGGCGAGCAGCGCGGTACGCTGTATTTCCGGTGCGGCGAGGCCGTCGCGGAACACGTACCACTGTGATTTGCGGTGCAGCCGTCGCGTGCCGTCCAGTACCAGTTCACCGGTGGCCCCGCCGAGGCCGGCCGCGCCGTTCCAGTCCAGCAAACCGATGCGAGACTGCAGGCGGCAGGCGTCGGCGCCAAGGGCAGCAAAGCGTTCCAGGCCGCCGGCCGGTACGCTGCGGCGCAGCGTTTCGCGCAACGGGCGTTCGGCCCCGGAGAACCACGGCAGGTCGAGGAAGCGCACGTACTCCAGGTCGCGGTCGTTGCGCCGGTCGGGACGCGCGCCGTTGGCCTGGCTGGTCGACCACACGGGCAGGTCGCCGGCATACAGGAACGACAGCAGCGGCCGGATGGAGCGCGCGCCGACCGGTCCCGAGAACATGACGATGAGGTCGAGGTCCTGGCGCCGCCGCGGTTCCGACACGAGCGCCAGTCCCAGCAGTCGTGACAGTGCCGCGCTGCGCTGGCGGCTCTGTTCGAACAGCAGGGCCTCCTCGAAGCGGCGGCGGAATTCATTGATGTCTGCAAGATACAGTGTACCCAGCACCCGCGTGTCGCCGCCGTTCCACAGGCGCTCGAACTCCTGCGCCTGGCGCCGTGAGGTATCGGAATCGTCTGCTACCACGATGGCATGCGCCCAACCGCGCGCCCGCGCCGCTGTCGCGAGTTGCGCAACCTCGTCGGCGCCGTCGAGGCCGAACTCGTAGAGCATGTCGCCGTCGCTGTTCGCGCTATCGGCAAAGTTGAGCGCGATCGTGGTCACCGAGGGTGCCAGCGTGGGGCCGAATGCCGCGAGGTCCTCCTTGAGCAACGGACCGATGACCATGTCGGCGCCGTCGGCTACCGCGCTGGCATATGCGGCCGCGAAGCCCCCGGGCGCGGCGGCGGTATCGACCACCGCAACGGGCACCGGCTGCTCGCCCGCTGCGAGCTGCCGCATGTGCTCGGCGAGGTAGCCGTTCAGCACTGCTGTCGCGCCGGGCGCCGCGCGGCCGCTCAACGGCAGCAACAGCGCCACGCGGGCAGGCTGGCGGACACGTTCACGGATGGCGGGCAGTAGTTCGTTCACCGCCGGTTGCAGGGGGGCGATCAGGGAGTAGCGCTGTTCCCAGCTTGCCAGCGCGCCAAGCTGCTCATCGGGGCCGCGGCGCAGGTCGCGTACGAGCGCCGTGAGCTCCAGCCAGCCGCGCCAGTCATCGCTCGCCGCGACGCCGGTCTCGCGTTCCAGCGCGGCCATGTCCGCGCCGGCCAGCGCCGCGAAGATCGCGTGGGTGTTGTCATGGCGCGCTGTCTCGTCGCTGAGCAGGGGCTGCACCCGCACGCGTTCCCGGGCGCTCTCCAGGTGCTGTTGCAGCGCGGCGAGTGTGTCGGCGCGCGTGAGGGCGAGCTCGACCTGCAACGCGCGCCCCACCGCGGCGCCTTCGGCCTGCAGCGCGGGATTGTCGAGGCGCGCGAGAGCCGCCGCCGCGTCGCCTCCCTCGAGCTCGAGACGCGCGCGCAGCAGCGAATGGCGAATCCATTGCGCGCTGTCGAGGCTTGCCGCCTCGAGTTCGTCCAGCAGCGTTGCGGCGCGGGCGAGGTCGCCGCGGCGCACGAGTTCGGCCGCTGCATCGAGTCTCGCCTCGCGTGCGGCAGCGCCGTCACTGCGCGCCGCCAGCGCGAGCAGCCGCTCCACCTCGTCCGCGGGTTCAGCCGGCTGGGTCGCGGGCTTCTCTGGTAGCGGGATGTGCTCGGAAGACGGCTTTTCGGGCTGATCGGAGCACCCTGCGGCAACCAGCAGCGCGGCGACGAGCAGCGGACGGACGAAGGCTCTGTTCATGCCCGTATACTAGCGCAAACCGATGCGCCGGCGCCCCTGCCGGCGCCCGCGCCGGCAGGGGCGCCGGATGCCGCCGTGGAGACGCCCGCAGTGCTGTTCGTTGTTGCCACCCCGATCGGAAATCTCGGCGATCTTTCGCACCGCGCCGCGCAAGTGCTGGCCGCGGCAGACCTCATCGCCGCCGAGGATACCCGGCGCTGCCGGCAGTTGCTGAACCACCTGGGCATCTCGCGCCCCGTGGTGGCCTACCACGACCACAGCGATGCGCGCCGGCTCGAGCACGTGCTTCAACTGCTGCGTGACGGCAGTTCGGTTGCGCTGGTGTCCGATGCGGGCACGCCGCTGATTTCCGATCCGGGCTACCGCCTGGTGCACGACGCGCTCGCGGCCGGAATCAGCGTCGTGGCGGTGCCGGGTCCCTGCGCGGCGGTGGCGGCGCTCAGCGTGGCAGGCCTGCCCTCGGACCGTTTCGTCTTCGAGGGTTTCCTGCCTGCCCGCCAGGCGGCGCGGCAAGCCCGGCTCGAAGGGCTCGGCATGGAAACGCGTACGCTGATCTTCTACGAATCGCCGCGGCGCATCCTCGACACGCTGCGCGACCTCGCGGCGGTGTTCGGTGGCGAGCGCCGTTGCGCGCTGGCGCGAGAACTCACCAAGGTGCACGAGACACTGCTGAGCGGGACGGTGAACGAGGTGCTCGAGCGGGTCGCGGCCGATCCGGAGCAGCAGCTGGGCGAGATCGTGCTGGTGCTCGCCGGCGCCGAGGCCGTTGTCGCGGACGAAACCGCGATCAGTACCGGTGCGCTGCTCGAGGCGCTGCTCAAGCGCCTGCCGCTCAAGGAGGCGGTCGCCTGTGCCGTGGAGATCAGCGGACGTCCGCGCAACGAAGTCTATCGCGCCGCGCTCGCCCTGCGGCCCGGCGGCGACGCCGGGTGATATACTCCCGCGCGCAGAGTCGGCCGGGCAGTCGCTCGGTCACTCTCCAGAGGCATGTCGCAGCTGCGCAAGCGGCCTGCCTGTGGTGAGTGACCGGGAGGAAAGTCCGGGCTCCATAGGGCATGGTGCCAGGTAACGCCTGGGGGGCGCGAGCCCACGGAAAGTGCAACAGAAAGCAAACCGCCGATGTCGGCCGCATCTCCGGATGCAGTTGGCAGGTAAGGGTGAAAGGGTGCGGTAAGAGCGCACCGCGCGGCTGGTAACAGGCGTGGCACGGTAAACCCCACCCGGAGCAAGACCAAATAGGAACCCATCAGTGCGGCCCGCACAGGGTTCGGGTAGGTCGCTAGAGGCGTGCGGTGACGCACGTCCCAGATGAATGACTGTCCTCGACAGAACCCGGCTTACAGGCCGACTCTGCAACTTTCTTTATTCCTATTTGAATATAAGAAACATCCAACAAGAACAAAATATTCTCATTCATGAGAGATCACTTTAACTTGCTTGCGCAATGGCATGTTATCTGTCAGCAAGCTCCGTGGCAGCCTGTCCTCGCCTCCGCTCTGTTCACCTAAGTACCGGTTTTTCAACAAGAAAATTCGTCACTTGATGGTCCTGGCGTCCTTGACACCGGAAGTCGTGCGTCCATATAGTGTCGAAAAGTGGGTGAAAGTGGGCGAAAGTGGCGAGCATGGGCGTTCCTGGGACCGAACAAGGTAAAAACTGACAGTGTTCCGCGGTGTCCACCATCTGAGCATCGATCCGAAGGGGCGCATGGCCATGCCGGCGCGTCATCGTGATCGGCTGCAGGCGATCAGCGCCGGGCAACTCGTGGCCACGATAGACACCCAGAGCAAGTGCCTGCTGGTCTACCCCCTGCCGACCTGGGAGGACCTGGAGCGCGAAATCCAGGCCCTGCCGACCCTCAATCCCGTGGTGCGCCGATTCCAGCGTCTCGTGATCGGCTACGCGAGCGACCTCGAATGCGACGGCAGCGGCCGTGTGCTGGTGCCGCCGGCCCTGCGCGAATACGCCGGGCTGGACAAGAAGGCCGTGCTGGTCGGCCAGGGCAACAAGATGGAGTTGTGGGACGAGGACACGTGGCTGGCTGAGCGCGACAAGTGGCTGCAGATGGCAAGCGTCGAGGGTGCAGTCCCCGACGAGATGCTGCGGCTTTCCTTGTAAACCACGGGCACGCGGGCGCAGCGCAATGCACACACCTGTCATGTTGCAGGAGGCGGTGGATTTTCTGGTGACAGATTCCGCTGGCAGCTATGTAGACGGCACCTTCGGTCGCGGCGGGCACACCCGCGCGATCCTGGGACGCCTCGCCCCCGCCGCCAGGCTGCTCGCCATCGATCACGACCCGGAAGCGATTGCCGCCGGGCGCAGCCAGTTCAGCGACGATCCGCGCCTGGTCATCGAGCATGCTTCCTTCGACGAGCTGCAGACGCTGCTGGAGCGCCACGACATGGCGGGACGCGTGCACGGCGTGCTGCTCGATCTCGGCGTGTCCTCGCCGCAGCTCGACGACCCCCGCCGCGGCTTCAGCTTCCTGCAGGACGGTCCCCTCGACATGCGCATGAACCCCGGGCGTGGCATCAGCGCGGCCCAGTGGCTCGCGCGTGCCCGGGCCGAGGATATCGCGCAGGTGCTGTTCGAGTACGGTGAAGAGCGCTTCGCGCGCCGCATGGCCGCGGCGATCGTGCGCGAGCGCAGCGTCGAGCCGATCGAGACCACGGCGCGTCTGGCGCAGATCGTGGCGGCGGCGAACCCGGCCTGGGAAAAGGCCAAGCACCCGGCGACGCGCGCGTTCCAGGCGATCCGCATCTACATCAACGGCGAACTCGACGCGCTGGCCAGCGTGCTGCGCCAGGCGCTGGACGCGCTGCTGCCTGGCGGCCGGCTCGTGGTGATCAGCTTCCACTCGCTCGAGGACCGCATCGTGAAGCGCTTCATGCGAGATCACTCGCGTGCGGCGCAGCAGCCGGGCCTGCCGGCGTACCTGCAGCCGAAGCTCAAGCGGCTCGGCAAGGCGCTGCGCCCGAGCGAGGAAGAGGTGGAGCGCAATCCGCGCGCGCGCAGCGCCGTGCTGCGCGTGGCGGAAAAGCTCACCGTTGCCGGAATCGCTGTCGATGGCCGCTGAAGAGCCGGCCAGGGACGCCGCGGCGCCCGATCGCCGGCCGCTGCTCGCCGCGCTGCTGCTGATGCTGGCGGTGCTGTCGTCCTTCGGTGTGATCTACGCCGCCCACGAGTCGCGCGAACTGTTCCGACAGCTCGAGCAGGCGCGCCGTGACGAGAACGAGATCCAGATCGAATGGCGCCAGCTCCTGCTCGAGCGCGGCACGCTGTCCTCGCATGCGCGGGTCGAGGCCATGGCCGGCAGCGCGCTGCAGATGGTCCCGGTCGAGGGGGAATTGCGCGTGCTGGTGGTCGAATGAAGCTCCGTCCTCCCGCTGCCATCGCCGAATGGCGCATCAGGATGGTCGCCGCGGGACTCGGCTGCCTGCTGCTGCTGCTGGTATGGCGCCTGGTATCGCTTTAGGTGCTCGACACCGAGCGCGGCTACCGCTTCCTGCAGAGCCAGGGTGACGCGCGTTCACTGCGCGTGGAGCCCATCCCGGCGCATCGCGGGATCATTTCCGATCGCAACGGCGAGCCGCTCGCGATCAGCACGCCGGTGCAGACGCTCTGGGCCAATCCCAAGCAGCTCGTGGAAAAGATCGAGGACTGGCGGCCGCTGGCCAGCGCACTCGGGGTCGCGCCCGATGAGCTCGAGCGGCGTATCGGCAGCGTCGCCACCCGTGAATTCGTCTACCTGCGCCGGCGCATGACGCCCGCCGACGCGGCGCGCGTGATGGCGCTGGGCATTCCCGGGGTCTACTCGCGGCGCGAATACCAGCGCTTCTATCCGGCAGGCCAGACCGCCGCGCACGTCGTGGGTTTCACCAACGTCGATGACCGCGGCCAGGAAGGCATCGAACTCGCCTACGACGAGTGGCTTACCGGCGTGCCCGGTTCGAAGCAGGTGATCAAGGATCTCTACGGCCACGTGATCCGCGACGTGCAGGAGCTGAGCCCGGCGCGTCCCGGGCGTGCGCTGGACCTCAGCCTGGACCTGCGCATCCAGTACCTGGCCCATCGCGAACTGAAAAAGGCCATCGAAAGCGCGAGCGCGGAATCCGGCTGTGTCGTGGTGCTCGATGCGCGCAGCGGCGAAATCCTCGCGATGGCTAACCAGCCCACCTACAACCCCAACAACCGCGGCGGCGACATCGGCTCGGCGCTGCGCAACCGCGCCATCACCGACCTCGTCGAGCCGGGCTCCACGATGAAGCCGCTGACGATGATCGCGGCGCTCGAGAGCGGCAAGTATCACCCGGGCATGACCATGGAGACCTCGCCGGGCTACATCCGGGTCGGGCGCAAGACCTTCCGCGACCACCACAACTACGGCCTGCTGACGCTGGGCGGCGTGATCACCAAGTCGAGCCAGGTCGGCACCGTCAAGATAGCGATGTCGCTGGAGCCCGATGTGATCCGTGACGTGTTCGTGCGCGCCGGACTGGGACAGTCGGTGGGCACGGGATTCCCGGGCGAGAGCGTCGGCGTGCTTCCCGACTACCGCAGGTGGAGCGATGTTGCGCGCGCGAACCTGGCCTTCGGCTACGGCCTCTCGGTGACGCCGCTGCAGCTCGCGCGGACCTACTCGATACTCGCGGCCGGCGGGGTAGAACACCCGCTGACGCTGCTGCGTGGTCGCGGGACACCGGAGGCCAAGCCAGTCTACAAGCCGGAGATCATCGCGCAGCTCGTGGACATGATGAAGACCGTGACGCAACCGGGCGGCACCGCGCTCAAGGCCGCGATCAAGGGATATACGGTGGCTGGCAAGACGGGCACGGTGCATCGCATCGGCCCCGGCGGCTACGAGGCCAACCGCTACGTGTCGCTGTTCGCCGGCTTCGCGCCGGCCACCGACCCGCGCATCGTCGCGGTGGTGATCGTCAGCGATCCGCGCGGCGGTGTTTACTACGGCGGGGCCATCGCGGCTCCGGTGTTCTCGACCGTCGTGGCCGGCGCCCTGCGGCTGATGGACGTGCCGCCCGACAACCTGCCCGAGATCCTGGTGGCCGAGCGCGACGCGGGGCGCACGCCGACATGAGCAATCCACGGGATCCGGTCTTTGCCGAGCGTGCGCTCGAGGATTTGCTCCCCGAGCTCGCGGGCACGCCGAGCGGCGCTCTGCGAGTCGGCGGTGTCTGCCTCGACAGCCGCCGCGTGAGCGCGGGCGATGCGTTCATCGCCTTGCGCGGGGCGCGTCATGACGGAGCCGCCTACGTGGACGAGGCGGCGCGCCGCGGCGCCCGCGTCGTGCTGTTCGAGCAGGGCGACGCGTTAGCCGGTACAACGCTCGAGGCGATCGGCGTCAGCCGTCTCGGTGAGCGCGTCAGCGAGATCGCGGGACGTTTCTACGGCACGCCGTCGGAGTCGATGGCGCTGATCGGCGTCACCGGTACCAACGGCAAGACCACCTGCACGCAGCTGATCGCCCAGGCGTTCGAACTGCTCGGCATCCGCTGTGGCGTGGTCGGCACGCTGGGCTGGGGCTTTCCGGGACGCCTCGATGCGACCACGCACACCACCCCCGACGCCGTCAGCCTGCAGCAGATGCTTGCCGGGCTGCGCGCCGGGGGTGCCACGGTCGCCGCACTGGAAGTGTCCTCGCACGCATTGAAGCAGGGCCGCGTGCGCGGGCTGAGTTTCGCGACGGCGATCTTCACCAACCTCACCCACGATCATCTGGACTACCACGGCAGCTTCGAGGACTACGGCGCCAGCAAGCAGATCCTGTTTGCCAGCGAGCGTCTGTCGAGCGCGGTGGTCAACAGCGACGACCCGTTCGGTCGCCGACTGCTGGACGCGCTGCCGCGCGGCGTCGATGCGCTCAGCTACGGTGTTGCGCACGCCGGCGCGCGGGTGCGCGCGATCGATCCGGTGTTCAGCGCCGAAGGCTTGGCGGCGCAGGTCGTGACTCCGTGGGGGCGGGGCACGCTCAGCGCCCCGTTGCTCGGGCACTTCAACCTGCACAACGCCCTGGCTGCGCTCAGCGCGCTCTGCGTGCACGGTGTGGCCTTCGACGACGCACTGGCGGTCTTCCCCCGGCTCTCGCCGGTGGCCGGGCGCATGGAGCGCGTCGCGGCCGCCGATGGCCCGCTGGTCATCGTCGATTATGCCCACACCCCGGATGCGCTCGAGCAGACCCTGCGCGCGTTGCGCCAGCACTGTCCCGGACGGCTGTGGTGCGTGTTCGGCTGCGGCGGCGATCGCGACCGCGCCAAGCGGCCGCTGATGGGACGCATCGCGTGGGAGCACGCGGACGAATTGTTGATCACCAGCGACAACCCGCGCAGCGAGGATCCGGCGGCGATCATCGCCGAAATCGCCACGGGCCTGCCGGAGCACGGCGCCGCGCACGAGCCCGATCGCGCAGCGGCAATCCGCAGCGCCATCGCCGCGGCGGGTCCCGGCGACTGCGTGCTGATCGCCGGCAAGGGGCACGAGGACTACCAGGAAGTGAGCGGTGTGCGCACGCCGTTCAGCGATGCCGGCATAGCGCGCGCCGCGCTTGCCGCGTGGAGCGCCGCATCATGATGCGCGCCATCGGCCTCGCCGAGTTCGCGCGTTTTCTCGGGCTGCCCGCGCCGGCGCGCGACGCCGCGTTCGACGCCGTGAGCACCGACACGCGCACGCTCGCGCCGGGCAGCCTGTTCGTGGCGCTGCGCGGGGAGAACTTCGACGGTCACGATTTCGTCGCCGAGGCGGTGCGCCGCGGTGCGGGCGCGCTGCTGTGCAGCCGCCCGGTCGACGCCGCGGTGCCGGTGCTGCAGGTCGCCGACACCCTCGTCGCGCTCGGGGAACTCGGCCGTTTCAACCGTTCGCTGTTCACCGGCACCGTGGTCGCACTCACCGGCAGCGCCGGCAAGACCACGACCAAGGAAATGATAGCGGCGATCCTCGGGCGCGCGGGCTCCGTGCTGGCCACGGCCGGCAACCTAAACAACGAGATCGGCGTGCCGCTCACGCTGCTCGCACTGCATCCGGCGCTGCGCTACGCGGTGATCGAGATGGGCGCAGCGAAGCCGGGCGACATCCGCTACCTGGGCGCGCTGGTGCGGCCCGACGTCGCCGTGCTGACCAATGCGCTGCCGGCGCACCTGCAGGGTTTCGGGAGCCTGCAAGCGGTGGCGGCGACCAAGGGCGAGATCTACGACGCGCTCGGCCCCGATGGCGTCGCGGTGCTGAATGTCGACGAGCCCTTTGCCGACGCCTGGCTCGCGCGCATCGGTGCGCGCACCGTGCTGCGCGCCAGCGCGAGGGGCGCGGTGGATGCGGATGTGCGCGCCGAGGACGTGATGATGCACGAGGGCAACGCGAGTTTCCGCCTGGCGACCGCGGCAGGTGCGGTGCCCATCGCTCTCGGTGTCCCCGGTGTGCAGCAGGTCGCCAACGCGGTCTGCGCGGCCGCCGCGGCGCTGGCGCTCGGTCTCGGGCCGGAGGCGATCCGCGACGGGCTCGAGTCGCTCACTCCGGTGTCCGGGCGCATGCAGCGACGCCGCGGCGCGCGCGGTTGCGTGCTGATCGACGACAGCTACAACGCCAATCCCGACTCGGTGCGCGCGGCGATTGATTCGCTCGCTACCTTCGGCGGCACGCGCATGCTGGTGCTCGGGAACATGGCCGAGCTCGGCGCGCAGAGCCGCGAGTTGCACCGCGAGGCGGGCGCGCATGCGCGCGCGCGCGGCATCGAGCGCCTGCTGGCCTGCGGGCCGCATGCCGATGCGGTGGCCGAGGGCTTCGGTCCGGGCGCGACGGTGCTTGGCTCGCGCGAGGAGGTGGCCGCGGCCTGCCGTGAATTCGATCGTGCGGGGAGCGTGATCCTGGTCAAGGGTTCGCGCTCTGCCGGCATGGAAGCCGTGGTGGCGGCGCTGGCGCAAGCGGAACCCGGCGCCGCCGGGACGGGGAGGCACTGATGCTGCTGTTGCTCGCGGACTGGCTGAGCGAATACTTCACGGTGTTCAAGGTATTCCAGTACCTCACTTTCCGCGGCATTCTCGGGACGCTCACCGCGCTCGCGATCACGCTGCTCGTAGGCCCCGCGATGATCCGGCGCCTCAACGTCCGCCAGATCGGGCAATCCGTGCGCAGCGACGGGCCGCAGTCGCACCTGAGCAAGGCGGGCACGCCGACGATGGGCGGCGCACTGATCCTCGTCGGCATCGTCACCAGCACGCTGCTGTGGGGCGATCTCGGCAACCGCTATGTCTGGGTCGTGCTCGCGGTCACCGTGGCATTCGGCGCGGTGGGCTGGATCGACGATTACCGCAAGGTCGTGGAGAAGGATTCGCGCGGACTCCCGGCGCGCTGGAAATACTTCTGGCAGTCGCTCGCGGGCCTCGGCGCCGCGCTCTACCTCTATGCCAGCGCCGCGTCGCCTGCCGAAACACAGCTGATCGTGCCCTTCTTCAAGCAGGTGACGCTCGCGCTCGGCCCGCTGTTCGTCGTGCTCGCCTATTTCGTGATCGTCGGCGCGAGCAATGCGGTGAACCTCACCGACGGGCTCGACGGCCTCGCGATCATGCCGAGCGTGCTGGTGGCCGGCGCGCTGGCGGTAATCGCCTACCTCGCGGGGCACAGCGAGTTCGCGCCCTACCTGCACATTCCCTACATCGCCGGCGCCGGCGAGCTGGTGGTTTTCTGCGGCGCGCTGGCCGGAGCCGGGCTCGGCTTCCTGTGGTTCAACACCTATCCCGCGATGGTTTTCATGGGCGACGTGGGCGCGCTGGCGCTCGGCGCGGCGCTGGGTGTCATCGCGGTGATCGTGCGCCACGAGATCGTGTTCTTCATCATGGGCGGAGTGTTCGTGATGGAGACGGTCTCGGTGATGCTGCAGGTCGCCTCCTTCAAGCTGACGGGCAGGCGCATCTTCCGCATGGCGCCGATCCACCACCATTTCGAGCTCAAGGGATGGCCGGAGCCGCGCGTGATCGTGCGCTTCTGGATCATCACGGTCGTGCTGGTCCTGTTCGGATTGGCCACGTTGAAGTTGCGCTGAGCGGAGCGGCACGGGCAATGGGCAACACGGGCGGGGAGGCAAGGCGGGTCGTGGTCGGCATGGGCCAGACCGGGCTGTCCTGTGCGCGCTTCCTCGCCGGGCGCGGGCTGTCCTTCGCGGTGGTCGACAGCCGCGTGGAGCCGCCGTTGCTGGCGCGCTTTCGCGCCGAGTTCCCGCAGGTGCAATTGCGCACCGGCGCGTTCGACGCGGCGTTCCTCGCGACGGCCGACGAACTGATCCTGAGTCCCGGCGTCGATCCCGCCGAGCCCGCGATAGGCGCCGCACGCGCCGCGGGCGCGGCAGTGCTCGGCGACATCGAGCTGTTCCACCGCGAAGCGCGCGCGCCCGTGGTCGCGATCACCGGCACCAACGCCAAGAGCACCGTGACCACGCTGGTCTGGCTGATGGCGCAGGAGGCGGGGTTGCAGGTGGCCTGCGGCGGCAACCTCGGCACGCCGGCACTCGATCTGCTCGCGCCGCAGGTGGCGCTGTACGTGCTCGAGCTGTCGAGCTTCCAGCTCGAGACCGTCGTCGATTTTCGGGCCGATGTGGCCGCCATCCTCAACATCGCGCCCGACCACCTCGACCGCTATCCCGACATGCAGGCCTACCGCGCGGCGAAGCTGCGCATCTACCGCGGCGCGCGCTGCGTGGTGTTCAACCGCGACGACGCAATGACGGTACCCGGCGCGCAGGACGGCCAGCGGCGCCTGAGTTTCGGCGCGGGCAGCGCACAGGCGGGCAACTACGGGCTCCTCGTGCGCGACGGTGTCGAATGGGTGGCTTGCGGCACCGAGGCGTTGATCGCCGCGCGCGAGCTCGGTCTGCGCGGGCGGCACAACGTGCTCAACAGCCTGGCGGCGCTGGCGCTGGCCGGGGCCGCGGGCATTGCGCGTCCCGCGCAGCTCGCGGTGCTGCGCAGTTACCGCGGCCTGCCGCACCGTTGCCAGCTCGTGGCACGCACCGACAGCATCGATTTCTACAACGATTCCAAGGGCACCAACGTCGCCGCCGCCGTGGCTGCACTGCGCGGGCTCGCAGGCGAGGGCGGCGGGCGCATCGTGCTGATCGCCGGCGGCGCGGCCAAGGAGAGCGACTTCACGCTGCTGGCCGTCGAGCTCGCGCGCGCGGGTCGCGCCGCCGTGCTGATCGGCAGTTCCGCCGGGCTGCTGGCCGAGGCGCTCGCGGGCACGGTGCCGCTCGCGCGTGCGGTGGACATGGAAGACGCGGTCGCCAGGGCGCGTGCGCTCGCGCAGCCGGGCGACACCGTGCTGCTCTCGCCCGCCTGCGCCAGCTTCGACATGTTCCGCAATTACGAGGAGCGCGGTGACGAGTTCACCCGCGCGGCGCGCGCACTTGCCGGCGCGGAGGCGCTCTGAGATGACGATGACGCAGACCGAAGCGGTACTGATGCGCAAGCGCCGAGCGCTCGACCACGCGCTGCTGGCACTGGTCGCGGCGCTCGCCGCGGCGGGTTTCGTGATGATGGGATCCGCGTCGATGGACTACGCGGGCGAGCAGTACGGCAACCCCTTCTACCACATCATCCGCCACGGCATTTACCTGTTGCTCGGCGCCGCGACGATGTACGTGACGCTGCAGGTTCCGGTGAAGCTGTGGCAGGACGCGGGGCCTGCGCTGCTGGTGGCCGGCATGGCGATACTGGCGCTGCTGCTGGTGCCGGGGATCGGACGCGAAGTCAACGGCGCGACACGCTGGATCGGTTTCGGTCCGGTGAACCTGCAGCCCTCGGAGCTGATGAAGCTGTTCTTCGTCGTGTACCTGGCCGGCTATATGACGCGGCGTCAGCGCGAGCTGCAGAACAGCTGGTCGGGCATGCTGAAGCCGCTCGGGCTGCTCGGCGCCGTGGTCCTGCTGCTGCTGCTGGAGCCCGACTTCGGCGCCGCGGTGGTGATCGCCGGCGCCGCGATGGCCATGCTGTTCCTTGGCGGTGCGCGGCTGCTGCCGTTCATCGTGCTGATGCTCCTCGCCCTCGTCGGCGCCGCTGTCATGGCGGTGTGGTCGCCGTACCGCATGCAGCGACTGATCACCTTCCTCGATCCGTGGTCCGACCAGTTCGCCAGCGGCTACCAGCTGACGCAGGCGCTGATCGCCTTCGGCCGCGGCGAGGTGCTGGGCGTCGGGCTCGGCAACAGCGTGCAGAAGCTGTTCTATTTGCCGGAAGCGCACACGGACTTCGTGTTCGCGATAATCGCCGAGGAGCTCGGGCTGCTGGGTTGCGTGGCGTTCATCGCGCTGTTCGCGGCGCTGATCGCGCGCATCCTCTGGATCGGGCGCACGGCCGCGCGCAAGCAGCAGCTCTTTTCCGCGCACGTGTGCTTCGGGGTGGCGCTGCTGGTCGCCGCGCAGGTGTTCATCAACATCGGCGTGAACGCGGGGCTGCTGCCGACCAAGGGGCTCACGCTGCCGTTTCTCAGCTACGGCGGCAGCAGCTTGCTGATCCTGTTCGCCATGATGGGATTGATCCTGCGCATCGAGGTCGAGTTGCGTGGCGCGCCGGTGGCGGCGACGGCACCGTGGAGGCTGCGCCATGCCTGAGCGCTCCCCCCTGGTCCTCATCACCGGTGGCGGCACCGGCGGACACGTGTTCCCCGGGCTCGCGGCTGCGGCGGCCCTGACGGCGCGCGGCGCACGCGTGCACTGGCTCGGGACGCATGCCGGCATGGAGTCGCGCCTGGTCCCGGCGGCCGGCATACCCATTTCCTTCCTGCGCGTGAGCGGCGTGCGCGGCAAGAGCCGCAGTCAGCAGCTGCTGGCACCGTTGCTGCTGCTCGTGGCGATCGTGCACGCGCTGCTCCTGGTTCTGAAACTGCGGCCGGCCTGCATGCTCGGCACCGGCGGCTTCGTGGCCGGACCCGGCGGCATCGCGGCCTGGCTGCTGCGCGTGCCGGTGGTGGTGCACGAGCAGAACGCCGTCGCCGGGACCACGAATCGCCTGCTCGCGCGCATCGCCGCGCGTATCCTGCTCGGTCTGCCGGGTCCGTTTGCGGAGCATCCGCGTGCCCGCCTCGCCGGCAATCCCGTGCGTGCGGCGATCGCCGCGATCCCGGTGCCCGCCGAGCGCCTGGCAGGGCGCGCCGGGCCCCTGCGCCTGCTCGTGATCGGCGGCAGCCAGGGCGCGCGCGTGCTGAACGAAACCCTGCCGGCGGCGCTGGCGCTGCTGGCGGCGGGCGAGCGTCCCGAGGTCTGGCACCAGGGCGGCGCGCGCGAGTTCGAGGCCTGCCGCGAGCGTTACCGCGAGCGCGGCGTCGCGGCGCGCACCACTGCGTTCATCGACGACATGGTCGCGGCCTACGATTGGGCGGACGTGGTGGTGTGCCGCGCCGGCGCGCTCACGGTGAGCGAGCTCGCTGCCGCGGGGCTCGCCGCGATCCTGGTGCCGCTGCCCACCGCCATCGACGACCACCAGAGCATGAACGCGCGCTGGCTCGCCGATGCCGGCGCGGCGCTTGCCGTCGCGCAGGCCGCGTTCACCCCAGAGTGGCTCGCCGCGCAGCTCTCGCGCTGGTCCGACGCCCGCGACGACTTGTTGCTGATGGCCACGCGCGCGCGCGCGCTGGCGATGCCCCGGGCCGCTGACACGGTCGCGGCCAATTGCCTGGAGGTGGCGCGATGATGGAACTCAAATACGCGCCGGTGCCGGAGATGCGACGCATCGGGCACATCCATTTCGTCGGTATCGGCGGTGCGGGCATGTGCGGAATAGCGGAGGTGCTGCGCAACCAGGGCTACGACGTCTCGGGCTCCGACGCCGCGGCCTCGCCGGCGCTGGAACGCCTGCGCGGGCTGGGCGTCGCGGTTCACCTGGGGCACCGTGCCGAGAATATCGCGGGAGCCGATGTGGTGGTCGCCTCCAGCGCCGTTACTGGCGAGAACGTCGAGGTCGCGGCCGCGCGCGAACGCCGCATCCCGGTGGTGCCGCGCGCCGAGATGCTCGCCGAGATCATGCGTTTTCGCCACGGGATCGCGGTGGCGGGCACGCACGGCAAGACCACCACCACCAGCATCATCGCCGCGATCTTCGCCGAGGCCGGGCTGGATCCCACCTTCGTGATCGGCGGGCGCGTGAACGCGGTACAGGCCAACGCGCGGCTGGGCGACAGCCGTTATCTCATCGTCGAGGCCGACGAGAGCGACGCCTCGTTCCTGCACCTGCAGCCGATGGTGGCCGTGGTCACAAATATCGATGCCGACCACATGGGCACCTATGGCGGCGACTTCGAGCGGCTGAAGCGGACCTACGTCGAGTTCCTGCACAACCTGCCGTTCTACGGCCTGAGCGTGCTGTGCATCGACGACCCCGCGGTCGCGTCGATCATCGCCGACGTCACGCGCCACGTGATCACCTACGGCGCGTCGGAGCAGGCCGATTACCGCCTGTGCGATTTCAGCCAGCACGAGGGCAGGTCCGGGTTCACGGTGAAGCGTCCCGGCGGGCGCGAACCGCTGCGGCTGCAGCTGGGCCTGCCCGGGCGCCACTACGCGCTGAACGCCACGGCTGCGGTGGCGGTGGCCACCGACGAGGGCATCGCGGACGCGGCGATCGTGCGCGGCATCGCCGGATTCCAGGGCGTGGGGCGGCGTTTCGAGAATCACGGCGAGCAGCCCTGCCGCGACGGCAGCTTCCTGCTGGTCGACGACTACGGGCATCACCCCACCGAGGTGGCGGCGAACCTCGCCGCGGTGCGCGCGGGCTGGCCCGCTCGCCGCCTCGTGATGGTGTACCAGCCGCACCGCTACTCGCGCACGCGCGAGCTCTACGAGGACTTCGTGCGGGTGCTGTCGCAGGTCGATGTGCTGGTGCTGCTGGACGTGTACGGCGCCGGCGAGGATCCGATTCCCGGCGCCGACGGACGCAGCCTGAGCCGCAGCATCCGCCAGCGCGGCAAGCTGGATCCGATTTTCGTCGAGGACGTGCACGACGTGATGGACGTCCTCGACACGGTGCTGCAACCCGGCGACTTCCTGCTGCTGCAGGGCGCGGGCAGCGTGGGCAGGCTGGTCGCCGAGGTGCTGGCCCGCACGGCCGGCGGGGATGCGCGCACATGAGACGTTTCGATATCGACAGGGCGGCATTGCGCGGTCCGGTGGCGGTGCTGATGGGCGGCACCTCGGCCGAGCGCGAGGTCTCGCTCGAGTCGGGCCGCGCGGTGCATGCGGCGCTGACGCACCGGCTCGACGGGGTGCTCGCTATAGATGCGGGCGCCGACGTCCTCGAGCGCCTGATCGCCGGCGGGGTGGCGCACGTGTTCATTGCGCTGCACGGGCGCGGCGGCGAGGACGGCACGATGCAGGGCGCCCTGCAGACGCTCGGCATCAGCTACACCGGCAGCGGCGTGCTGGCTTGCGCGCTCGCGATGGACAAGCTGCGGTGCAAGCGCTTCTGGCAGGCCGAGGGAATCGCGACGCCGGACTTCGCGGTGGTGGATGCCACGGCGAACTACGACGAGCTCGCCGCGCGCCTCGGGCCGCGCCTCATCGTGAAGCCGGCCAGCGAGGGTTCGAGCATCGGCATCACGCCGGTCGACAACGCCGCCGAGCTGCGCGCGGCGGTTGCGCTGGCGAGCGGCTACGACAGCTGCGTGCTGGTCGAGCGCCGCGTCATGGGGCCGGAATACACGGTCGCGATCGTCGATGGAGAGATCCTGCCGTCGATACGGCTCGAAACGCCGCGCACGTTCTACGACTACGAGGCCAAGTACCAGCTCGACACCACGCGCTACCTGTGTCCGTCGGGCCTCGATGCCCGCGACGAACGCGCGCTCGCCGCGCTCGCCGCGCGCGCTTTCGAAAGCCTGGGCTGCAGCGGCTGGGGCCGGGTGGACGTGATGCGCGATGCCGCCAGCGGCGAGTTCGCCGTGCTCGAGGTGAACACCGCGCCGGGCATGACCAGTCACAGCCTGGTGCCGATGGCGGCACGCGCCGTGGGCATCGAATTCGACGACCTGGTGGTACGCATCTTCAGCGCCAGCCTCGCGCGCGCCGCCCGTGGCGGAGTCGCCGGGTGAGCGCGCTGCTGCTGCGCATGTCGGGCCACGCGGGCTCGCGTCGCGGCGCGACCCGCCGTGGCGCGCAGCCGCGCGCCGCGCGCGCGGCATGGCTGGTGCCGGCGCTGATCGTGGCGCTGCTGCTGGCTGCCGGGGAGATGGGCTTCAGCGCGCTGCGCGAGGTCGCCAACGTGCCGATCAAGCAGGTGACGGTGAACGGGGATTTCCGCTTCCTCGACAAGGCGCAAGTCGAGGAGATCATGCTGCCGCACCTCGGCACGGGCTACTTCATGGTCGATCTCGCGGGGATCCGCGACGACCTGAAGCGGCTGCCGATGGTGCACGAGGTCACCGTGCGCCGCGCCTGGCCCGACCGGCTGATGGTGTTCATCACCGAGCAGGTGCCGGTGCTGCGCCTGGGCGAGGACGCCTACCTCAACCCGTACGCCGAGGTCTTCCGGCCCGCCGCCGCGCTGCCCGGACTGGAGCTGCCCTTGGTCGAGGGACCCGCGGGCAGCGAGAAACTGCTGCTCGATCGCTTCGATGCGTTCGCCGAGCTGCTCGAGCCCACGGGGCTGCGCATCGCGCGGCTCGCGCTCGACGGCAAGCACGCGTGGCGCATCACGCTCGACAACGGCAGCGAGCTGCTGCTCGGGCGGCGCGAGGTGGAGCGCAAGGCGCGCATCGTCTCGCGGCTCCTCGCCGGCGAATGGGCCGCCGACCGTGACCGCATCGAGCGACTGGACATGCGTTACAGCAATGGCGTGGCGGTGGCGTGGAAGGGCGAAGCGCCGCGGGCGCACCGGCCCGGGGGCACAGCAGCGGCGGGCCCGGTTCCCGCGGCGCGCCCGCCGAATCAATGAATGGGGAAAGCAATGAGCGGAAAGATGATCGTTGGCCTCGATATCGGCACCTCGAAGGTGGTGGCGATCGTCGGCGAGGTGGCACCGGACGGCACGCTGAAGATCGTCGGTCTCGGATCGCACGCATCGCGCGGCCTCAAAAAGGGCGTGGTGGTCAACATCGAGTCCACCGTGCAGTCGATACAGCGCGCCGTCGAGGAGGCCGAGCTGATGGCCGGCTGCCAGATCCATTCGGTCTATGCCGGGATCGCGGGCAGCCATATCCGCAGCCTCAACTCGCATGGCATCGTCGCGATCCGCGACCGCGAGGTCTACGCGCACGACGTGGAGCGCGTGATCGACGCGGCGCAGGCCGTAGCGATTCCCGCCGACCAGAAGATCCTGCACATCCTGCCGCAGGAGTACGTGATCGACAGCCAGGAAGGCATCAAGGAGCCGCTGGGCATGTCGGGCGTGCGGCTCGAGGCCAAGGTGCACGTGGTGACCTGCGCGGTCAACGCCTCGCAGAACATCGAGAAGTGCATCCGCCGCTGCGGGCTCGAGGTCGAGGAAATCATTCTCGAGCAGCTGGCCTCGAGCTACGCGGTGCTGACCGAGGACGAGCGCGAGCTCGGTGTCTGCCTGGTCGACATCGGCGGCGGAACCACGGACATCGCGATCTTCACGGAGGGAGCGATCCGCCACACCGGCGTCATCCCGATCGCCGGCGACCAGGTCACCAACGACATCGCGATGGCGCTGCGCACGC
>DAORUQ010000026.1:3282-22948 GCA_035433265.1 Pseudomonadales bacterium | reverse complement strand
CGCCCATCCAGTTGGTGACGTGATGCGTCAGCCACGAGCAACGCTCCGGACCGTAGTCGTAGGCGCCCGGCGCGCCCACCTCGAGCGCGAACTCCTCGTCCCAGTGCACGCGCTCGGGGCAATCCGGCACATTGAAGCGGTTGCGGATGCCCAGCCCCGGGTGCGCCTGCTGCATCTTGTTGGCGAGCTTGTTGGCACGGATGTAGAGACCGCCCCAGCCCTGCGCATAGCAGATGAAGCCGGTGACCGTCATCGGGCCCTTCATCATGCGCGGCAGCGCTTCGCCTTCCTTCACGTCTTCCCAGTAACGCGGGGTCGCGCCACGGATTTCCTCGGTCTGGTAGAGGCGCGTGAACTCCGCGAGCTGCTCCTCGGTGTAGCGCTCGACGCGGCCACGGGCTTCGGTGTACTTCGTGCCACGCTCGCGCGCTTCGTCGCGGTCGGTACGGAACACCCAGCTGTCGCCTTCAGCGACCTTGTCACCGTGCTGGTTGAAGAAGTCGACGTGATAGATCTGCTGGAAGCTGCGGCCGGCGAACTTGGTCTGATGCTCGACCAGATCCTTGAGCCACGCGTCGGTGCTGATCACGTCGTTGCGCAGCACCGGCTTGTGCCATGTCCAGTCGGCGCCGGCCCACATGGCATGCACACCCGAAAGACCACCGCAATAGCCCGAGATGATGCGGCTGGTCGTGAACATGAAGCTCGGCAGGGCAACGATGGTGCCGTACCTGGTCTTCGCGGCGTATTCCGGATCGCACCACAGCGGGTTGTCGTCGCCGATGCCATGGGCGTAGTGGCGGATCGCGTCACGCGTTGCCTCGTAGTTCCACGGCTCGAGCGTATCGGTGATCTTCACGCCGATGCGCTTGCGCAGATCGTCGAGACCCTGTTCGGTGATTTTCGGGAACTTGTTGGTGCTGGTGGACATGCGTCTTCTCCTGGGGTTTCAGTTGGCGCTCGCGGCCGCCGCGGCGGCTTCGCGATCGCGGAGGACCTTGCGGTGAATCTTCCCGGCTGGCGTCTTGGGAAGCTCACTCACAAATTCGATGTGACGCGGGAATTCGTGCTGGCTGAGCCGCTCCCGCGTGAAGTTCTTCAGTTCGTCGACAAACTCGGCGCTCTGCGGGCGGTCGGTGACAATGAAGGATTTGACGACCTGTCCGCGCGTGGCATCCGGCACGCCGATGACGGCCGCCTCCCTGACATCCGGATGCTTGAGCAGGGTGTTCTCGATCTCCACCGCGCTCATCGTCCAGCCGGCGGATATGATCACGTCGTCCGCGCGGCCGGCATGATAGAAATAACCGTCCTCGTCGATCCTCGCGAGATCCTTGGTGGTCTCCCAGCGGTCCCGCCGCCACAACATCAGCTCGCCGACGACGCCCGGTGCCGTCGGGGTCCCGTCCGGGCCCTGCACCTGGAGCTTCAGACCCGGTACGGGCTTGCCCAACGAGCCCGGCTTGACCGCGAAGTCACTCGCGCCGGGATAGTTGACCAGCACCACGCCGATCTCGGTGGTGCCATACATGCTGCACGCCGGCACATGGAAGGTGTTGTCGATGAACTCGAGCGTCACCGGATCGATGGGCTCGCCCGTGTAGGACAACTTCCTGATCGAGAAAGTGAAGTCCCCGGCCCGCCCCGAATTGTTCATCATCCGGTAATGGGTAGCGGCCGCCGACATGTTCGTGATCCTGTAATCCTGCAGCGCCTTCATCAGCCGCGTCGCATCGAAGCGCCCGGCAAAGGTGCCGGTGGTGACACCCAATGCCAGTGGCGCCAGCGTCCCGTGCCACAGGCCGTGTCCCCAGGCGGGCGAGGACGGGCAGAAGAATTCGTCGCCCGGCCGGACGCCGGTACCGTACAGCGCGGCGAACATCAGCGTCACCAGCGCGCGATGCGTGTGCTTTACCGCTTCCGGCAATTCACGGGTCGTGCCGGACGTGTACTGGAACACCGCCAGGTCATCGGCACGGGTCTTCGTTTCATAGCTGCCCGGAAAGCGCGCGATCTCTTCGAGCAGTCCGGCATCGGCCACGATGACGCGCACACCCTCGATCTTGCCGGCGACTTCCGCCTTTTCCGCGTTCGTGATCAGCAGCTTCGGCTTGCAGTCGTCGACACGCAGCCGCAAACCGTCGAGCCCGAAGAGCGTGAACAGCGGCACGCTGATCGCCCCCGTCTGCATCGCGCCGAACAGGCAGACATAGAAAGGCAGCGACGGCTCCAGCATGAAGGCAATGCGATCACCCGGCTGGATGCCGTTCGCGTCCAGCCAATGCGCGAAGCGCGCGGAGCCGGCGGCGATGTCGTCGAAGCTCAGGAACTCGTCGGCCCCGTCGGCATGGGCAATGCGCACCGCGGCGCGGCCGGAGCCATCGGCGTGACGGCCGATGCATTCGTGGGCAATGTTCAGGTGTTCGCGATCACCGTCGAAGAGTTCCCACAGCGCCTGTGAATTGGCATGCGCCTGGGCATCCGCGTAGCGAGTGAGTTCTGTGAGCCTGGCCATGGATCCACCACTCCTTGTCCTCGAAACCACCGCTGATTCGCGTGGCCGTTCGATCTGGACGCAAGATGCCACAAAAAAATAATGTTGTAAATATAGAATGTGATTCTATATATTGAACAACAGCCGAGGACCTTGTCCCTGGCGCCAAGGCTTGCACGTCGCCGCATGGGGCGGTCAGTCATCATCGAACAGCAACGGGTACGCTCAATGTATGCCGAACCGAAACGTCCTCTGTCGCCGGAGCGGGAACTCGCCAGGACCTTGAAGGACAGCAAGGCACCCGCCATCTCGCGCGCGGCCGCGGTTCTGCGCTTGCTCGGGAAGAGCGACACGCCGCTCGGACTGCAGACCATCGCGCGGGAACTGGGCCTGGTGCCGAGCACCTGCCTCTACGTGCTCCGGGCCCTGGTCGCCGAGGAATTTGTCTCCTTTGATCCCGATACCAAGCGGTATTCCCTGGAGGCGGGCGTTCTCACCCTCGCGCGGCAATGGCTGAGGCGCAACCAGTTTGCCGATCTCGCGCAGCCCGTGCTGGAGCGCATCGGCCGGGATTTCGATGTCACGATGCTCGGAGTCCAGATAGTCGGCCTCGACCACATCATCGTCGTCGCAGTCTCACAGTCGGGGAGCAACTTCCAGCTCAGCGCGCAGATCGGCAGTCGCTTTCCTGCGCTGATCAGCGCGACGGGCCGGTGCATCGCGGCGTTCGAAGATCACCCGGAAGCCGAACTGCACGCCAGGTTCAGCACGCTGCGCTGGGATGAGCCGCCGACATTCGATGAATGGAAGGCGCAGGTCAGCCAGACGCGCGCGCAGGGGTTCGGCGTCGACGAGGGAAACTACATTTCCGGGGTGACAGTGGTCGCAGCCCCGGTCTGGAAGACACGCGCGAAACTGAGCCACGCACTCGTCGCCACGAGCATCGGAAGCGCATTGAAACGAGCCGGTCTTCCCGCCCTGCAACGCGCCCTGCTGTCCGCCGCGCAAACCCTGTCGAACCAGCTCTGCGGCGACGATGCAGCCGCGTGGCGCCCGTAGGGATGAATTCTGCCTCAGGGCCCCAGTTCGTCCAGCAGCTTCTGCAGGTGCGGAAATCTCTCCGCGCGCAGTATTCCGTGCAGGGAGAGCCGCAGCACCTCGCGGCGCATGCGCTGCGCCATGGCCTCGCGCTCCTTCTTCGTGCGGGCACCGGCACGCACCCAGAGCGGCCACAGGAAATACCCGCCCAGCATCATCACCGACAGTGCTTCGGCGTCGATACCCTCGGCCCCGAACTCGCTGTCGGCAAGCTCCCTGGTCGAGCGCTCGAATCGCTTGAAGAAAACATCCTCGCCGGGATTTTCCGAGGCGAGCACCTCGAACAGCCAGATGCGCCCCAGGCCCGGGTTCTCGACGGCGAAGTCCACCAGGCCGGTAATCGCCTCGTAGACCGGGCGCTGCGTCGCATCCGGCACGAGGCCGCTATCATCCGGCGCGCCAAACACGGTATCCGCCAGGCGCTCGCTCACCCAGGCCACCGTGGCCTTGACGAGATCCTCCCGGGTATTGAAATGCTGGTAAGCCGTACCACGGTTGACGCCCGCCAGCTGCGCCACCTTGGTCAGGCTCAGGGCATCGCGACCATCGGATGCCAGCACGGTCATGGCCGCGGCAAGTATGGCTTCGCGAGTGGCCGCGGGATCGCGCCGCCGCCGCGCCTTTGCGCGCTCCGGGGACGCAGGCTCCATATTGTTCACCGCTGCCACTGAACCCTGGTCCTAACCACCGCTCAGAGACCCTCGACGATGAAGGCCCGGTAATCCGCGCCTTTCTTCCGGTGCACGATGGCCGCCTGATAGGCGGGGCTGTTGTACCAGGCCCTGGCATCCTCCACGGTCGGGAACCGCAGTATCACGACCCCGTCCGGCGCATCACCTTCCAGGGACTCCAATGCCCCGTAAACCACGAGTGGCGTCAGCTTCGGATCGGGCGGACTTTCCCTGTTCATGCGCGCGTAGGTTTCCATCGCGGACTCGTCGCGGATCGCGCCTTCACGCGTGAAGATGACGTAGGCGGGCATGTCTTCTGTCTCTTGCTCATGGATGATCTGCGCGAATTCGCAACACGAAGCCGGCCGCGGGAGCTTGCACTCCCGCGTGAGTCCTCGGCTCAGTCAGCCGCCGTATTGGCGTGGTGAGCAAACATCTTGAACAGGTCGCCCGAGGTGACACGGCGCAGCGCTTCACCCTCGGCCAGCGGCTTGGCGCCGCCGGCGGATTTCGGCGTGGTATCCACACCGGCCGCGGCGGCCCTGGCCCTCAATGCGCCAACGGTCAGTTCCTCGCGCTTGTGGTGCCTGAACATGTCGAAGCTGAAGTGGCGCATGGCGTTGCGGTGCGTGATCTTGTCGATCTGCACGGGGCTCAGGTGCCTGATCGTCTCCCACAGCCTTTCCGGGACTTCCGGCCAAAGGGTGTCGGAATGCGGGTAGTCGCATTCATAGGAGACCATGTCTTCATTGACCGCGCCGAGGTTCTGGAGCCCGAACGCATCGTCGATGAAGCAGACCATGAAATGCTTGCGGAAGATGTCGCTCGGCTTCTGGCCTTTGAAATTCATGTCCGAGTGGGTCCAGGCCTTGTGCCGCGCATGACTGAAATCCGCGCGCTCCATGAAATACGGAATCCAGCCGAGACCGCATTCGGACAACGCGATCTTCAGGTCCGGATAGCGCTGCAGCGCCGAGAGGCTGAGCCAGTCCGCCGCGCCGACGCAGCTCGACAGCGGCATCGTGGTGATCCAGGCCTCGATCGGCGTTTCCTGGGAGGCATGCGGCACCGGGTTGCCGGCGCCGATGTGCAGGCAGATCGTCATGTTGTTGTCGGTGATGGCCTTCCACATCGGCTCCCAGTACTCGTTGTGGATGCTGGGCAGACCCTGTGTCGTGGGGTTCTCGTTGAGCGAAACGGTGGTACAGCCCTTCTTCGCAATGCGGCCGATCTCCTCGACCGTGGCCTTCATGTCCCAGGTCGGCAGCAAGGCGCAGGGAATGAAGCGCCCGGGATATGCGCCGCACCATTCATCGATGTGCCAGTCGTTGTAGGCGCGCATGTGGATGCGTGCCTTGCCCTTGTCGGCGGCCTTGTGGAACCGGCCGCCGTCGAATCCGACGCAGGTGCCGAAATTGAGCGATGCGGCAATGCCGTTGACGTTCATGTCGTCGATGCGCGCGTGCACATCGTAGACGCCCTTGCGCAGCTGCTCGAACGAGCTCGGCTCCATGCCGTATTCCTCGAGCGGTCGGCCAACGACCGCATTGAGACCCACCGAGGGCATGATCATGCCCTGGTACTCCCAGTAGTTCGTGCCGTCGGCGTTGGTGCGCAGCTTGGGCGCCGTGGCGAGATCCTCGCCCGAGAGATGCCTGTCGAACATCTCCGGAGGTTCGCTGATGTGATCATCCACGCTGATGATCACCATGTCGTTCATGTCCATGAAATCCTCCTCACGCTGCTATGCGATGCTGATCATTATCGGGCTCGAAACGCTGTCAAGGGCCCGGCCGTTCACCGGGCGGGCTCGTATTCACCCAGCGGCTGCGCCATCCCGTCACTGAAGTCCCGTATCACGCCGACACGCCGTGCCTGCACGGCGCGGTGCGGCTGGAAGGTGTAACAACCGGGTGGCATGCGACTCGCGTCGGACTGCTGCTCCAGCGGAATCATACGCCCGTTTGCGAGCGTATTGGCCCAGCGCAGCAGCCGCGCCGCCTCCTGGCGCCGCGGATCCAGCGACGCGATCCATGGCCGCAGCTCGTCGAGTTTCAGACCGGCCAACTCCGCGGGCTCGACGATGCGCATGCCGGCCTCGGTCCAGCCGAGAATCGTCGCGCCGGCGCAACGCAGCTCGGCGCGGCGTTCGCCATCGACGGGGTCGGATACGAAAATGTCATAGACCAGCGGCTCCGCGTCGAAGGCGTGCCCCGCCGCCAGCACGGCGAGATCGTGCAGATGGGTGCAATTGACCTGCTTTTCACCGCGCGCGGCGAACGCATCCAGCGCGACGCCGCAGAATGTCTGCGCCAGCTGCTGCGGCGCGCCGGGACAGGTGGTCCAGGGGGCGCGTCTCATCACGGCCTCGACGTTGGTGGCGATTGCGCCATCGTGGTGAACGATCACGCTCATGCAGTGATAATCGTCTTCCACCTCTGCCTGTACGCGACCCGCCGCCGGCGTTACACGGAAACGCCGCCTGAAACCCGGCAACTGCCCGGGGACGTGAACCGGGGGAGCCGGGCGCACCTCCTCAGTCCCGCGCCAGCAGCAAGGCCGTGGCGAGAGGCCCGCCGCCCGAGGCACAGACAGCAACACGCGGATCACCGGGAATCTGGCGCGCGCCACCCAGGCCCCGCAATTGCACCACCGCTTCGTGGGCAAAGCCAAAGCCGTGCAGACGACCGGCGCCGAGTTGCCCCCCGAAGGTGTTGAGCGGCAGCTCGCCGTCAAGGGCAATCCGCTTGCCACCTTCGATGAAGCGTCCGCCCTCGCCGACATCACAGAAGCCAAGGGACTCCAGCCAGGCAACAGCCTGGAAACTGAAGCCGTCATAGAGCTGCGCCGTATCGACGTCCGAGGGCTTGTAATCCGTGCGCTTCCAGAGATCGGCGCCCGTGGGGTAGCAGGCCATCCACTCCGCCTGGTCCCAGCTGAGGCGCTCTACCGTGCCGGCCATGGCGGCGATGCGCACGGGCTTGCACGAAACCTCGTCGACGGCATCACCCGCCGACACGATCAGCACAGTCGAGGCGTCGGAAAAACGATCGCAATCATAGAGACACAGCGGGGAGGAGATCATGCGCGCCGACATGTACTCGTCCATCGTCAGCGGCTCGCGCACGAGCGCACGCGGATTGAGCAGGGCATGGGCTCGATCGGTCAGCGCGATCTGCGCCAGCTGCTCGCGTGTGAGACCATATTTCTTCACATGGCGCATCGCGTACTGCGCTGTCCAGTTGACCGCCGACGTGGCGTTGAACGGGGCGACCCACTGCGAAGTACCATCGACCCGGTCGCGCCGGGGAACCGGGTACTCCTCGGGCCTGGACATTGCTGCGGCTTCGTAGACGGTACGAAAGCAGATGACGTGCCGCGCCTGGCCGGCGCGCACAGCGGCGGCAGCGGCCACCACGGCGCCCAGCTGGGAGGTGATTTCACCACCGCCGGCGTACCAGGTCGCGCGAATCCCCAGCGCATCGACCAGCTCGTCGGCACCGACCGGCGAGAAACCGAGGTACCCCGGCGTGCGTCCCGGGTAGGTGGACACGCCGTCGATCTGCCCGATCGTCAGACCCGCCTCGTCGAGCGCCTCGCGAACCGCATCGAGCGTCAACAACAACGGATGGCGCGTCAGCCTGATGCCGATCTGCGATTGCCCGACCCCGGTGATATAGGCTTCGTTTGCGGCAGCCATGTTCAGACCACCTTCTCGAAAAGCGGCAGGTAGACGTCGTCCTGCTGCTCGAACCTCACGCGCACGCGGTCGCCGATGTCGACTTCATCCACCGGGCACCCCACGATATTGGTGGTCAGGTAGACACCCGGCACCCCGTCCAGCGCCACCCGGGCTATCACGTACGGGACTTCCGCGGCCGGATGCCACTTCTGGTGGTTGACGGTGAACGTATCCACGACACCGGTGCCGGCGACCACCTCCGGCGCCACGTTCTCCGACAGGCAGCTGCGGCATACGGGGCGCGGTGGATGGATGAACGCCTGGCAGTCCCGGCAACGCATGATGCGCAGTTCACCCGCTGCCCCTGCGGTCCAGAAAGGGCGGTTCTCGGCATCAAGCCGCGGCAAGGGACGAGGTGCAGCCATCGGTGTTACTTATCCCCTGCAAGCTGAAGTGTTCAAGGTCCGAGCACACGAGCGCCGCGGATGCGGCGCTCATCTCGACATGATCTTGCCCAGATCGATCTGCCCGGTCGTCAGGCCGCCCATGAATCCGCCATCGACCGGCAATGCCACGCCGTTGATGAAGCCCGCCCCGGCGCTGTTGAGCAGAACCAGTGCACCGGCCTGCTCTTCGGGGGTCGAGCGACGGGCGGTGGGCAGCGTGAAGGCATCGATCACCGACAGCGGAGTGGCGGATTCGAAGTGACTCATCATCGGCGTCTGCGTGGGACTGGGCAGCGTGCAGTTGATGCGCACACCCTGCTTGATGAAACGCTGCGACGACAGCATCGTCCACACGATGATCGCCTCCTTCGACAGGGTGTAGCCCTCCTTGACGTCCTCGGGGTGCTCCTCGCACCACTTGATGGCATCGTCATAGTTGTCGATCGAGAGCAACTGCATCAGCACGGGCATGCGGCGACTCCACCCGAGACCACCGGTGGAGGAAATACTGGCAATCGCGCCACCGGCGGACATCAGCGGCAGGACGCGCTCGGTAACGCGCCGGGTCCCCGCATAGTTGACCTTCATGACGTCGAGCGCAGGGGCGGTTTGCGGCAGACCGGCGCAATTGAACAGCGCATCCACCTTGCCGCCGATCCTCGCGATCGCGGCATCGATGGCCGCAGGGTCGCGCAAATCGACCTGGTTGAACGAGGCGAGGTCGAGCGTCGTTTCCTTGTAATCGATACCGTGCACTTGCGCGCCGAGCTCGACCAGCAGGCGGGCAGTCGCCTCACCCATTCCCGAGAAGCAGCCGCTGACGATGACACGCTTGTTCTTGTAACCCAGGAAGTCCATTGCCAACCTCTCGATGAATTGATGCAACCGGCTGCGGAATGGGCCGAAAGCATACGCCACTTGACGTGTTAGTCAACAGTGGTGATTATAACTTGCCGCAGCGCGGGCCGGCTCGTCGGCCGCCGCAGATCGCGCGGCCTGGCCCGTCGAAACCGTGGACCAGAAATCCAGGCTGGACAATAAGATATGGCGCTTTACACCACAATCCATCTGCACAACGTTGCCGCGGGACGCGACGCCGATTACGCGGCGTGGTTCGACGGAACGCACCGCGCGGCCCTGGCGCAATTGCGCGGCTTCACCAGCGCGGAGCGCTACGAAGTGACGCCGCAGCAGATGATGCCGGACATTCCGCAACCCTGGCGCTTCCTGAGCGTCTACGACTTCGATCTGCCCGATCCGGCCATCGACATCCCGGCACTCGGACCGCTGGTCGCCGATGCGCGCGACGCGGGCATGATCGCCGACGACGAAACCGAGCGGCTCTACACCTATCGCCTCTTCGCCGACTGGAAGGCCAGCCCGAACTGGCAGCAATCCGAGCCCTTTTCGGGCGTCAGCATCATCCTGGCGAACTATGTTCCCGGCCGACGCGAGGAATACCAGACCTACTACGAAAACGTGCACAGCGTGGAAGTGATCAACGTCCCGGGCCATGTCGCCATGAAACGCGGCGAGTTCTCCCCGATCCAGATCGAACCGCGGCGTTTCTGCCCCGGCGACCAGCTCGTGATGTGCGCACAGCAAACCGACGACCTGCCGTTCACCCTCAGGGATTTCAGCGCACGCGCCGGCGGCAGGAGCCCCAGCGGCATCGCGATGCAACCGCGCTCGTCGTCCGCCTCCATCGCGCGGACCGTTCATTACTTCAGCAAGGTCAGCGGCAGCCGCTTCTGGTCCGGCGGCATTGCCTATGCCGGCGATCTTTCGGTATACCCGGACAAGGGCTGAGGCGCTCCCCGTCCGCCACCGACCCTGGCAAATCAGTCGGCCGACCGCCCTTCAACCACAAGGAGACCACCCGTGTCGAAGATCATCGTCATCACCGGCGCCGGGGACGGGCTTGGCCGCGCGCTCGCACGGCGTTTCGCTGCCGACGGGGAAACCGTCGTGCTGCTCGGGCGCACCCTGGCCAAGGTCGAGGCCGTGGCTGCGGCGATCGGCGAACGCGCCATGGCGGTGTGCTGCGATGTGTCGTCGCCGGACTCGGTGCGGGCGGCATTCGCGCAGATCGCCGCGCGCTTTCCGCGCATCGACGTGCTGATCAACAACGCCGCCGTGTATGAACCGATCCCGATCGCCGAAGCATCGGATCAGCAGATTCTCGGCGCCATCGGCACCAACCTGACGGGACCGATCCTGTGCGCGCGCGCCGCGATTCCGATGATGGGCCGGGGCAGCCACATCATCAACGTGAGCAGCGAATCGGTGGAAATGCGCTTCCCCTTCTTCGTGCTCTACCAGGGCAGCAAGGCGGGGCTGGAGCGCTTCTCCGAAGGCCTCAATCACGAACTGGATCCAAGCGGCATCAAGGTCACCCTCGTGCGCGCGGGCCAGATGATCGAGGAAGGGAAAATGCCCGCTGGGGATCCCGGGATGAGGATGCGTTTTGCCCAGGCCGCCCTGGCCGCGGGACTCGACATGCGCGCGTTGCCGAAGTCCCAGTACAGTTCGGCGACCAATGTATTCCGCTCGATCATCGACCTGCCGCCGGATCTTCAGACCCCGGTCGTGACCATCCACGCCCGCGCGGCCGACTGACGACCAGGAGTTCAGTGACATGAACGAGACATTCGATTTCGTGGTGGTCGGCAGCGGCGGCGGCTCGATGTGCGCGGCGCTGGCCCTGCGCGCGGCCGGAAAGAGCGTGCTCATCCTGGAGAAGACCGACCTGGTCGGGGGAACCACGGCCATTTCCGGGGGCGTGATGTGGATCCCCGACAACCGCTTCATGAAGAGCGAGGGGATCGACGACAGCCCCGCGCAAGCCATCGCCTATCTCGATGCAGTGGTCGGCGATCACTACGACACGCCCGGTGCCAGCCGCGAGCGGCGACGGGCCTATGTCGAGCAGGCGCCGCAGATGATCGACTTCCTGGTCAGCCAGGGGATTCGTCTGCGGCGCATTCCCTCCTGGCCCGACTACTATGCCGCTCCCGGCGAATCGGTGCCGGGCCGCACCGTGGTTTCCGAACTGTTCGACATCAACCGGCTGGGCGAATGGAAATCCAGACTGCGCCCGGGCTTTCTTCCGCTGGCGGCCAACCTCGACGAGGCGATGGAGCTGGCGAATTTCAAGCGCTCCTGGGGCAGCAAGAAGGTCATCGCCCGGGTCATCGGGCGTACCATCGCGAGCCGGCTGGCAGGCAAGCACCTGGCCACGGCAGGGCAGGCACTGCAGGGGCAGATGCTGCATGCCGCGCTGAAGGCCCGCGTGGAGATTCGCGTCAACGCGGGCGCCAGGCAACTCGTGGTCGAGGACGGACGCGTGACCGGGGTGGTGCTGGAGACCAACGGTGCCGAGTGGCGCATCGGCGCTCGCTCCGGCGTGCTCATCAACGCCGGCGGCTTCGCCCGTAACCAGCGCATGCTGGACCGCTACATCCCCGGCACATCGACCGAGTGGTCCAACACCGCGCGCGGGGATACCGGGGAGATGATCGAGGAAGGGCTGCGCATCGGTGCCGCCGTCGCACAGATGGACGAGCGCATCGGCTCGCCGATGGCTCTGCCTCCGGGAAACCCGCCCGTCAAACCCGGGATGCAGGGCGACATCTCCAAGCCTCACACCATCGTCGTGGACCAGAGCGGCGAGCGCTACATGCGCGAGTCCAGCTCCTACATGGAAATCGCCAGGGCGATGCGCGCGCGCGACACGAAGGTGCCGGCCGTGCCGAGCTGGATGGTGCTCGACAGCCAGTACCTGGGCAAATACATGCTGGCCGGGACCATGCCCGGCGCCAGGAAGCCGAAACAGTGGTTCGAGGAGCAGTTTCTGCGCCGCGGTGATACGCTCGAAGCGCTCGCGAGCGCCTGCAACATGGATCCCGCGAGGCTGCGTGATTCGGTCGAGCGTTTCAACAGCTTCGTCCGCAAGGGCCGCGATGAAGACTTCCATCGTGGCGACCATGCGTATGACCAATGGCTGGGCGACTCGCTGCACCGGCCCTCACGCACGCTCGGCACCATCGAGCAGGGCCCCTTTTTCGCGCTGGCCCTGTATCCGGGCGATGTCAGCACCTACGGCGGCCTGGTGACCGATGTGCACGCGCGGGTGCTGCGCGAGGACGGCTCGGTGATACCCGGGCTTTACGCCACGGGCACCTCCACGGCGTCGGTGATGGGACGGGCCAGCCCCGGAGCCGGCGGAAGTATCGGCCCGTCGTTCACCTGGGGCTATGTGGCCGCCAGGCATGCGATCCAGGCATGACGGCTGTCCCCACGGGAATGCCGCGACAGTTCAACCCGTTCAGCGCCTGACGGCGCTGCCCCAGGAAACCCAGAAAGGACAGACACATGGAAATGCTCCCGGAAGCCAGGCTCTATATCGACGGCAAGCTGCGCGCGGCGGCCGGCAACAGGACCTTTGACAATATCTGCCCGTGGACCGGCGAGGTCATCGGCAAGTCGGCGGACGCCTCCGCGGACGACGTGAACGATGCGATCGCCGCGGCACGGCGCGCCTTCGACCAGACCGACTGGTCGCAGCGGCACGAAGAGCGCTTCGCGCTGATGAAGAAATACCGCGACCTGCTGTTCGCCAACCGCGACCGGCTGGTCCAGATTGTCCGCCTCGAGGCGGGCTCCTCCATCGGAGCTGCCTACCGCGCGCAGGTCGACCGGGCGCTCAGCGGCATGGACGACGTGCTGGCCTGCTTCCCGTCGGTCACGTGGGAAGAGGATCGCGGGCGGCGCAATGAAATGGGCTTCGACAGCGACCGGATCGTGGTTCACGAGCCGCTCGGCGTGGTCGGCGCCATCTCGCCCTGGAACGTGCCGCTGTACGTGAATGTCGGCAAGGTCGTGCCCGCGCTTCTTGCCGGCTGCACCGTGGTGCTGAAGCCTGCCCCGGATACCCCGGCGACCGCCGCGTTCATGGGTGAGCTCGCCGTGGAAGCCGGCTTCCCCCCCGGCGTGTTCAACGTCATCACGTCCGCCGATCCCGTCATGGCGGGCGAAGCGCTGGTGAAGGACCCCAGGGTCGACGTGATCTCGTTCACGGGCTCCACCGGCGTCGGCAAGCGGATCATGGAAACCGCCGCGGCGACGCTCAAGCGCGTGTTCCTGGAACTCGGCGGCAAGTCGGCGAACATCATCCTCGACGACGCCCCGGACTATGCGATGTCCGTGATGCAGTCGATGGTGATTTTCCATGCCGGCCAGGGCTGCGCGATCCCTACCCGCCTGCTGGTCCCGCGCAGCCGTTACGACGAGGCGGTGAAGGCGCTGGAGATGGCCTATGCGGGCTTCGCCACCAAGTGGGGCGATTTCGACGATCCCACCCAGGTCATGGGCCCGGTCATCTCGGCGCGCCAGCGCGACCGGGTGATGGAATACATCGCGCTGGGGCAGAAGGAAGGCGCGCGCCTGCTCGCCGGCGGCAAGGCGCGGACCGACAAGGGCGGCGGATTCTTCATCGAGCCGACCTGCTTCGTCGACGTGCGCAACGATATGCGCATCGCGCAGGAAGAGATCTTCGGTCCCGTACTGGTGGTGATCCCCTACGAGGACGACGAGGACGCGATCCGCATCGCCAACGACAGCGATTACGCCCTGGGCGGTTGCGTCATCTCCGCCAGCAAGGAGCGGGCCACGCGCATCGCCCGGCGCATGCGCGCCGGCGCCATCAGCGTCAACGGCGGCCTCAGCATCACCGGCGACCTGCCATTCGGCGGATTCAAGTGCAGCGGCGTCGGTCGCGAGTGGGGCCGCGAGGGTATCGAGGAGTTTCTAGACAGCAAGGTCATCGCCACCAGGGCCTAGCGAGCGACAGCCACCGTGGCGGTGTTCGACCATTGCATGCGCAGACTATTGCGCGGGGAGTACGCATCGTGATTGGAATGGACGGCAAATGTCCGTTTGAATTCAACTTCGATCCCTCGACCTTCAAGGTGGGCGACACCGTGAGCTATCGCGTGCCCTCGCTGGGTGATTTCCCGTTCGCGGCGGTGATCAGGGCGGTGCACGAGGATTACATCGAGATCGCCGACTGCGGCGAGCCCGACAGGTGTTTGCGCGCAACGCGCGAGAGTCGCCCGGTGGTGGCAGACGCCGACGCACTGGGCTGATTAATATCGTCGCCAACGGGGCAGTTGCCGGGACATCGCCGCCCGCCCGGCGAATATTGACGGGAATGCCGGAAAAGCGCGGCATGAAATTGATGGGCTCCAGGTGCTTCTGCAGCGAAGTCAGCCGCCCCGTGTGGCTTCCGCGTTGAGCGTAGGGATCGGTCGAAGGGGCGAGAGATCCGTAGAGGTGCGTCATCGACACCACGCCCCGACGCAGCTGGCTCTCGGCCCTGGCGACACCCAGGATACGACCTGATTCCGACTGGATCTCGATCAGTTCGTTGTCGTCGATACCGTCATCGCGCATATCGTCGGGGTTCATGTAAGCCCAGTTCAGCGGATATTTCCTGATCGTTTGCGGCGAGTCCCGGTACGCGCTGTTCATCGCATCCAGGATCCGGCGACAGGTCAGTCTGTACTTGAACCGATCGTCCACCACTTCCTCGAGCACGGCATGCAATTCGGCCGCGACGTCCGGCGGGCAGAGCTCGAGCCGCGCACCGTTGTCCGGCGCCGCCTTCACGTACTGCGGCGGGCGGACGGGCCGCACGCCGCCCGGATTCGCGCGCAACTCCTCGAACGACACGTCACCGTGCTCGCAGAGATAACGCATCATGTCCTCGGGATGGGGCGCGCGCTCCATGTCCAGCGGCAGTCCGCCCGGGATCGCGTCATAGGACAATCCATAGTTCCAGTACTTGAGCGTCAACGGCAGTTTCAGCCTGGACGCGACGCCCCAGAAGAACTCCCAGTCATGGATCGTTCCGGCGGGCCCGGGAACCACCGGTGGCGCGTATTGCGCAAAGGCCTCCGGAAAGAGACTGTCTCCCGGAATGCTGAGATCGTGACGCTCGAAATGCTGCGACGTCGCGATCACGTAATGGGCCATCCGGGCCGTTTCGTTCATGCGCGCATCGAGGCTGACCAGCAGCTCGAGATCCGCGAAAGCGGGCTCGGCCCGTGCGGGATCGCCGAGCGCCGTCAGCGGATTGCCGCCGAACACGATCAGCGCGCGAATCCTGTCCGGCCCCGGCGCCAGGATTTCCTGCGGCAGCAGCGCCGTCGGAAACTCCCCGTAGAGCGCGCCGATGTCGGCCGTCCTGCACTTCACGCCCCTTTCCCAGCTGCGCTGCGGCGGGACCACCGTCTCGATGCACACGCGCGGCTTGAGCGTGCCGGGATTGCGCACCAGGTCTCCGGCGCGCCTGTAGCCGCCGACCAGCGCGTTCACGGTCTCGATCATGTGGTCGTTGAGATTGGAATGGGCGGACATCGAGGGCCCGCTGCCGCTGCCCACGAACGGGCGCTCTGCCTCGCCCAGCCACCGCGCGAGTTGCTCGATCTGTTCCACCGGCACATCGGCGCGCCTGGCCACGAGTTCCGGCGTGAACGGCGCGACGGCCTCGGCCAGCCGGTCCAGCTGGGTGACGAAGCGTTCGCAAAACGCCGTGTTGCAGGTGCCGTCGCGCAGCAGGATGTGGGCGACTGCTGCAAAGAGCGCCGCGTCGTGCCCCGGAAGTGGCTGGATCAGCAGATCGGCGTAGCGCGCCGTTTCCGTGCGTCGCGGATCGACCACGACGATGCGCGCGCCGCGCGCCCGAGCCGCGGCGAACGACTTGCCCGGTGCCCCGCTCTCCCCGGGCCCGAACGGGTAGGTCTGGTGGCTGACCAGCGGATTGTTGCCGACGATGACCGCAAGGTCGATGTCCCGGGTGCTGGGCTTGCCGCTCGCCATCACGCCCATTCGACCGGCCGTGACCCACTTCGCCGACTGGTCGATCGTCATCGTCGAGAAGAAGTTCGGCGACCCGAGGCTCGAGGCGAATGCTCGCTCCAGCAGAGCGCCCAGCACGCTTCGGTACGCGCCGGTGCCGTGATAGAAGGCGACCGAGCGCGGTCCGTGTTCCGCGATCAGGGCCGCCAGCCTGGCGGCAATCTCGTCCAGGGCCTGGGCCGCCGGCAGCTCGCTGAACGCGCCGGACGCCTCGCGGCGCAGGCTGTTCAGCAGCCGGCCTTCCGCCCCGTTATGAAAATCCAGGCTGGCGCGGCCCTTGGGGCACATGTAGGCCCCGTAGGGCGAGGCGCTACCGTCAGCAGTCACGCCAGCCAGCTTGCCGTCCTCGATGGTCAGCTCCATCGAGCACAGCGCGCCGCAATTGCGGCAGAAGGACTTTGCCCTGGTTTGCATCACGCGGCTCCGCTCGTGTTCCAGCCCCGCCTAACCCGCGGCCTTTTTCATGGCGCCCTGAAAACGCGCCTCGTCCGACGTGCCTCCGTTCACCGTCCAGAGGGACATATCCGGCGTCAGCAGATCATCAGGCACATTGCCGCTGGCGAGAGCCGTGAAGAAATCGCGAACGAGTTGAGTGTTGGCCGGCGTCATGTTGCTCTCCCCTTGCCGGATCTCCGCACAGGTTCTTTGGTCCCGGGATCCGAGTTGATGCTGATTCCATCGATAACGAAATCGATAACGGCGGCATTGATGTCGTCGTCGCTCGCGAGACCGGCGGGAAAGATCCAGTCCTTGAAGATCACGCAACCGAGCACCGCCGCAAAAGACACCCTCACCAGCAATTTCGGATCCAGCGGGGGATCCTCCCCGATCCTGCCGCTCATCGTCGCGGCGCCGCGCTCGAAGTAGTGGCGCAGGCTCTCGATCTCACCGACTCCCTGCAGACTGCCCGAGGTGAAGCTCTGGGCTGCAACCAGCGACAGCAGCAGTTTCGAGTGCTCGTCGAGAAACTGCTGCAACTCGGTTATGTACCGGCGTTCGCGATCGCGAACGTTCGCCCGACTGGAAACATCGGTCGGATATCGCGCATTGAACTCGGAAAAATGCTGGTTCAGCCGCTCGAAAACCGCCTCGCGAAAAAGTGCGGCCTTCGACTCGAAACAACGGAACAGCTGTGCTTCGGTGACGTCGGCGTTGCGAGCGATTGCCGCCGTCGTTGCCCCGACGAAGCCGCAGCGCTTGAACTCCTCCCGGGCCGCATCGATCAGCCGTTCCCTGATCTCCCCGGGCGAGCGCCGCTTCTTCCTGCGCACCGCGCCAGGAGTCACTGCAGCTGCCGTTGTCTCTCGCCGCGTAGCCAATCCCCGCTCCACTCCTGCACTGCCTCGAACTGCCCGCCACGCCAACCGGCCGCGGTGGTGCTGCAATCCACGCCTGAAAATCCAGGCAGCATCTTGCCAGACCTTGTAGATAGTGAATACTATCTATTGCAACCGGGGCACTCGGGACATCTCCCGATCGGGGCGCGAGCAAGGCGCGCCGACCCGCTCCCGCCCGGGCGGCGGGCAATTCCTGCACGATGAGGCCGAGCGTATGAACAGACCGGATGCCACGTTCGACCCTGCCGCAGGGCTGCTGCGCGCCGAGCAGTTCCAGGTGGCGTACGCGACCAACGACATCGAGCGGGCGCGCGATATTTTCGGGGAGCGCTACGGCATCAGTGCCTTCCGGCGCCTGGAAGGACAGCTGCCGGCAGGCGGTCACATCCACGTCGAACTGGCGTGGGTCGGCGGCACGATGTACGAATTGCTCACCGCGAACGGTCCGGGTTCGCAGCTGTACACCGGGCGATTGCCAGCCGACGAATTCGCCATTCGTCATCACCACCTCGGCTTCCTGATCCGAAACGGGGACGAGTGGAACGCCCTGCTGACGGAGATCGCACGCAAGGGCTGGAACATGCCCTCCAGGAGCAGCAATCCGGGCTTCATGCAGAGCTGCTTCGTCGAGGCCCCGGAGCTGGGGCATTACTGCGAATACCTGTTCCCCGAACCTGCCGGGCTGGCCTTTTTCGAGAGCGTGCCGGGCAACTGAGCGTAACATTCACAGGCCGAGCACGAAGGAATTGCACATGGACACGCGTATCGGCCCGAGCATCCTCGAATATCTCGGCGCGCTGGAGGATGCGGTCGCGGAACTCGCGAACACCTGGCACCCGGAGCACGCGGATTATCGCGCCGACGTCTATCGGCAGACGATGATGAGCCTGTCCTATTCCTACTTCGCCTATTTCCACGCCACGCCGGAACACCCCGACTGGGCTCCGCTGTGGAACCCGGTGTTCACGCTCCAGCCCAATCCCGACGACATCTATCTCTACAGCCCGATACGCGGTGACCTGAAATACAGGGTCAGCGGCAATCGCGGCACGGTGAAGATCCTGAGCTTCACCACGCAGCGCTTCATGTCGGGCATGGTCGATGACATCGCGCAGATCGGCGGGCACAACGAGATCGATGACCAGGACATCGTTGTCGAACCCGGCGGTGAATTCGAAGTGGTTTTCAGCGTCGAACGCCCGGCTGGCCATGCCGGCAACTGGGCACCGATCCATCCCCAGGCCACCGGCATGATGGTGCGCCTGCGCAGCTACGACTGGGAGAACGAGATCGACCCCACGCTCTCGATCGAGTGCCTGGATCCCGTCCCCGCCAAGCCGCGCCTCGCGCCCGGGGAGATCATCGCGCGCATCCGGGAAATGGCGAAGTTCCCCGCGCGCAAGACCCGCAGCTACTACCGCCTGCAGAACGGCGTGAAAGAGCGCGTCGGCTTCAACGTGTTCGAGCCGGTGCGCATGAAGGGCGCGCTCGCCAAGCAGGTCTACTGGCCCGCCTGCTTCCAGCTGGAGGAGGACGAGGCGCTGATCATCGAGACCGATCTGCCCGAGCGCCGCCCCTATTGGAACATCCAGCTCAACGACCCGTATTTCAACGCACTCGAATACGTCTATCGCCTTTCCAGCCTCAATGGCCATACGGCACGAGCCAGTTCGGACGGCAGGTTCCGCGCCGTCATCGCGCTGGAAGACCCCGGCGTGCCCAACTGGCTCGATCCCGCCGGATACAGGGAAGGCGGCATCTACGGGCGCTGGTTCGATTGCGACACCAACCCGACACCGGTGATCAGGCGCGTGAAGCTGGCCGAGTTGCGCCACCACCTGCCTGCCGACACACCGGTGGTGACGCCACAGCAACGAGCCGAGCAACTGCGCCGGCGGGTGCGCGCGTGTCAACGACGAAGGAGATGGTAAACCCCATGAACCCCGACCATTCCGATTTCACCGGCCGCGTCGCCATCGTCACCGGCGGCGGCACCGGCATCGGCCTCGCGACCGCGC
>DAORUQ010000026.1:0-3182 GCA_035433265.1 Pseudomonadales bacterium | reverse complement strand
GGCCGCGTCGCCATCGTCACCGGCGGCGGCACCGGCATCGGCCTCGCGACCGCGCGGCAATTGGC
Organism: Pseudomonadales bacterium; assembly: GCA_035433265.1. GTDB lineage: Bacteria > Pseudomonadota > Gammaproteobacteria > Pseudomonadales > UBA5518 > UBA5518. The sequence continues at coordinate 3,117 of DAORUQ010000026.1, read as the reverse complement.
GCGCAGGGGCGCCGCTGTCGTCGTCGCCAGCCGCACCGCCGATGAACTGGAGCGCGCGGCCGCGCGCGTGCGCGAGGAATCGGGCGCGCGCTGCCTGGCAGTGCCGACCGACGTCAAGGACGAGGAACAGGTCACCCGCCTGGTCCAGCGAACGCTGGATGAATTCGGGCGCATCGACATCCTCGTCAACAACGCCGGCGGCTCGCGCCTGGGGCCGCTCGCCGGGCTGGGCAGCAGGGCCTGGGACGCCAGCTTCGACCTCAATGTGCGCGCCGCCTATCTCTGCACGCACGCGGTGGGCCCGCACATGATCGCGCAGCGATCCGGCGCGATCGTCAATATCTCCTCCAACGCCGGCATCAGCGGCGTGAAAGGCGGGGCGCATTATTCCGCGGCCAAGGCGGCGCTGCAGATGTTCACCACCGTCACGGCGGCCGAATGGGGCCGCCATGGCATTCGCGCCAACTGCGTCGCGGCGGGGATGATCGCATCGGAGCGCGCGGCCGCGGCGTGGGAAGTGGCGAAGCTCGACATGAGCAATCTCACGACGATCCCGCTGCGCCGCCCGGGCACGCCGGACGAAGTGGCCAACATGATCGTCTTCTTCGCCAGCGATGCCGCCTCCTACATCACCGGGCAGACTGTTGCGGTCAACGGCGGCCCGTCGATGAGCGGCATTCCCGACGAGTGAACCGCGATGGATGACAGATACGCTGCACCCGGGGTCTTCGCCACGGCACTGGACCAACTGCACGAACTGGTCGCAAAGGAAGTCGGAAGCACCGACTTCGGCAGCGACGACTACCTGCCGGGCCTGAGAGTGCTGCTGCAGTCGATGGACTACGATCCGCGCTTCAGCGAACGCGGACGGCACTACGCGTGGGGCACGGTCGTCGGCGTGCTCAAGGGCCGCGCGCAGGCGATCCGGTCAATGGCCGAACATCCCGGCTTCGATCGCCACGCGATCCCGAGTCCGGTCGTGATCACCGGCATGCCGAGAACCGGCACCACCGCGCTGCACAAGCTCATGGCCGTCGACCAGCGCTTCCAGGGGCTGCAAACCTGGCTGCTCGATTCGCCCATGCCGCGCCCGCCCCGGGAGACCTGGACCGACTATCCGGCCTTCCACCGGACCGCCGCCACGCTCGAGGCGCGCTTCCGGGCTGCCCCGAAGAAGCGAGCCGCACACAACATGGCCGCCGAGGAAGTCGATGAATGCTGCCTCGTGCTGCGCCAGGGCTTCGTTTCGAACCTGTGGACCGTCGGCTGGTCCGCCGCAACCTACGACGCCTGGTGGCAATGCCAGAGCGAGGAGAGCTCGTATCGTCACTACTATCGCTGCCTGCAATTGATCGGCAGCACCGAACCCGACAAGCGCTGGCTGCTGAAGAACCCCGGTCACATCGAAAACCTGGACCTGCTCTTCGCCGTATTCCCCGACGCGAAAGTGATCCAGACGCATCGCGATCCGGCCAAGGCGGTGCCATCGCTCTGCTCGCTGCTGATGCCGCTGCATCCGATCGTGGAGGAAGGCCGCTACGAGCAGCGCGCGCACAACATGCTGGCGCGCGAAGTGGCGAAATGGGCGAACGCCCTGCGCAAGGCGCAACGCGTGCGCGAGGCGCATCCCGGGCAGGTGCTGGATCTCGTCCACGCCGATTTGCATCGCGACCCGATGGCCGTGGTCGAACGCATCTACGGCTTCATCGGCGAAGACCTGAGGCCCGAGGCGCGCGCGGCCATGCTCCAGCGCATTGCCGACGATCCCGAGCGCCAGCATGGCACGCATGACTACGACATCGCCGATTTCGGCATGACCGAGGCAGAAATCCGCGAGCGCTTCGGCGACTACACCAGTCGCTTCGACCTGGCGCCGAAGGGACCTGCCACCGCTGGAGGCCCGAAATGAAAGCCGCTGTCTATCGCGAAGCGGGCAAACCACTCGTCCTCGAAACCCTTCCGGATCCGGTTCCAGGCCCCGAGGATGTCATCATCAAGGTGCATCGCTGCGGCATCTGCGGCACCGACCTGCACATGACCGAGGGGCATCAGTGGCAGTTTTCGCCCGGCACCGTGCCCGGTCACGAGTATTCGGGCGAAATCGTCGAAGTCGGCGCGAATGTCACCGGCTTCAGGACAGGCGATCTGATCACCGCCCTGCCCTCGACCGGCTGCGGGAACTGCGAGGCCTGCCATCACGGCAACCTGGCGCTGTGCCACAACGCGCCGGGCGTCATGGGCGGCTATGCCGAAATGATGCGCATCCCTGCCAGCGTCGCCATCAAGCTGCCCGCCACGCTCTCGGCGGCCGATGGCGCGCTGATCGAGCCGCTCGCGGTCGGCTTGTACGGCGTGCGCATGTCCTGTGTCCAGCCCGGCGATCGCGTGCTGGTCATGGGCGCCGGTGCGGTCGCGCTGTGCACCATCTACTGGGCGCGGCGACTCGGTGCCGGGCGCATCGTCGCGACGTCACGATCGGCACGGCGACAGGCGCTGGCGCTGGAAATGGGTGCGGATGCCTTCGTGCACTGCGGCGAGAACGAGAGCGACGGCATCATCGCAGCCCTCGGCGGGCAGCCCGACATCGTGTTCGAATGTGTCGGCACACCGGGATTCCTGATGAAGGGCATCCAGCACGCGCGCACGCTCGGCAAGGTGGTGTCGATGGGATTCTGCACCTCACCCGACCAGGTGGTCCCGGCCGTCGCAGGCTACAAGGGCGTGTCGCTGCAGTTTCCGGTCGGCTATGCGCTGAAGGACTTTCACTACGTGGCCGACGTGATGGACGCCGGCCATGTCGACCCGAAGATGCTGATCAGCTCGGTGGTCACGCTGGATGAGTTGCCGACCGTGTTCGAGCAGCTGCGCGGTCCCAACAACGAAACCAAGGTGCAGGTCGCGCCACTTGCCCTGCAGGAGCGGCTCGGGTCTCGGCCGCAGGCATGGGCTGCAACAATTCCGGCTGGCTGATCGATGCGCGGGCAGATCGAAGCCAAAGCGGCCAAAGCGCTTTCAGCCATCGAGCTTCGACAGCACGTCTTCCCCGTAGCGCTGCGCGTTGTCGCACCACTGCGCGCGAGTCCTGCCCTCGATGTGAATCGCGGCGCCCGCGACGCC
>DAORUQ010000025.1:5346-25278 GCA_035433265.1 Pseudomonadales bacterium | reverse complement strand
CTGAACAGGTTGGCATTGAGGCGCGCCGGCATCTCGCCCAGCATGAAATCGGTCTTCGCGCCGATTTCGTAGTTGGTCACGAATTCCGGTTCCGAGGTCATCCGGCTCACGCCGGACTGGTTGAAGCTGCCCGCCTTGTAACCACGCGTGATCTTGCCGTAGAGCAGCACGTCTTCGTTCATCTCGTAGTCGAGGCCCGCCGTCCAGGTCGGCTCGTCGGAGTTCAGGGTCGCGGTGCGCGGTTGTATCGTGTAGGTATCCGGCAATTGGGTGTACACGCGATCGCTGTAGTAGTTGGTGGCGAAACGCGCGCCTTCCTCCTCGTCCTCGGTGCGTCGCACGCCCAGCGTCAGGCTGAACTTCTCGAGCGACTCGGAAATGATGCCGAGCTGCAGCGTGCCCTGGGCGTATATGGCCGTGCTGGTGGTCTCGATCTCGGCGCTGGTGCTGGGGCTATAGCTGGCCGCATTGAACGAGCCGAGGGCGTTGAAGCCGTCCGGCTCCTGCTTCGAGTAGTAGATGCCGGTGACGAAATCCAGTCGCTCGTCGAGCAGGGTTCCCGTCAGTTGCGCTTCCTCGGTCAGCAGCGACTGGTCTGTGATGCTGCCCCTCTGGCCCGGACGGGAGAAGGGGTCGTTCGCGACCGGGGTGTTCTCGGCACCGACGGGGTCCAGCTGGCCCAGCATCGGCAGGATCGAACCATCGAGGTCCCAGCTGTAGTTCACCTGCATCGTCTGGTAGGCGAGGATATTGCGGAACGTCAGGTTGTCGCTCAGTTCGATCGACGTCGTGTTGAAATAGCCTTCGGTCTCGATCTCGGTGTACTGGTCCTGGTTCATGGCGGTCTTGCGCGCCCCGAGCCGGTTCTGGACCGCGAGCACATCCTGGGTGATCGTCGGGTCGAAGATATCGGGATTCGTAATGTTGTACGCCAGGTTGCCGGACAGGTTCGCGACGTTCATGCCGGGGCCGGCACCGCTGAAGATGAAGCCGGTGCCGTTGTCCTCGGACTTGGATTGATAGCCGACGAAATAGTTTTCGATGCGGTCGGTCGGACGCCACAGCACACCGACGCGCGCATGCCAGTAATCCTTGTTGTCATAGTCCGCGCCCTTGAAGCCGGGCGAGCGCGGGTGGGTGCCGAAATGGCCGCACGGTATGTCGATGGTTCCCAGCCGCGCAACCATCGGCTGGCAGACATCGTTGAAACCGTAAGGCTGCGGACCCACGTCCTCGGTAAACCCGTCGCGCTCCACGTCCTTGTATGACAGGCGCACCATCAGCTTGTCATCGATCAAGGGTACGTTGACGGCGCCCTCGTATTCCTTGTTGTCGTAGTCGCCGCCCTGGGCCTGCACATAGCCGGAGAATTCCTCCGCGGGCTTCTTCGGCCCCAGCAGTACCGCGCCGCCGGTGGTGTTGCGGCCGAACAGCGTGCCTTGCGGTCCGCGCAGCACCTGCAGCGAGCTCAGGTCCCAGAACGTGCCGGGGCCGCCCTGGTTGGCCAGGACGCCACTCTGGATCAGCGGCACTTCCGCAAAGTAGTTCACCACGCCGACGGGCGACAGATAGGTCTGGCCCTGGCCGCGAATCGTCACGACTTCGCCGTTGCGTTGCTGGCCACCGTTGCCGACAGTGACGCCGGGCACCTTGCCGTTCAGGTCCAGCGGGCTGGTGATGTTCTGCTCGCGCAGGCTGTTGTTGTCGAAGGCCGTGATCGCGACCGGAACGGACTGGATGTTCTCCTCGCGCCGTTGCGCGGTGACTACCACCTCCTCCAGACCGGACGCCTGCGCGCCGTCCTGCGCCCAGGCGCCGGCGCTGCCGACGCCCATCACGCTGCCGGCAATCGCTGCCCGCAGCAACCAGGTGGAACGTTTCATCTTCATGTTGTTGATCCTGTGTTTCATCTGGTCTCTCCCGGAGGTGGTTGTCGGTCTGGTTGCGGGCGGCAACGGCCGTGTGTGATTCGTTGCCCTGTCTTGTTGTTCTGACGCATGTGGCCTTGATCGACACTGGCGCATCGCCAGCTTCCCCGCCACAAACGTATCGATAAGTTAATTGTTGGCTATCTGTTTGTAAAGCGGCATTTCCCGGCTGTCCGCCCGCGCGCTCAGGCCGGCAGCATCTGCACGTTCTCGCTCAGGTGCCCCTCGGGGTCCGTGGCGAACACCACGCGGATGCCGTGCTCGGGCATCGACTTGATCGGGCCGACCAGCTTGCCGCCGTTGGCGGCGATGCGCGCGACCAGCGCGTCGAGGTCGTCCGTGACGAAGCCGATAATGCACTCCTGGTCGCGCGGCGCAGGGCGCCCGATGAAACTGAACATCACCAGGGATTCATCGGGCGACATCGAGTCGCCCGGCCCCATGATGATCTCGCGGAACGGCTCGCCAGCGGCGCTGGATTCACCCTGCACGCGCTGTATCACATTCAGCCCGTACACCTCGTGGTAGTACCGGGCCATCGTCTCTTCGTCGTTCACGATCAGCTTGGTGAACGAGAACCTTGCCTTGCGGGCTTCACTCATCCGGTCTCTCCTCAGTATCGCTGCCCGATGCCGCCGTCGTGGTAGATCGAGGCGCCGGTCACGAAGCGGGCCTCCTCGGACGCCAAATAGACGAAGGCATGCGCCGTGTCTTCCGGCTGGCTCGCCATGTTCAGCGGGCCCATGCCGGCGATCGCAGCCTCTGCCGCCGCCTCCGTTTCCCACAGTCCGGCAGCCACGTAGTCGACAAAGGACTCGCGCACCAGCGGGGTGATCGTGAGCCCGGGATGCACCGAATTGACGCGGATCTTCTTTGGCCCGAACTCCGTCGCCCCGCACAGCGTCAGCATGCGCGCCGCCGCCTTCGAAACGTGGTAACCGATGTTGTTCGCATTCGGCATGTAGGACGACATCGAGATGTTGTTGACGATGGCGCCGCCGCCGGGGAAGCGTTTCACGCTCTCCGTGAGCGCGGGAAGGCAGCTCTTCATGCCGAGGAACATCGCGTCGTGGTTGACCGCCATCACCTTGCGCAGATCCTCGAGCGAGGTGTTCTCGATGCCGCCATGTATCGCGATGCCGGCGTTGCTCACCAGCACATCGAGGCCGCCGAACTCCAGGACCACCGCATCGACCACTCGCTGCCAGTCGGCGGGGCTGGTCACGTCGTGCTCGAGCAGCCTGAAGCGCTCCTTGCCGAACTGCCGCTCGACGCGCTCGCGGATCGCCATCGCCTCGTCGCTGCGAATGTCCGTGCCGATGACGCCCTTGGCCCCCTCGCGCAGGAAGGCCTCGCAGATCGCAAGACCGATGTTGCCGATGCGGCCAGCGCCTGTCACGATCGCGACCTTACCCTTCAGTCGATCCATCCCCAAGTCCTCGTGTTGTAGTGACGATCAGTGCGGCACCATGCCGCCGCTGGCGAAGACCACGCAGCCGGCGATGAAACTGCCGGTCACGCCGGATCCAGGATGACCACAGGGATCTCCCGCGTCGTATTCGCCTGGTACCGGGCGTAGGTGGGCACCAAGGTGACTAACCGGGGCCAGAGGGCTTTTCGCTCATCGCCCTGGGCGATACGCGCCCGCACCCGCTTCTCCTTCCTCCGGATATGAATCCTCGCCTCGGAGTCGCTACGCAGGTTCTTGACCCAGAATGGATCTTCCGGCATGCCACCCCTGGATCCCACGACCATCAACTTTCCGTCCAGTTGAAAGTAGGGGATAGCCACTTCCCGGAGTTGGCCCGTCTTGCTACCCCGGGTTACCAGCAACAGGGCCGGATGTGGTGCGTAACCCTCATTCCTGGCGAAAACACGGTTCATCAGGGAGTGGCCCGTCCACTTCACCAGAAAGCGGTCAAAAGCCAGTCCCTTGGGCGTCATCAATTGCGATACCACTATCTTGAGTAGCATGGGAAACCTGTCTTTGTTCGTGATTCAGTTGATGGATTACTAGCGCAGGCTCAGGCAGCGTGCGTGTAAATGGGCGTGACCGGCGCCCCCTCGGGGTAGCTGGCCGGCGCGCCGATGTCATAGGCCGAGTTCAGGGCCCGGATGAACTGCGGATCGTGCAGCGGATCGCTGGGCGTCTCGATCCGGATACCCCTGGAGCGCACATCCGCTATCAGCATGTCGATGGCCTGCTCATGCGTCAGGTTGTGCGTGCCTTCCATGTTTTTCTTCAGCTCGTCGTAGTCCTCGAACACTTCGGCAGTCCAGTGAACCAGGAAGCGCAGCTCCTTCGTGTGATGGCGCGCGATCACCCGGTCACCTGTCTTCAGCAGCCAGTGATCGCGGTCCGCGGGATCGCCGGAGAAGGTGGTCGTGAAGTCGAGCCCGGCCGGGCGCTGCTGCTCCGGCGCGCCGTTGGCTTCGCCACGATGCATCAGCATCTCGTTCTGCACCACCACGCCGCGGTTGTAGACCGGCGGCATCAGGCGCTGCGGCGACTTCAACGGTCCGTCGGGCCAGTAGGTGAATCCGCTGCTCGGGTCGTGCGAGAACCAGGTGATGACCTGCGCGGACTTGATCAGGTAGTCCCTGAACAGGCCCGATTTGCCCATCACGCTGCACAGCCAGGTCGGCGAGTTCTCGTAGCGGATGCCGCGAAAGCTCGGTGAGTCCAGGTGACCGGGGTCCGTGTTGCCGCAGGGGCCGTTGACGTTGAACAGCATCATCTGCGGTTTGGCGTATTTCGCACCCCAGTAGGACTTCGCGAGTTCCAGGAATGTCGCGTTGTAGAAGCAGTCGTGGATCTCGGGATAGAGCAGTGCCGAGTAGTTCGCGTAGAAACCGCGGAAGGTCGGCGTCAGGAACATGTCCAGCGTGGGCGTCACGCCTTCGGGAACCCCTCCCGACCCCGTGGCGATCAACTCCTCGGCGGAGGCGAAATGCTGCGCGATGATCAGCTTCCACGGCCCGTGCTGCCGCACCACGTCGAGCAGGCGCTCGCGCTGGTCATCCGTGTACACATTCTCCAGTACGCGCGGTGGCGACACCGGGCGCAACAGGTCCGAGAGTTCCTGCCGGCGGGCTTCGGTCAACATGGGGTTCTCCTTCGATGATGCGTGGGTGGAGGTGTCTCGCGCCGGGGATCCGGCGCGATCAATGCGATATCACGACCTTGCCGACGTGGCTCCTGGCGGCGAAGTGACGGAAGGCCTCGGGCGCCTCCTCGAAACCGAACGTGCGATCCAGGGTCGGCCTCAACCCGTGGATCTCGATGGCCCTCGACATGTTCTCCAGGTCGGCCAGGCTGCCCATCGAGTTCGCGAACACCGTCAGCGCCTTGGTGATGATGGGCAGCAGGTTCACGTAATCGATACTCCCCAGGCCGCCCACGACGCCGATCAGCGCGATCCGTCCGCCGGGACGCGTGACGGCGATCGACTGCGGCAACGTGCTCGGCCCGCCGAGTTCCACGACCAGATCGACACCGTTGCCGCCCGCGAGTTCCAGCACCGGTCGGCTCCAGTCCGGCGTCTCGACATAGTTGATCACCGCATCGGCGCCCATGCTGCGCAGCAATTCGGCCTTTGACTGACTCGAGGTCAGCGCGATGGCGCGGCAGCCCGCGAGCTTCGCGAACTGAAGCAGGAACAGGGCCACACCGCCGGTGCCCTGGACCAGCACGGTTTCGCCGGGCACGCAGGGGCGCTTGTTCGGCGGACCGCCCAGGATGCTGTTCCACGCGGTCAGGCCGGCGCAGGGCAGCGCCGCGGCCTCTTCGAAGGACAGGTGCGAAGGCATGGCGGCCAGGCCGGTCTCCGGCAGAACGGCATAGTCGCGGAGCATCCCGTCTACCGTGCCGCCCAGCACCTGGCCGTAGCTCGGCGGGCGCGCCTCGCCGGCCAGCCAGTTCTGGTGCGGGTTGGCGATCACGCGGTCCCCGACCAGCCAGCGGCTCACGCCCGGGCCGAGCGCAGCGATTTCGCCGGCGCCGTCGAGCAGCGGGACCAGCCCTTCGGCATTGGGCAGCCCGCCAGCGAGGAAGGTGAGATCGGCAAAATTCAGAGCACTGGCGCGGATCCGCAGCAGCACCTGACCAGGGCCGGGCTGCGGCGTTTCCGATTCGCGCAACTCGATGCCCATGCTCGAGCCGGGCATATCGAGGCTTGCGCGTGCGCTGAAATGGTAACTCTTCAAATAAACCTCGGCGGGCCCTGGTGGAGACGGACGCGGAATTCCGGACGGCGCCGCACTTGCCACGATATTTTTCTTACGCGTAAAGTATTGGTTGAGGGCGGGATCCGTGTCAACCTGAGTGCCGCGGTAGCGGCGCTGCCGGCATGCGCAACCGCGCTTCAATGACAGCGAACCACGCCGACTGCCGCGGCGTCTCCCAGAGGGAACACCCCGAACATGCAAGCCATCAGCGGATCCATGCAACAACGCTTACTCGGCGCCGATGCCGCGGCGGCGACCGTGATCGACGTCGACGCCCATTTCGAACCGGGCGATGAATGGCTGCTGCCCTACCCCGACCTCGCGAAACGTCTGCCGAAGCTCGATCCGGGCGCTCTGGCGGTGCACGCGATCGTGGGCGACCTGCTCCACGACGTGCCGCCGGCCGCGCGGCCGCCGTTCGAGCAGCTGGTGCCGCCCGGCGTCGCCGTGCTGTACGGGCAGGAGAAAATCGCCGAGAAGGAGCGTCGCGCGGAGTTCGAGGGCAAGCACCAGTTCCAGGTCGCCAATGCCCAGGCGCGCCTGAAGTGGATGGACCAGCAGGGCATCCATATCCAGAACGTGATCTGCCTGGCCGGCATCGCCTACGGGGTGCAGGTCGAGGACCTGGGCCTGCGCCAGGAAGTGATCCGCGCGGCGAACACCTGGCTGGCCGACACCTGTGCCGCGTCGAACGGGCGACTGCTGCCGGTGAGCGCGCTCGAATACAGCTCGCTCGAATGGGCCGTCGAGGAACTCGCGCGCATGCGCCGGCGCGGCTCGCGCATCTTCCTGATCCCGGCCTACCCGGTGAACGGCGTGCCGCCGATCCATCCGAGCTGGGACGTGCTGTGGGAGGCCGCGGTGAAGCTCGGCATGGTGCCGATGCTGCACACGGGCTTCGAGCGCATGCGCTTCGATCCCGGCTGGGCGAACCTCGGCGGCGACGTCACGCTGATGCGCATGCTGGGCAGTGCCCAGCGCCACGTGGCGCCGAACACCCTGCTGAACGGCATGGTCTACAGCGGCGTGTTCGAACGCTTCCCGCAGCTCACCGTGCTGCTGGCCGAAGTGGGCACCGGCTGGCTGCCGTACCTGTACCGGGAAATCGACGACCGCATCTCGCCGACCGCGGAACTGTTCCTCGGCAAGTACCGCCTGCCGCTGAAACCGAGCGAGTACCTCGCGCGCAACGTGAAGGCGACCCCGCTGAGTGGCGGCAACGACCAGCCGCTGGCGCGCATCGTTGCCGAGCTACCGCCGGAGATGCTGGTGTTCTCCACGGACTTCCCGCACTTCGAAGGCTTCGCGGATCCGGCCGATTATTTCGCCGGCGCGCTGGCCCAAAGCTCCGCGGCCGAGCGCGCGGCCTTCGCGGGCGGCACGATGGCGAACGTGTTCGCGCGAATGGGACAGCCGCTGTAGGTCGGGCTTCAGCCCGACATCCTGCTGTGGTTCGGCATTCGTGCCGACAGGTGCCTGCCCGAATGCCGCCGTCGCAATGAATGGCGACCTACAGCAACGCCTGATCCACAACCAGTCCAAGGGACTCGGCGATCGCGCGCGCCGCGTCATGCGGATCTCGCCGCCGTAGCTCCTCGGAAAAGATCTCCGCGTTGACCGTGAGATCCGGCGCATTGGCGCGCACAGCGCGGATGATCTCCCCTAGCGGCAACGTCCCCTCGCCCGGCAGCAGTCGTCCCCACTGCTCGGAATCCGGCAATGCGTCCTGGTTCGCCGCGCGGTCGCTGATCTGGAAATCCTTGATCACGCCCGGCGCGAGCGCGCGGATATCGGCCAGCGTCGCGCGCGTGCGCGCCCAGTGCCAGGTGTCCAGCGTGAAGCCGAGGTTCGGCGCAGCCACCGCTTCCACGATGCGCAGCGCACGCTCGAGATCCGGTATGCCGGTGCCCGGCAGGAACTCCAGCGCCACCGTGATGCGCGCGGCCGCGGCGCGCTCGCAGAAGGGACCGAGCGCGTCGGCGAATTCCGCCACGGTGGTCGCCGGATCGCCGCGGTAATGCGGCACGTTGAAGCAGTCGACACCAAACTGCTCCGCCACCGCGAAGTGCTGGTCCGCGGTCCAGCCGTGCTCGACAACGAAAGCGCAGCGCGGCAGCGGGGCCATGACGCCGTCGAGCACCACGCGGCGGATACCGTTATCACGCAGCAGCGCGCGGAAACCCGCGATCTCCGCGGGCTGCGCCGCTGGAAAAGGCGGGAGCATCAGGCCGCCGAAGCCGTTGGCGCCGGCGATACGCACCAACTCAGCCGCGCTGACGTCGCACAGGCTGCCGTAGCAGAGTCCGATGCCTCGTCGCGTGGACATATTCGTCTCCTTGTCGGTCGCGCCGGAATGCGTCCATCGCCAGCTTCTCCTTCACGTAGGAGCGGGCCATGCCCGCGATGGTCGCGCGCATGGCGCGCTCCTACAACAACCGCCCGCCGCCGGCAGGAGGGGCTCATGGCTCCGACAGGTCGCGGGCATGGCCCGCTCCTACAACGCGTACGCGACCAGCGCATCGCTGATATCGGTGCCCAGGTACTTGTGGCCACCCGCCGCGATCACCACGTACTGCTTGCCGTCCTTGCTCAGCCGGTAAGTCATCGGCGTGGCCTGGCCGCCGCCCGGCAGCCGCGCCTTCCACAGTTCCTGCCCCGTCTTCACGTCGAAGGCGCGCAGGAAGTTGTCGGTGGTCGCGCCGATGAACGCCAGCCCCGATGCCGTGAGCAGCGAGCCGCCCATGTTCGGCACGCCCCAGTCGAACCACAGCGGGAAGGGCGCCACGTCGCGCGTGGAGCCCAGCGGCACTTCCCACAGCCGCTCGCCCTTCTTCAGGTCGATCGCGAGCAGCGTGCCCCACGGCGGCCGGATGCAGGGCGCGCCGAGCGGCGACAGCATCGGCTCCATCGTATGCGCATAGGGAGCGCCGATGGACGGCGTCATGCGCTTGCCCGCGGCCATCAGCCGGTCGGCCTCCGCGCGCGGGTACATGCGCAGGATCGCCGGCACCTGCGTCGTGTTGGTGACCAGGATGTTGTTGACCGGGTCGACCGACACGCCGCCCCAGTTGGTCGCGCCCATGAAGCTCGGGTAGTACACGGTGCCGCGCAGCGAGGGCGGCGTGAACACGCCTTCCCAGTTCGCGTTGTCGAACATTTCGCGGCACTTGCCCTTGTCCCACGGCGTGAAGCCCCAGATGTCGTCGCGCGTCAGCTCGTGGCGCACGATGAACGCCGGATTGGCCGGGAACGGTTGCGTCGGGCTGTATCGCTCGCCTTCGATCGCGCCGGTGAGCGACACCGGGCGCTCCTCGACCGGGAACAGCGGCTCCCCGGTCTCGCGGTTCAGGATGAAGATGTGCCCCTGTTTGGTGGATTGCGCCAGCGCGGGAATCTCGACGCCGTCGCGCTGCAGCGGGAACAGCACCGGCTGCGAGGGAATATCGTAATCCCAGTGGTCCTTGTGCACGGTCTGGAAATGCCACTTCAGTTGCCCGGTGATCGCGTCCAGCGCCACGATCGAGGCGGCGAAGTGGTCCTTGTCGCCGCGGATGATGTTGGTGTGATCGGTGGAGGCGTTGCCCGTGGGCACGAACACCAGCTTGCGCTCGCTGTCGACCGCGAGCGGCGCCCACGCGTTCGGCGTGCCGCGCACGTAGGGCTCTCCGGGCTCCGGTTCCATGCCGGGCGGCGCGGAATTCCACGCCCACACCAGCGCGCCGGTGTGCACATCGAAGGCGCGGATCACGCCGGCCGGTACGTCCACGCGCATGTTGTCGGGAATGCGCCCGCCGAGGATGATGCGCCCGCCGACGATCACCGGCGGCGAGGAGATCGAGAAGTCCCCCGGCTGCGTCTTTCCAAGGCCCTTCAACAGGTCGAGCGAGCCGTTGTCGCCGAAGCCCGCGCACAGCTTTCCGGTGGCGGCATCCAGTGCCAGCAGGCGGCCGTCGAGCGTGCCCGCGAACACGCGGCCCGGACACTCGCCCGCGTACTCCGCACCATCGGAATAGTGCGTGAGCCCGCGGCAGTTCAGCAGGTAGCTGCCCGTGGTGTCCGCGGTGTAGCGGTACTCCCACAGCTCCTTGCCGGTCTCGGGGTCGAGTGCGGCCACCTTGCCCATGCCCGAGCAGACGAACATGCGTCCGCCGGCCACGATCGGCGTGCCCTCGAAGGTCGGAGAGGACTGCTCGGGCGCATCGATCGCGCCGATGTGGTAAGTCCAGGCCTTCTTCAACTGGCCCACGTTCTGCGGCGTGACCTGCGTCAGGGGCGAATAGCGCGAGCCGCCCTCGCTGCCGCCCCAGTGGGGCCAGTCCGCGACCGGGCCGTCACCCGAGGGCGGCGGCACGGAGTCAGCGCAGGCAACCAGCAGCACACCCAGCGCCGCCGGCGCCATGAATCTCGATGCGAATCCGATCCTCGACAAATCGCCTCCCCTGACGCGCAGCCGCTCCAACCCGCGACCGCCCCTGACGGGCGCCACGGACAGGGGCCTTACGGAATGTTTAATGTATCGGTAAGATAAATATCCTGTTCAAGTGATAGAGTGCCCGTCAACCGCTTTCCAGTCCACACACAAAAAGATGAGGCCGGACACGTCCGGCCCGCGAGGAATGCATGCCATGCCGATAGACCCCCAGATTGCCGCCCTGTTCGCCAACGCGCCGGATTGGCCGCCGACGCGCTCGCAACCGATCCCGCAACTGCGCGAAGCCGTGCGCGCCAGTTCCACGGCCTTCCCGAAGCTCGAGGTGCCGCTCGCCTCGATCGTCGACCGCACGGTTCCCGGCCCCGCGGGCGAGATCCCGGTGCGCGTGTACACGCCCACGGGCAACGGCCCCTTCCCGCTGATCAGCTACTTCCACGGCGGCGGCTACGTGACCGGCAACCTCGACACCCAGGACATGATCGCGCGCGCACTGGCCTTCGGCGCCGGCGCCGTGGTGGTCTCGGTCGACTACCGCCTCGCCCCCGAGAACCCCTTCCCCGCCGGCCCGGACGACTGCTGGGCGGCCACGCAGTGGGTAGCCGCGCATGCCGCGGAACTGAACGGCGATGCCGGACGGCTCGCGGTGGCGGGCGACAGCGCGGGCGCGAATCTCGCGGCAGGCGTCGCCTTGCGTGCACGCGACGCCGGTGGACCGCACATTGCGGCGCAAATCATGTTCTACGGCTCCTGCGACCATCCGTCGACCGAGACGCCGGCCTCGCGCGAGTTCGCCGACGGCCCGATCCTCTCGGCCGACGACGTGGCGTATTTCTGGGAGCTGTATCTCGCCAATCCCGCCACCGAGCAGAACCACCCGCTCGCCTCGCCGGTCCGCGCCGCGGATCATCGCAATCTTGCGCCGGCCTTCATGGGTACCGCGGAGATCGATCCCTCGCGCGATCACGGCGAGGCCTATATTCGCAAGCTGGCGGCCGCTGGCGTGAGCACGAAGCTGGTGCGCTACCCGGGCATGATCCACGGCTTCGTGTCGTGGCTCGGCGTGATCCCGGCCGCGCAACAGGCCATAGACGACGCCTGTGCCTTCCTGGCCGCCCACTGGCCCGCGCGCTGAGCGCATCCGGATTCACCACGATAACGAGGCCGAGCATGAACATGCCGCAAACGCTTAAACTCTCCGCCACGGCGCAAACCGCCGCGCTGCCGATCACCGACCACGCAAGCCTGCGCGCCGCACTGCGCGATGCAGACGTGCCCACGCTGCTGATGGTGCTCACGCACTTCGAGCGCGACGAGGCCTTGCTCGACAGCTTTGCACCGTACATCGGCTCGATATTCGACGTGCCGAAGGAAATTCCCGAACCGATGCTGACGCAACTGCGCGAGCGCCTGTTCCGGGTGCTGACGACGGCGCGCCCCGGCACCGACACCTCGGTCGACAACGCGCTGATGCGCCGGATGCTGAGCGTCGACGTCGGCGAGCCGGTGGCCGACGAGTTCATCCCGATGCTGATGGAACAGATGGGCTTCGATGCGCCCGAGGCGCGCAGCGCGCGTGCGGGCCGCCACGCGCCGGCCCCGGACTTCCGCGTGCTGGTGATCGGCGCCGGGCTCACCGGCCTGCTCGCGGCCATCAAGCTGCGCGAGGCCGGCTACTCATTCACCGTGATCGAGAAGAACCCCGAGGTGGGCGGCACCTGGTGGGAGAACACCTACCCCGGCGTGGCGGTCGACACGCCGAGCCACTTCTATTCCTACTCCTTCGAGCTGAACCCCGACTGGAGCCATTACACGCCGGCCGGCCCCGAGTTCCAGCAATACCTGCTGCGCGTGGCCGACAAGTACGATCTGCGCCGGCACGTGGTGTTCGACACGCGCGTGCTGGGCTGCACCTGGGACGAGGCCGCGCAGTGCTGGAACGTCGAGATCCAGGACGCCAGCGGCACGCGCATCGAGCGCGCCAATGCCGTGATGAATGCGCACGGGCCGGTGAACCGCTGGTCGTGGCCGCAGATCCCCGGCCTCGAATCCTTCAAGGGCGCGCGGATGCACACCGCTCGCTGGGACCACTCGGTGTCGCTGAAGGGCAAGCGCGTCGCACTGATAGGCACCGGTGCCAGCGCCGTGCAGGTGGGACCGGCGATCGCGCCCGAGGTGGCACACCTGACGGTGTTCCAGCGCTCGCGCCACTGGGTGATGCCGAACCACTACGTCGAGGTGCCCGAGACCGTGCGCTGGGCGCAGCGCCACATCCCGCACTACGCCGAGTGGTTCCGCTTCCGCGCCTACTGGTTCGCCGCGGACGGACTCTACGCGAACATCCAGATCGACCCCGAGTGGCCGCACCAGGACACCTCGGTCTCGGCCTACAACGAGGGCGTGCGCCAGTACGTGCTGCAGAACTACCACGCCAAGCTCGCCAAGCGGCCGGATCTGCAGGAAAAGCTCATTCCGGCATACCCGGTGTTCGCCAAACGCATCTGCATGGACATCAACTGGCTGAACACGCTGACGCGCGACAACGTGACGCTCGAGGACAATACGCTCGACCACATCGTCGAGGACGGCATCGTGCTGAAGGACGGCCGCAAGATACCGGTCGACGTGATCATCTGCGCCACGGGCTTCGATGTCTCGGACATGACCGGCGGACTGAAGATCATCGGCCGCGGCGGGCGCAACCTGCGCGAGGAATGGGGCGAGGACGATCCGCGCGCCTATCTCGGCGTCACGGTGCCGGGCTACCCGAACTTCTTCCTCAGCGTCGGGCCCAACAGCGCGCCGAACCACGCCGGGGGGCAGAACATCGTCTCCGAGACGCAGGTGCACTACGCGCTGGAGTGCCTCGAACTGCTGAACGACAAGCATGCGAAGGCGCTGGAGCCCACGCAGGAGGCCACCGACGCATTCAACGCCGCGGTCGACGAAAAACTTGCAGGATTGATCTGGTCGCGCCCGGACGCGAAGAGCTACTACAAGAACAAGGCCGGGCGCATCATCATGTCGAGCCCCTACAAGCTGGTCGAGTACTGGCTGATGACGCGCGGGCCGAAGCCGGAGGACTACCGCATCGAGTGAGGGCTGGTACGCCGCCGCTGCACCGGAGTGCGATACGCGATCACGCCGACGCCGCCCCGTCGGCCCGCACATCGTCACCGTTGAGAAACACGCATGCGGGATCGGTGACGCTCAGCACCACCGCGGCGATTTCCGCCGGCTCGGCGATTCGCCCCATGGGCGTGCCGGCGCCGCCTCCGCCGCCCGACTGGGTGGCGCCCGCGGGCAAATAGGGACGGTGGATATCCGTGCGCGTGCCGCCGGGGGAAACGCTGACGACCCGGATACCATTCCCGGCCTCGCGGGCGGCGGCGGAGCGGGTCAGGCCGATCACCGCGTGTTTCGAGGCGGCGTAAGCGGCCATGTGCGCGGAGCCCTTGTGTGACAGCGACGAGCCGGTATTCACGATGATCCCGCCGCCGGCGGCACGCATCACCGGCAGTTCGTGGCGCATGGCAAACAACACGCCATCGACATTGGTGCGCATGATGTCGTGGTAGTAGCCGATGCCCTCGACCGCCAATTCGTCCATGGCACCCATGTAGCCGGTGATGCCGGCATTGTTGAAAGCGATGTCCAGCCGGCCGTAGACCTCCACGCAGCGAGCCACGAAGGCCGCCACCTGCGCCTCCTCGCGCACATCGGCACGCATGTAGGTCGCGTCACCGCCGCTGTCGCGGATGGCCTTCTCCACCTGTCTGCCACGCTCCTCGCGCCGGCCACAGAAAAAGATTCGTGCACCCTCGCGGGCAAAGGCGTGGGCGGTGGCCTCACCGATACCGGATGTGGCGCCGGTGATCAACACCACCTTGCCCTGGTAGCGGCGGCACGCCGTGCCCGCATCCGCGGTTCCCGGCGATTGCGCAAGGGCGGTGGCGCTCAGGGCAAGGCCGGTGAGACCGGCGCCGGTGCCGGCGATGAAATGGCGGCGGCTGGCGTCATCGGGGGATTCGGGACGATTGGACATGGTGATGCTTCCTCCTGTTGTCGTGGATGGCAAGTCTTACGACCGTCGGGGAAGGGGCAGGTTCAATTCATGAACCCCCGGACGCGGCATCGCCACAAGCCAAGGTGCTGATCGAGCCGCAAAGCTGAGCAGGTCCGTCAGCGTCTCACGGCAATGCCGACACCTCACGATCGAGGCGCGCGACTTCGATTTGCAGCAAGCGCAGCAACAGGTTCGCCAGTTCGCTGAAAAAGCGCGGAGGCTGTGCGAGCGAGAGGCGACTGCACAGCAAGGGAACCCATTTACCCGGGTGACGCGTTATGAAATCGCGCTGCGCGCGTATCAGGCCCTCGGTGCTCTCGCCCGCGGTAGCGAGTGCGGCTTCCTGGTACGCGAGGTAGTGCAGGAACTCCAGCTCGGTCAGGAGGTGATCGGGCTCCTCGCGCTGCCCCTCGGACAACGACAGGCCGAAGAAGTCATAGAAACGCACCAGATCCTCGGTTGCCTCCATGCCGGCGCTGCCGTAGCAACGGCCCTCCAGGGGGCAGCACGGCCCGTTTTCGCCGGCAGCAAAGAGACGCGTGAACTCGACCGGCAGGAACTCATCGTCCGCGCCGCAATCCTGCAACGCGGCCCAGTCCACTCCCTCGGGCAGTTTAGGGTCGACTGCGCCCAGCAACTGGCGCAGGGCGCCCGCCAGCACGCCCGATCGAATCGCCTCCATCCCTTCACGATCCGGGTACGCAAACGCGGCGGCGAAGGCCGCGTAGACAAGGCTGCGCGAGGCAACGGCTGCGGGGTACGCCGGTGTCCCTACCGCGTTCATGCCACGTGCTTCTTCATCTCGACGCGGGTATCCCGGTCGTTCCCGGTGAACTCGTACCAGCCGACCTCGTTCTGCAGGTGACCGTGCTTGCCCGCCAACTGCGTCACTTTCACCGGGCTCGCGGAAACCGAATCGTTGCTCTTCCCGGTCAGGAACTGGTTCGCCAGCCAGGCGTGGTAGATGTGCACCTGTCCGGGTCGCATGCCCGGCGTCAGCTTCACGCGCGCCACGAACTCGCCGACGTCGTTGTGGAACGCGGCGAAATCATGATCGGCGATGCCGCGCCGGGCGGCATCGTCCGGGTTCACAAAGACCACCGGCTCGCCGCGCTGCAGGCGCAAGAGCAGGTCGAGATCACGCCACATGGTGTGGATGCTCCAGCGCGTGTGGCCGCAGGTCATGGTGAGCGGATACGCGCCACCGGACTGCGGAGGTTCCTTGTGCACCGGGAATTCCTCGCCGACCTCGATGAAGAACGGGTGGTCCACGTAGAATTGCTGTCGCCCCGTGGCCGTGGGCCACGCCAACTTCTTCACCACCATGTCCTGGTAAGGCAACAGGGGTTCGTCGATGCGGTAGTCGCTCGTGCCGCACCACATCTTGCCCAGCTGGCTGACGCCGGTGTAGCGCATGGCGCCCTTGTTCGCGCGCAAGCCCTCCAGCGTGATGCCGCGCGTCGCCGGTGACAGCGCGAGGATCATGCGCATGAGCTTCTCGTCCTCGCGCGGCCCGATGCGGTTCTTGTCGCTGAAGCGCCAGTACGCCCTGGACAGATCGTAGGGCACGCCGCGATAGGTCCGCACCTCGGTGACCTTGCGCCGCGTGGCCTCGGCGCTCACGCGCTCCATGAGCAGCGAGAGGATCTCCCAGTCCGCTTTCGCCTCGCCCAGCGGCTCGACCACCTTGTCGCCGAGATGCAGATACGGCGGAAATGCGATCGAATACTTGAAGCCCAGCTTTTCGTAGGGACCGGCCGTGGGCAGCAGAATGTCGGAATGCCGCGCGGTGTCGTCCATGCGCAGCGTGATGTCCACGACCAGCTTCGCGGTCCTGAACAGCGTGTTCTCCAGCTGGTCGCCCATGCGCCGATGGCGGAACGGGTTGCCGAACATGTTGAAGATGATGTCGGGCTTGCCGAGCTCCGGGCCCGGCACATTGTGGATCTGGCCCGAGGCGATCGCTTCCTCGAGGAACTGCGCGGGCGTGCGCGGCAATGTGGGGTCGTTGTAGGCGGGGTTCAGCTGCGCGTCGCGCGTGCCGCCATTCATCAGCATCATCATGGACCCGGAGATATACGCCGGGCTCGCCGCCTGCTGCTTGCCGACCTCCGCCAGCGCGCCCCAGATGGCCGCGGGATCGTCAGGTGTCAGATCGCTCGGATGATCCACGAACGCGGCGAGCATCTTGCCGTCGAGCTCGAAGAACGTCATTTCCTGCCAGCCGCCACCCGCGCGGCCGTTGTTGCCGGTGAGCGCCGCCAGCAGGATCTGCGAGCGCTGCACCAGGTCGCCGTGCAATATCTTGCCCGCAGCGGCACCGGCATAGATCATCGCCGATTTCGCGGTGGCGAATTCGCGCGCGAAGCGCTGGATGACGTTCGCATGGACGCCGGTGATCTTCGCCGCACTCGCGAGGTCGTAGGCCGAGAGCTTGTCGAGCATGATCGAGAAGCCGCTGCGCAATTCCACCTCGGCACCCGAGAGCAGGGTCGCGGTAGCTCCCTCCGGTTCCAGCACCGGGTGATCGTCCGGCGCCAGCTTCAGCGTCCGCTGTTCCGCGGCCACCGCCATGGAACTGTTCGACCACACCACCTGCTGCTTCTTCCCGTCCCACCAGCCGAAACACTCCTGCCGTCCGCCGGCCACCACGTCGGCCTCGCGCAGGAACTGGCGCGTGTCGCTGCGCACCAGGAGCGGCAGGTCGGTCTGCTCGATGATGTACGGCACATCGTGGAGATCTTCGTCGAGGATCACCTTGCAGGCAGCGAGCGCCAGCGCTGCGTCGGTGCCCGGCCGCGGGGAGATCCACAGGTCGGCGTGGATGGCGGTCGGATTGAAGTCCGGCGTGATCGATACGATTCTCGCGCCGCGATAGCGCGCCTCGGTCATGAAGTGGGCATCGGGGATGCGCGTGGATACCGGGTTGCCGAACCAGTTGACGAAATAATCGGTACGGAACCAGTCGTCCGACGACGCCCCCGGCACCGGCATGCCCAGCGTGGTGGTCGCGCCGGTCATCAGGTCGCCGACGCCGGCGAAGTTCTCGGTGACGGGGATGCCCAGCTGGTTGAAGAAACGCACCATCGCGATCCAGCTCGGACCGAAGTCGGAGTTGTTGCCGTTCTCGCAATAGGCACCGACGCCGCCGCGGGTGGACAGCGTATCGACCAGCGCCGTGGAGATCTCGTCCAGCGCCTCGTCCCAGGTGATCCGCTTCCAGCGGTTCTCGCCCCTCGCCCCGACGCGCTTGAGCGGATAGCGCACCCGGGCCGGGCTGCGATAGAGCGCAGCGGCCGAGGCGCCCTTCTGGCATCCGCGCGGACTGTAATCCGGCACGCTCGCATTGGTTTGCGTGTAGGGCGCCGCCTGCTCCTCGCGCCACACGATGCCGTCGCGCACGTACAGGTTCCACGAGCAGCCACCGCTCGCGCAGTTGCTGCAGGAGTGCGTTCCCACTCCGACGCGGTCCCAGCTCCATTTCTTGCGGTAGATGTCCCGGTAGTTGCGGTACTCCCGCGCGGCCGGCGGCAGGCGCCCGTCGGCGAAGGCCGGTTTCAGGTTGTGCAGATCCAGCAGCAGCGTGGCCGCGCCCGCCGCCGCGCCCTGGAGAAAGCTGCGCCGGCTGATACCGGATGAAGATCGCATCGTAGCCTCCTGCGCGCGCTTGGCCGCTGCGCGCTATTCGACCCAGCGCACGACGGACGCCGCCGCGGGATCCTGGTCGAAGCCGCCGAACATGTCCTTCCACTCGTAGGCGATCAGCAGCTGCATCAGCTCCGAACTGCCGGTGAGACGCATCTTCTCGCGCTCGGCCTTGATCGTCGCCAGCGCATCCAGAACCTTCGGGCCGAAGAGGCCCACGAGGTATTCATCGGGAATGCGCGGCGTGCTGTCGTCGATATCGCCATCGGTACCGAAACTGGCGGGACCCAGCGGCGGCACGTAGAAGACGTTCGGCTCGGTGCCGTATTCCGGGTGCAGGGGCAGCGCCACTTTCCACTTGTCCACCAGCTTGTGGATGGGTGCCTCGGGATCGTCGCGATAGCCCACAAAGCGCACCCGGCCCGGGCACTGACGCGCGCAGGCCGGCGCGACACCGGCGTCGATGCGCGGAAAACAGAAGATGCATTTCTGCGCGACTTTCTTCTGGTGGTTGAAGTAGATCTTCTTGTACGGGCAGGCCGCCTGGCAGAAGCGGTAGCCGCGGCAACGGTCCTCGTCGACCGTGACGATGCCGTCTTCCTCGCGTTTCTCGATGGCCTGGCGTGGACAGGCTTCCTTGCATGCCGGATGGGTGCAGTGGTTGCAGATGCGCGGCAGGTAGAAGTGGAAGGAATTGGGGAAGGCGCCGCCACCCTCGTCCTCGTCCCAGTTCGGGCCCCATTGCGGTGCCTCGCCCTGGATCTCCAGGCGCGCGCTACCGCCCTTGCCCCCGTGGTAGAGCTCGTCGTGGTTGAAGTTCCACGCCTCGCCGAAATCCTTGCGACCCGGCAGCTGGCCGGGCCTGGCGTTGCCGCTGGCATCGAAGCCACCGCCCATCGCCTCCCAGTTCTTCGGCGTGCCCTTGCCAGGGACGGTATTGACGGTGTTGAACCACATGTAGTCCATGCCTTCGCCCTGGGTCCACAGCGTCTTGCACGCCACGGTACACGTGTGGCATCCGAGACACTTGTTCAGGTCCATCACCATCGCGAGCTGGCGTTTGCTGGCGTTCATGTCTTTCTCCCCGATCAGGCGATGGCGTCCAGTACGAGTTCGTGCCAGCCCTCGTGCGGCCCCAGCGCGAAGGCCTTGATGCCCGCGCGCTCGCCACGGCTGCCCTCCCAGATTGCGAAGCTCACGCCGATGCGGCCGCCGGCGCCCAGTTGCGCTACCGGTCGCGACGCCGTGGCCTGCATTGCGCGCGCGATCACCACGTGCCATTCGCCATTGCGATGCCCACCCTGCACCTTGACGAGGTCGCGATCCACGGTCTCGCTGCTACCGAGCCCCTCGGCGCTGACCTGCCTGCCCCGGTCGGGTTCGTCGGCACGCCAGTACCAGGCATTCACGGGCAGGCCGGGCGCGCCCATGCTCATCAGGGGGGCCTTGGCACCGGTCGGAAACAGGAGCGCGGCGGCATCGGGAAAACCGGTGTCGTCCTGCCCCTCGGCGCCAGTATCGGCCGAGGCATCCTGCCATTGCAGGCGAAACGCGATGTCGCTGCCATTGTGCGCCACGGCCACGGTCACGGCCTTGATCGCGCCGATGGAGCCCTCGGGAAAGGCCGCACGCACCGC
>DAORUQ010000025.1:0-5246 GCA_035433265.1 Pseudomonadales bacterium | reverse complement strand
GGCACCACGCGCTGCATCAGGTCGATGGGCGCGTACAGGTTGATCTCGAAGCTGAGCAGCAACCGCTTGCGCGACATCTCCATGGTCGGGCCGTAGAAACCACGCGCGGCGTTGTTGACCAGGATGTCCACGCCACCCCAGGCCGCCAGAGTCTCGTCCACGATGCGCGCGCGGTCCTCCGGCACCGCGAGATCAGCGACCACCGGCAGGCATTCGCCGCCGCCGGCGCGGATGGCGGCGGCGACCTCGGCCAGCGTGCCCGGCAGCGGGGCGTCGCGGCCTGCGTCCCCGGTGCGCGCGGTGATGACCACCTTTGCACCTTCCGCGGCGAAACGCTTCGCGATGCCGACGCCAATGCCGCGGCTCGCACCGGTCACGATCGCCACCTTCCCTTCGAGTACCCCGCCCATCGATTGCTCCTGCGTGCCTGTGCCGGCCGGTTCAGATTTCCACCACCCGCAGCGCCGGCAGCGGCTGCGGTGGCGCGTTGACGAAACGCAGATTCAGGATGCCCTGGCGGTGTCCCGTGGTATCCAGCCAGTGGTGTCCTGCCAGTCCCGGATCACGCGCGGCGATCACGATGCGTACCGGCTCGCCCGGCACAAAGGCATGCATCAGCGGGTTCACGTGCACCGGGTAGTACAGGTATTCCAGCGATTCGAACCAGTGGTTCGACAGCACCACGTTCCAGAAGCAACCCGCGGGCGGCGTGAACTCCAGCAGCAGCGCCTCGTTGTCGCGCAGGCTGAAGTAGCAGCTCGGGTACTGGTAGCGCGAATCGGCAAAGCTGCTGCCGACCGTCGAAGTGTCGGTGGCGAAGAAGCGGTTCGGCGTCTGCTGCCACTTCCCGGCCATCTCCGAGAAATAGCGGATCGAGTAGTCGACGAAGCCAGAGACGCTGCGCAGGGATTTCGCCATCTCGAGGGGTGTCAGCGGCGGCGGCGGATGGCCGTCGAGGCAGCTCAGCGCGAACTTGCTCGGGTTGGCACGACGCCGGTCCGCAACGGTTTCGCGGATCAGCAGCGTGCCCGCGTCCTCCGCGAGCGCGAGCCAGTTGCCCTCGCGCGGATCGCCGCCCAGCCAGACCGTGGCGCGCCCCCCGGCATCCACCTCGAGTTCAGCAAGCGTGAGCTCGCCGACGGTGCGCCGCCCGCCGTCCTTGTTCAGACCGCCGGCGTAGACGATCACGCTGAGATCGACGTTCGGCTTCAGCCCGATATCGAGCCGGTAGCTGTGGCGCCCGCGGATGCGGCCCCAGTAGTACATGTTGTCCGGGTTGTCGCCGCCGGACTTGAGCGTGGGATCCTGGTACAGCAGCGAGGGCGCGGCCGGCGTGCCGTTCTCGAGAATCATCCCGAGGCCCATGCGCGCCAGCCGCGTGAGGTAGCGGTAGCCCTCGGCGATGTCGCGCTCGCGATCGATCGAATCGACGGCCTGTACGAAACGTCCGGCGGCCTTCAGCCGGTCGCAGAAGTCCTCCCACGCCTTGCCGCTCAGCAGCGCCTCGGCCAGTGCCTCACGCGCCGCGCCCTGCTCCAGATCCTGTTGCTGCTGCATCCGCGAGCCTCCCGGCATCATGCCGCGCAGAGACGCGCCAGCAGCGCGGCGTCGAGCGGCGCATACGTTTCGCGCTCACGGTCAAGACCATAGAGCGGATCGCTGATCAGCCCCGTATCGAAGCCCTCCTCGCGCAGCCGCACCTTGCGCAGCTTGAAGTTCGCCGTCACGTCGGCCTGTGACAGCACGCGAACGAACATCGGTTGCGCATAGACCGGGAGCGTCCGCGTGACGCAGTGGTAGAAAGCTTGCGGGTCGAAGGCGTGCCCCGGCTTCAGCGCGAGCGCCGCCATGCACGCGCGCCCCTCGTGGCCCGGCACCTTCACGCCGTAGATGTTGGTGCTTTCCGCGTCGGCGTAGATCGAGAGCTGCTGCGCGACCTCGGTGGTGGAAACGTTCTCGCCCTTCCAGCGGAACGTGTCGCCGATCCGGTCCACGAAGTAGAAGTAGCCGTCCTCGTCGAAGCGGAACAGGTCGCCCGAGCGCCACCAGGCGTCGCCCGGCTCGAACACGTCCTGGAGAATCTTCGCGGCGGTATCGGTCGCGGTGGTATAGCCCTCGAAGGGTGCGACGATCTCGCCGTTGCCACGCCGGATCTGCCCGTAGAGCTCGCCGACCTCGCCGGGCTTGCACAGGATGTAGCGACCCCCGGCGTCGCGCATCAGCTCGTCGCTGCCCTGGTCATAGCGCAGCATGCGGATGTGGCTGCGCTCCGGGAACGGGAGGCGCCCGCAGCTGCCCGGCTTCTGGTCGAAGTTCGTCATGTTGGCATTCGATTCGGTCGCACCCCAGCCTTCGTAGACGAGCACATGCTCGCCGAAACGCTGCTTGAAGCGCTGCCACACGTCGATACCGATTCCGGACCCCATGATCATGCGCAGGCTGTGGTCCTTCTCCTCCGGCACGGACGGCACGTTGGTCAGGTAGCGCACCACCTCACCGACGTACTGGAACACCGTAACGCGCCAGGCCTGCACATCCGCCCAGAATCGCGAAACGCTGAAGCGGCGCCGGATCAGCACGCTGCCACCGGACTGCAGCGCGGTGCTGTAGAGCGACATCAGCGCCGCGCCGTGGAACAACGGCAGTGCGCAATAGAACACGTCGTTCTCGCCGAGCGGCATCACGCTCATCCAGCCGGTGCCAACCGAGAGAAAGCGGCCGTGGCTGATCAGTGCCGCCTTCGGCAGGCCCGTGGTACCCGAGGTGAAGATGTAGAAGCACGGCCTGCGGTTATCCATGCCTGCGCGCAGCGCCCTGAAATCCTCCACATCGATGCCGGCGATATCGACCGCCTCCAGGTCGACGGCGCGCGGATGGCGCCGCGCCTGCGGCGTCGCCGCATCGTTGACGCGCACGATCGTGAGGGCTTCCCGCGGCAGGCCCTCGGTGGCACAGAGATGCTCCATGCATTCGTCGCCGATGAACAGCACTTTCGCCTGCGTGGCGCGCACGGCGTGGGCGAGCGCCACGCCCTGCGCGCTGGTGTTGATCAGCCCCGCGATCACGCCGATGCGCGCAAGACCGAGCCAGGCATAGAAGAACTCGGGGCGGTTCTCGATCATCACCGCGCCGACGTCGCCCGGCCGCAGTCCGCTCGCCAGCGCCACGCGCCCGTAATGTGCCGAGCGCTGTTCGAGCTCGGTCCACGTGATGCGTTCCCCCTCGTAGGCCAGCGCCGTGCGCGCGGCGAGGCGACCGACCTGCTGCTCGAAGCAGTCCGGCACCAGGAAATCCGTGCGCATCATCATGGCGCCGGCGGCAGCGCGGTGGGCGTCGATGATGGCCTGGGTCTGCTCTCGCGGAATGTGCACAGGTGTTCTCCGTTTTCCTCAGGTCGGTCGTTGCAGCGCACAATGCGCGGCGCTTCAGGGCGCCATTATCGCATCGCGCATGCGCCTCAGCGGCCCAGTCCCACCCAGCGGCGGAAATTGCGCCCGGCAATGTCGGCGCGCTCATCCTCGGTGAGGGGCAGCGTCGCCAGCGCCGCGAGGCCCTTCAGCGTCTCGCTCATCTGGAAGTCGAATTCGCTCGGCGCCGGGCCCGGACGCAGCATCTCGTTCAGGCTGAAGTTGCTGCCGTAGAACACGCGGTCCGTGCCGATACGACGCAGGTGCGCCACCAGCGCGTCGGGCGCGATCTGGCCGTCGATCACCTCGGGCAGGCGCAGCGACAGATCGCCGCAGACATACGGATACTTCTGCGCGAGCTCGAGGAACTCCGCGTCCGTGCCCTGCCCGAAATGATGGCCGTGGCCGATGTGCGAGAAGATCAGCCGCAGGTTCGGGAAGTCGGCGAGCGCCTCGGCGCAGTGCGCCGGGCGGTTCAGCCCCGGGGCCCACTCGGCGCAGACCATTTGCAGCGGGATCTCGTGCGCCTGCAGGTAATCGTATAGCGGCCACAGGCGGCGGTCGTTGGCCAGGATGCCACAGTCGGTGAACTGCGACTTCACACCCTTCGCGCCGCGCCGGATCTTGTCCTCGATCTCTGCCAGCATCGCTCGCTCGTCCATCACCACCGGGTCGATGCCGACGAAGCAGCTGAGGTTGCGGTTCTGCAAGGCCGTCTGCAACGTCCACTCGTTGTAGTCGCAGATACGCCGCGCGATGCGCTGTCTGAGCTCCGCATCGGCACGCGCGCGATCGGCAGGATCGTCGGGCAGCGTGAACTGCCCGTCGCGGTAATACATGCCGGACCACGTGAACATCAGCACATTTGCGTGGCGCACGCCGGTGCGCTCCATCATCGCCTGCACCTGGTCGAGCGTCCCGATGACCGGCGGGTTGGCCGGTCCGCTGCGCGCTGCGCCGCGATACAGGAAGTAATGATAAAGCTCCTGCGTGTGCGCCACTGAGCGCTGCATGTGGATGTGCGCGTCGATCACCTCGACCGAGCGGGTGAAATCCAGGATGTCCATTTCACTGCGCTCCCTTGATGTGCGCGAGCGCGCGCGGCACGGCCGGCGCGCCTACCGGCGGACGGCTGGTCGTGTGGGTGATGCCGCCGTCGGAAATCACGGCGTGCCCGGTCATGTAGGCCGACAGGTTCGAGGCCAGGAAAACGGCGACGCCGCCCGTCTCCAGGGGCTCGCCAAGTCGTCCAAGCGGTGTCGCCTTGCCCGCGGCACGGATGAAGTCCGCCATCTGTCCTCCCGCGTCCAGGCTCGCCTGCATCGCCTCGGTCCGGTGTGTACCCGGCACCAGGCAGTTCACGCGAATGCCGTAGGGCGCGAGCTCCAGCGCCAGTGATTTGGTGAGGTGGATCACGCCGGCCTTGGCCGCACCGTAGGCGGCGATGGTAGGCGCCCCGGCAATGCCGCTGGAGGAGCTGACGTTGACGATGCGCCCGCGCACGCCGCGTTCGACCATCGAGACCGCCGCGGCCTGGGCGCAGAACAGCGTGGTCTTGATGTCCAGCGCGAACACCTCGTCCCATTGCTCCTCGCCCAGGTCCAGCACCGAACCGATGTGCACCGGGTGCCCCACGCCGCTCACCATGACGTCGAGCCCGCCGAGCTCGGCCACAACCTGCGCGACCATGTCCTGCACGGCGCTGCGCTCGCGCACGTCGACGCGCAGGAACAATGCGCGCCGGCCGAGCGCGCGGATCTCGGCCGCGGTGCGCTCGCCCGCCTCCGCGTTCACGTCGACTACCGCCACGTGACAACCGGCGCGCGCGAGTTGCACCGA
>DAORUQ010000024.1:0-25615 GCA_035433265.1 Pseudomonadales bacterium | reverse complement strand
CGAGTAGGAAACCGGCACCGCGCGCCCCCAGAACGTCCAGGAAACGCCCCGCATGCACGACCTCTCCCTCCACGCCATCCGCGATGCACTCGCGCGCCGGGAATTCTCCTCGGCGGAGATCACCGCGCACTTCCTCGCGCGCATCGCCCGGATGAACCCGACCCTGAATGCCTACATCACGGTCGACCCCGAGGCCGCGCTCGCCGCCGCGCGGCGTGCCGACGAACTGCGCGCGCGCGGCGAGGGTGGCCCGCTCTGCGGCGTCCCGATCGCGCACAAGGACATCTTCTGCACCAGCGGCATGCGCACTTCCTGCGGCTCGCGCATGCTGGACAACTTCATCCCGCCCTACGACGCCACGGTCGTCGAGCGCCTCGCCGCCGCCGGCTGCGTCACGCTGGGCAAGACCAACATGGACGAGTTCGCGATGGGCTCGTCGAACGAGACCAGTTACTACGGTCCGGTGCGCAACCCCTGGGACACCGAGCGCGTACCGGGCGGCTCCTCGGGCGGATCCGCAGCCGCGGTCGCCGCGCGGCTCGCGCCGGGCGCCACCGCGACCGACACCGGCGGCTCGATCCGCCAGCCCGCAGCGCTGTGCGGCCTGACCGGGCTGAAGCCCACCTACGGCCGCGTCTCGCGCCACGGGATGATCGCCTTCGCCTCGAGCCTGGACCAGGGCGGACCGATGGCCCGTAGCGCCGCCGACGCCGCGCTGCTGCTGAACCACATGGCCGGTTTCGACGCGCGTGACTCCACCAGCATTGATACCCCGGTGCCCGACTATGGCGCGGGGCTGGACGCGGACCTGCGCGGGTTGCGCATCGGCCTGCCGCGGGAATACTTCGGCGAGGGGCTGAACCCGGGGACCGAGCGCGTGGTGCGCGAGGGGCTGGCCGAGCTCGAACGCCAGGGCGCGACGTTGCACGAGATCAGCCTGCCGCACGCGCCGCTGTCGGTGCCGGCGTATTACGTGATCGCACCGGCCGAATGCTCGACCAACCTCTCGCGCTACGACGGCGTGCGCTATGGCTACCGCTGCCATGACCCGCTCGACCTGCAGGACATGTACGCGCGCAGCCGCGCCGAGGCCTTCGGCGACGAGGTCAAGCGGCGCATCCTGGTCGGCACCTACGCCCTGTCGGCGGGCTACTACGATGCCTACTACCGCAAGGCACAGAAGATCCGTCGCCTGATCGCCGAGGACTTCCGCGCCGCCTTTCGCGAGGTCGATGTGATCGCGAGTCCCGCCTCGCCCTCGCCCGCATTCCGCTTCGGCGAGAAGAGCGCGGACCCGATCACGATGTACCTCGAGGACATCTACACGATCGCCGCCAACCTGGCCGGCGTGCCGGCGCTGTCGATGCCGGGCGGACTGGTCGACGGCCTGCCGGCGGGCATCCAGCTGATCGGCAACCACCTGCAGGAAGCGCGCCTGCTCAACGTCGCGCACCGCTTTCAGCAAGCCACCGACTGGCACCTGCGCCAGCCGGCGGGCATCGCCTGAACACGACCCGGGGAACGCACATGGAATGGGAAACGGTGATCGGGCTGGAGGTGCACGTCCAGCTCGCCACGCGCACGAAGATCTTCTCCGGGGCATCGACGCGCTTTGGCGCGCCGCCGAACACGCAGGCCTGCGCCATCGACCTCGCGATGCCCGGCACGCTGCCGGTGCTCAATGCCGAGGCGCTGCGCATGGCGGTGAAATTCGGGCTGGCGATCGGCGCCGAGATCGCGGAAATATCGGTGTTCGACCGCAAGAACTACTTCTATCCCGACCTGCCGAAAGGCTACCAGATCAGCCAGCTGGACCACCCGATCGTGAGCCGCGGCGCGGTGCGCATCGACCTGCCGGACGGCTCGTCGAAGACCATCGCGGTCACGCGCGCGCACCTCGAGGAGGACGCCGGCAAGTCGCTGCACGAGGACTACCACGGCCTGACCGGCATCGACCTGAACCGCGCCGGCACGCCGTTGCTCGAGATCGTCTCGGAGCCCGATATCCGCAGCGCCCAGGAGGCGGTGGCCTACCTGAAGCAGATCCACTCGATCATCCGCTACCTCGGCATTTCCGACGGCAACATGGCCGAGGGCTCGATGCGCTGCGACGTGAACATCTCGCTGCGCCGCCCCGGTGCGACTGAAATGGGCACGCGCACCGAGATCAAGAACGTCAACTCGTTCCGCTTCGTGGAGAAGGCGATCCAGGTCGAGCGCGAGCGCCAGGCCGAGCTGCTCGAGTCCGGCGCCAGCGTGGTGCAGGAAACCCGCCTCTACGACGCCAACCGCAACGAGACGCGCGCGATGCGCTCCAAGGAAGTCGCGCACGACTACCGCTACTTCCCCGAGCCCGACCTGCTGCCGGTGCGCGTCGACGCCGACTTCATCGCGCGCGTGCGCGCCGGGCTTCCCGAGCTGCCGGCCGCGAAGGCCGAGCGCTTCCGCTCGAGCCACGGACTGACCGCCTACGACGCCAGCGTGCTCTGCGCCAGCCGCGAACTCGCCGACTACTTCGAGCAGGTGGTGGCGGCCTGCGGCGACGCCAAGGCCGCCTCGAACTGGGTCACGGTGGAGCTGCTCGGGCTGCTGAACCGCGAGAACCTCGAGATCGGCCAGAGCAAGGTCTCGGCCGCGCAGCTCGGCGCACTGATCATGCGCATCCTGGACCAGACCATCTCGGGCAAGATCGCCAAGACGGTGTTCGAGGCGATGTGGGCCGGCGAGGGAGAGCCGGACGCGATCATCGCGGCACGCGGGCTGCTCCAGGTCGCCGACACCGGCGCGATCGAGCAGCTCGTGGACGCGGCGCTGGCGGCAAACATGGAACAGGTCGAGCGCTACCGCGCCACCGAGGCCACCAAGCGGGTGAAAATGTTCGGTTTCTTCGTCGGCCAGGTGATGCAGGCGAGCAAGGGCAAGGCCAACCCGCAGCAGGTCAACGAGCTGCTGCGCCGCAAACTGGACGGGGAATGAGCTGATGCAGCGCAAGGACAAGCAGAAAGTCGTCGACGAGGTCTGGACCGCGGAACGCATCCGCAGCTTTCTCGACCTGCAGCCGCCGGCGGGCATGGACGCCGACTTCCACCGCCTGCAGCGCGCCTACCAGAGCATGCGCGCCGAGGATTTCGCGGCTTTCGTCACGATGTTCGTGGCCGCGGGCGGGCGCCTCGACGCGCGCGGCCCGCAACAGCAGACGCTGCTGGACGAACTGGAGCGGCACCGCCACGGCGCGGCCTTCGCGGAGATCCTGCGCGCCGCAGGGTGAACCCCGTGTGGGTGGCATTTATGCCGACGACGGGTGCCCTGCGGGAATGCGGCGGATTCGGCTGCGCCGAATCCTTGTCGGGCTGAAGCCCGACCTACGGGCGGCGCTTGGGCGCGACCAGCATCTCGGGATCGGGATGCACGCAGGGCAGTTTCTGCCCGAGCAGTTTCTCGATCTCCGGCAGCAGGAAGGCATCGTCCTCGCAGGCGAAACTGATAGAGGTGCCGCTGGCGCCCGCACGACCGGTGCGGCCGATGCGGTGCACGTAGTCGTCCGGATCCTCGGGCAGCGTGAAGTTCACCACGTGCGTGACGCCCTCGACGTGGATGCCGCGGCCGGCCACGTCGGTGGCCACCAGCACGCGGTAGTGCCCCTCGCGGAAGGCTTCCAGCGTCTTGACGCGCTTGTGCTGCGGCACTTCGCCCGAGAGGATGCCGCAGCTGATACCCGCGCGTTCCAATCGCTCGTGCAGGCGTCGCACCTGGTCGCGACGGTTGGCGAAGATCATCACGCTGGCGGCCTTGGGCTGCTGCAGCAGGTTCAGCAGCAGGTCGAGCTTGCGATCGGCCTCGACCAGGTAAACGATCTGGTCGATGTCTTTCGAGGCCACGCTCTGGGCATCGATCTCGACGCGCACCGGGTTGTGGGTCCATTCGGCCGACAGGCGCACGACCTCCTCGGTGAACGTGGCGCTGAAGAACATCGTCTGGCGGTGCGACTTCGGCGGCGTCTGGCGCACGATGCGCCGCACCTGGGGGATGAAGCCCATGTCGAGCATGCGGTCGGCTTCGTCGATCACCAGAATCTCGATGCGGTCGAGGTGGATCTGGCGCTGGCTGTGAAAATCCATCAGGCGCCCGGGCGTGGCAACCAGGATGTCGACCAGCTTGCGCTCGAGCTGCTGGCGCTGGCGGTCGTAATCGACGCCGCCGATCAGCGTCACGATATGCAGGCCGGCATGGGCCGCCAGTTCCTCGGCATCCTTGCCGATCTGCAGTACCAGCTCGCGCGTGGGCGCGATCACCAGCGCACGCGGCTCGCCTATGTAGCGCGGCTCGTCCGGCGGATTGCGCAGCAGGTCGGCCATGATGGTCAACAGGAAGGCCGCCGTCTTGCCGGTGCCGGTCTGCGCCTTGCCGATGCAGTCGTGACCGAGCAGCGTGTAGGGCAGTACCTCCTGCTGGATCGGCGTGCAGCGCTCGAAACCCAGATCGGCCACGGCACGCAGCAGCGGCTCGGGGAGTCCGAGCTCGCGGAACGTCACGGTGGGGCGAGGCGCTGCCTCCCCGGCGGCATCGGTCTGGTCCTGCATTCGGCGTGTCCATTGGCAATCGAGCGAGCCCGGGAGCTTAACGGCTGGCCGCGGCACCCGCAATTGCAGGTCCGGCGCGATCCTCCTTATTACCGCTGGCGGCCTGCGCCGCATGGCAATAGAATCCCGTGCAGCCCGGCACGCACCCGGGCAGCGACGATCACCTGCGGGAGACTGCAAGGCTGCACGACACATGACGCTCGTTCCCGCACGCCACGTGCCGCGCGTACTGCTCGCCTGTGATGATCCGCTGGAATCGCAGTTGCTGCGCAGCTTGCTGCGCGCGCTCCCCGGATCCCGTCCCGAGGTCATGGTCGCCGAGCCCGACACCCCCGGGTGGACGGCCGCGGTGGCCGCCGCCGACTGCTGCTTCATTTCCTTCTCCGGTACCCTGCCGCTGGCGCAACTGCTGGCGCGCCTGCGCGCCGCCGCGCCGCGCCTGCGGGTGATCGGGGTGCTGAGCGCACAGTCGCGCTTCGGGGACCGCGCGGAGCTGGTGCAGGCGCTGCGTGCCGGGTTGTCCGACGCGGTCGTGCTGGAAGAGCTGTCGGCAACGGCACTGGCCGCGCTGGTGCACGGCGCGAGCGCACGCCCGGCGGCCGATACGCAAGCGCCCGCGACCGTAACGCCCCCCGCCATGCCGGTGCCGGCGGTCGAGCCGCCGCGGCCGGCCGCCGGCGCCACCCTCGCCGGCAGCTGGCGCATCGCGCTGGCCGAGCAGCGGGCGAGCTTCGATGAGGGCACGCTGCAACGGCTGGGCTATGCACCGGCGGAAGTCGGCAGCGGCCTCGGGGACTGGAAATCCCTGATCCACGCCGACGACATCGACCGCCTCGTGGGCGAGGTGCACGGCGTGCTGAACGGCTCGGCACCGCCGCATCCCGTGACCTACCGGCTACGCGCGCGCGACGGCAGCTGGCTGCCCGTGGCTTGCGACGACATCGCCGTGGAACTCGACGAGCTCGGCTCGCCGCGCGCTATCAGCGGTCGCTTCTACCAGAGCGGCGCCGCGGACGGCCGGACGGTCGCGGCGGATGCCGCTCCCGCCGGCGCCGCGCTCCAAGCCACACCGGTCGCGGCCGTCGCAGCCGATGCCGGGGAGGATACCCCTGGCGGCCTGCTCGCGCAGCTCGACACTGCCGTGCTGCGCCTGCAGCGCGACAGCGCCGGCGCATTCCGGGTGGCATGGTGCAACGCGGCCGCCGCCGCCCTCGAGCACCGCGCGCCCGGGGAACTCATCGGACTGCGCCCATCCGAGTTCAGCCCGCCGTTCGACGGTTTCGACCTCGAGGAGGCGCTGGGGCGCGTGCACCAGACCGGCATCGCCGAGGTACGCGAGGCGATGGCACTGGACCGCGGCGAGCAGCCGCTCTGGCGCAGCTATCGCATCGGGCGGCTGGCCGCGGGGGATGTGCTGGTCGAGGCGGCGGATGTCAGCGAGGCGGTCGGCGCGCGCGTGTCGCGCCGCGTGCAGGACGAGATGGCGCAGTACATCGTGCGCGCGTTCCCGCTCACCGCGCTGCTCGTGGACGAGCAAGGACGCGTGGTGCAGGGCATCGCGGCCGCGGGCGGCGTGCTCGGTGAGGACGCCGCGAGCCTCGAGAACCGCACGCTCGCCGAACTGCTCGGCGCGCAAGCCGGCGCCGAATGCCGCCTGCAGATCCAGAAAACCCTCAATACCGGTCGCATTGCCAGCGCGGTGTATGCCGTGGACGGCGCCACGGGCAAGCAATGGCTCGAATGCCGCTCGGCGGCGCTGCGCGGCCGACCCGGGATGCCGCAACGCGCGCTGCTGATCGTGAAGGACGACACCGAGCAGGTGCGCGAGCTCACGGAGGCGCGCCTGGCGCGCGACCAGGTGCGCGCCGCGATCCACCGCGTGCCGGTGCCGCTGTTCCTGAAGGACATCGAGGGCCGTTACCTAGCGATCAATCCCGCCTTCGGCGAACTGTTCGGCGTCGAGGAAGGCATGCTGCTCGGCAAGACCGATCTCGAGGTCTTCCCCGACGAGCTCGCGATGGAACTGCACGAGGCCGATCGCCGGTTGATCGCCGGCGGCAGTTCCTCGCTGGAGCTGCGCACCGTCGGCCAGGGCGCGGCGCGCGGCGAACACTACTGCTTCGGATTCCCGGTCGGTACGCCGGGGCGGCCGGCGACCGGCACCGGCGGCATCCTGATCGCCACACGCGATCTGCCGCGGCCGCGCCAGCACGATGCCGCCGCGGCGGCGCCGCCCGAGGCCCCCGCCAGCGACGCCGAGGATGACATCGCGGGTGTGGCGGCCTCCGTGGTCGGGCGCGTCGAGCAGGTGCTTGCAGAGGCGGGCGACTACGCCGGGGTCCTGCGCCGGCTGGAGCAGCTGGCCGAGACCACGCTGCACGCGCAGGCGCTGATCCACGAGGTTGCGGGGCAGGCCGAGGCGAGCTCGCCGCAGCCGCCGATCGCGCTGGCCCCGCTGGCGCAGAACATCATCGAGCTCGAACGCGTCCTGCTGCCGGCCTCGGTGCGCCTGGACAACGACATCACCGACGCCCTGCCCCCGGCGCACTGCGACCCGGTCGTGTTCCACCAGCTGCTGCTGCGCGGCATCCGTCACGCCCGTCGCGGGCTCGGGCACGACGGGCGACTCGGCATCCGCCTGCGCCCGGCCGAGGCCGGCCGGCGCGCCTGCGTCTCGTGCCGCGAAGGTTTCGAGGGCACCTACATCGAGCTGGTGATCGAGGACAGCGGTTCGCGGCTGAGCGAACAGCAGATCCGCGGACTCACCGCGGCCCCGGCGCGTGACGCGGCTGCCGGCAGCGCGCTCGACGACCTCGCGCAAATCCACGCGCTGGTGCACGGCCAGGGCGGTCACCTGCAGGTACGCCAGGGCGAGCCCGCCGGCACCAGCCTGCACGTCTATCTGCGCGCGGCGACGCCGGAGCAGATCGAGGACCGCGCGGCCAGGGCGCGCTCCACCGTGACGCGCTTCCCGTTCATCCGCCTGCGCGAGCCGCGCGACCAGAACTGATCTCCCGTGGGTCCGGCTTCAGCCGGGTATCTCCGTGGGTCCGGATTTATCCGGGCTGATGTCCGGCTGAAGCGGGACCCACGGACGGACGCGTGCACACGGGGCAGTCCGGCCGCGGCCGGACGCGCAGGCGGTGAAAATCCAGCGCCAGCCCGTCGAAGACCAGCAGCTCCCCGGCCGTGACCTCGCCCGCGCCGCTGATCAGCTTCAGCGCCTGCAGTGCCTGCAGCACGCCCATGGTGCCGACCACCGGCGCCGCTATGCCGTTGTGCGCGCACGAAGTCGCGTCCTCGCCGGCGCCTTGCGGATACAGGCACTCGTAGCAGGCCGAGCCCGGGACGCGCGCGTCGAATACCGCGAGCTGCCCTTCCCAGCCGAGCGCGGCCGCGCTGACCAGCGCTACCCGGTGGCGCCGGCAGGCGGCATTGACCGCGCGTCGCGTGGCGCTGTTGTCGCTGCAGTCGAGCACCACCGAGACGCCGGGCACGAGACGATCGAGCGCCGCGGCATCGACACGCTCCGCCACCACTTCGGTGCGCACGCCGGGATTGAGCGCCTGCAGGCTGGCGGCCGCCGACTCCGCCTTGCCCTGCCCCAGGCGAGCCGTCGCGTGGATCACCTGGCGCTGCAGGTTCGACAGCTCGACGCGGTCGGCGTCGGCAAGCACCAGCCGCCCCACGCCGCTGGCGCCGAGATAGAGCGCCACGGCCGAGCCCAGCCCGCCGAGGCCGACCACGAGCGCGCCCGCATCCAGCAGCTTCTGCTGCCCGGCCACGTCGAGCTCGGGCAGCAGGATGTGCCGGCTGTAGCGCAGCAGTTCCTCATCGTTCATCGGCAGCGGCTCCGGCGTTGCGCCCCAGCGTCGCGCGCTCGCGGCCCGCGAGGTCGCGGTGCGTGGCAACCTCGCGCAGCCCGGCGGCGCGCATCAGCGCGCGCACCGCCTCGCCCTGCTCCGCGCCGTGCTCGCAGATCAGCCAGGCACCGGCGCCGAGGTGCCCGGGCGCGGCGGCCGCGATGCGCCGCAGCGCATCCAGGCCGTCGGGGCCGGAGGCCAGCGCATGGCGCGGCTCATGGCGCAACCCGGCATCCTGCAGGCAGGGATCGTCGTCGCGGATGTACGGCGGGTTGGACACCACGAGGTCGAAGCGCTCGCCGGCCAGCCCGGCAAACCAGTCCCCGGGCGCGAAGCGCGCATTCGGCAGGCGAAGCCGCGCGGCGTTGGCGACGGCGAGGGCGAGCGCGCGCGGGTCGCGGTCGATGCCCAGCACCTGCCATTGCGGGCGTTCGCTCGCCAGCGCCAGCGCGATCGCGCCGCTGCCGGTGCCCAGATCGAGCACGCGCGCGGGCGCCGCGGCGAGCCGCTCCAGCGCGAGCTCGACCAGCAGTTCGGTTTCGGGCCGCGGCACCAGCGTGCTGCCGTCCAGGGTCAGCTCGAGCGACCAGAATTCCTGGTGCCCGACGAGATAGGCCAGCGGCACGCCGTCGCGCCGCCGCGCGATCAGCGCGCGATAGGCCGCGCACTGCGGCGCCGTCACGACGACCTCCGGATGGGCGAAGAGGTAACTGCGCGCGCGCTCCAGCACGTGCGCCAGCAGCAGCTCGCTGTCGATGCGCGCGTCCTGCGCATCGAGCGCCGCGCGAGCGGCACGCAGCAACTCTCCCACGGTCCGCGCACGCTCCAGCCCCGCGCCGCCGTGGCTCACGCTCAGTCCGCCAGCGCCGCGAGCTGCTCGGCCTGGTACTCGCCGAGCAGCGGCTGCACCACGCAGTCGAGGTCGCCTTCCATGATCTCGGGGAGCCGGTACAGCGTGAGGTTGATGCGGTGATCGGTCACGCGTCCCTGCGGGAAGTTGTAGGTGCGGATGCGCTCGGAGCGATCGCCGCTGCCGACCTGCAGCTTGCGCTCGCTGGCCTGCGCGTCGGCCTGCTCCTGCTGCGCCTGGCCGAGCAGCTTCGCCTGCAGCAGCGCCATGGCGCGGGCGCGGTTCTTGTGCTGGGAGCGCTCGTCCTGGCACTCGACCACGATGCCGCTCGGCAGGTGCGTGATCCGGATGGCGGAGTCGGTGCGGTTCACGTGCTGCCCGCCCGCGCCCGAGGCGCGATAGGTGTCGACGCGCAGGTCCGCCTTGTTGATCTCGATCTCCTCGATGTCCGCAACCTCGGGCAGGATCGCGACGGTGCAGG
Organism: Pseudomonadales bacterium; assembly: GCA_035433265.1. Taxonomy (GTDB): domain Bacteria; phylum Pseudomonadota; class Gammaproteobacteria; order Pseudomonadales; family UBA5518; genus UBA5518. Next base: position 15,841 of record DAORUQ010000024.1, on the reverse strand, counting down.
CCGAGGTGTGGATGCGGCCCTGCGATTCGGTGGCTGGCACGCGCTGCACGCGGTGCGCGCCGGACTCGAACTTGAGGCGCGAGAACACGTCCTTGCCCGAGACTACCGCTATCACTTCCTTGTAGCCGCCGTGCTCGCCGGGACGCTCGCTGATCAGCTCGACCTGCCAGCCGAGGCGATCGGAATAGCGCGAATACATGCGGAACAGGTCGCCGGCGAAGATCGCCGCCTCGTCACCGCCGGTACCCGCGCGGATCTCGAGGAACACGTTGCTGCCATCGCGCGGATCGCGCGGCAGCAGCAGCTTCTGCAGCTCGAGCTCCAGTTCCTCGCGCAACGCGGCGCCGTGCGCGAGCTCCTCCTGCGCCATCGCGCGCATCTCGGGATCCGTGTCGCGCACCATCGCCTCGGCCGAGGCCATGTCGGCCAGCACCTTGCGATAACGCGCGTAGCCCTGCACCACGGGCTCGATCTCGGCGTACTCGCGGCTGTAGGCGCGAAAGCGCGCCTGGTCCGCGATCACGTCGGCCTCGCCCAGCAGCGCCGCGAGCTCCTCGTGGCGATCGCTCAGCGCGGCGAGTTTTTCCAGCAGGGACGGCTTGATCATGGGTCGCGCTCGCCTTCTCCCGGCGTTTCATCGAGGCCGAGCAGCCGGCGGCTCCAGTCGAGCAGCTCGGAGCGCCCTTCGGCCGCAGCCCGGCGCAACTGCACGCTCGGATCGTGCAGCAGCTTGTTGGTGAGGTTGCGCGCGAGCTGGCCGAGCAACTGCTCGGCGTCGGCGCCGCCACGCAGCTGCCTGAGCACGCGCTCGAGCTCCTGGTCGCGCAGCCGTTCGGCGCGCGCGCGGTAATCACGCAGCGTCCCCACGGCGTCCAGGCTGCGACGATCGCGCAGCCAGGCAGCGACGCCGGCATCCACGAGCACCCCGGCGCGCCTGGCCTCGTCCTCGCGCGCACGACGGTTGTCGTCGATCATCTGTTCCAGGTCATCGACGCTGTAGAGATAGACGTCGGGGAGCTCCGCGACCTGCGGTTCGATGTCGCGCGGCACCGCGATGTCGACCATGAAGATCGGCTTGTGCCGGCGCTGGCGCATGGCCTGCTCCACCGCACCCTTGCCGAGTATCGGCAACTGGCTCGCCGTCGAGCTGATCACGATGTCGGCACGCAGCAGGCAGGCCGGTATCTCCGACAGCAGGATCGCCTCGCCGGCGAAGCGTGCGGCCACCTGCTCGGCACGCGCCAGCGTGCGGTTGGCGACGACGAGCCGCGACACGCCGGCCTCGGAGAGGTGGCGCGCGACCAGCTCGATGGTTTCGCCGGCGCCGATCAGCAGCGCCGTGGTCGAGCCGAGCTCGGTGAATATGTGCCGCGCGAGCTTCACCGCCGCGAAGGCGACGGACACCGGGCTCTCGCCGATCGCGGTCTCGGTGCGCACCTGCTTCGCCACCGCGAAGACGTGGTTCATCGCGCGGGAAAGGCCCGGGCCGACCGTGCCGGCGTGTCGGGCCGAGGCGAAGGCGGACTTGATCTGGCCGAATATCTGCGGCTCGCCCATCACCATCGAATCGAGTCCGCTGGCGACCTGGATGAGGTGGCGCATGGCCTCGGGGCCGCGCATGCGGTAAAGGCAGCCCTCGAGTTCGCCCCGCGCCAGGTGGTGCGAACCGGCGAACCAGTCGAGCACCCGCTCCTCGGCCTCGGCGCCCTCGCCCGTGACCGCGATGAACTCGGTACGGTTACAGGTCGAGAGAATCACCGCCTCGGCAACGCCGCCCGTGCCGCAGGCACGACGCAACGCCTCCGGCACCTGCTCGGGAGCGAATGCCACGCGCTCGCGCACCTCGACGGGCGCGGTGGTGTGGTTGAGACCGACGACCAGCAGGCTCATTGATGAAAAACTACTCCCCCGCGGGGCGCCGCAGGCCGGGAACAGCACTCCAACGGGGCGGGATGGGGATTGGAAAAGCGGCGGAAGTGTATCAATTTACAGGCAAATTGTGCAGAATCCCGCGCTCCCGGCGCTGCCGCCACCGCCCCGCGCGCGGTCCGACCCGCAACCTATGAGCATATTGCCCCCGTCGTTACGCACCCCGCTGACGCAGCGCCTCGCCCGCACCGCAACGGCCGCACTCTGCGGCGTGTTGATCGCTGCCTGTGCGGCCACGCCCGCCACGGCGCCACAGGATGCCGCTGCGCCAGCGACGGATACCGCGCTCGGCACGCCCGCCGCGGAGCCGGTGTACCGGCCCTTCCCCGAAGACGCGCTGTATTCGCTGCTGGTGGCCGAGTTCGCGGCGCACCGCGGCGCGTTCGACGTGGCGCTGCAGAATTACCTGCAGCAGGCGGCGCGCACGCGCGATCCCGGCGTGGCGGCACGCGCCACGCGCATGGCGCGCTACATGGGCGCCGAGCGCGCCACGCTCGATGCCGCGCTGCTGTGGGTCGAACTGGAACCGCAGAATCCGGAGGCCCGCTTCACGGCAGCCACCGAACTGGCGCGCGCCGGCCGGCCCGCCGAGGCATTCGAGCACATGCGCGCGCTCGACGCCGGCAGCGGCCAGACCAACTTTGCCGCGGTCACCGCCAGTGCTCTGGACCTGCCCGCGAGCGATCGCCAGCAGATGCTGGAGGCACTGCAAGACATCGAGGGTGACAGCCCCGACCTGCTGATCGCCAGAGCGGTGCTGCTGCAGAGCCTGGAGCGCAACGACGAGGCACTCGAGGCCGTGGCCACGGTGCTGGAGGCGGAGCCCGACAACTACCAGGCGCTGCTGCTCGAGGCACAGGTCTACCAGAACATCGGCGACCTGCCCAAAGCCTTTGCCCGCGTCGAGCGCGCGCTGGCGGACGATCCCGGCAACAAGCGGCTGCGCCTGCAGTACGCGCGACTGCTGGCGAAGACCGACCTCGCAAAGGCCGAGGAACAGTTTCGCATCCTGGTCGAGCAGAACCCCGCCGACGCCGAGCTGCGCCTCGCGCTGGCGCTGGTCTACCGCGAGTCCGGCCAGTTCGACCGCATGAGCGAGGAACTGAACACGCTGCTCGCCGAGGGCAACCAGTCGAGCGCGGCGCATTTCTATCTCGCGCAGGACGCCGAACGCCGTGGCGACAACGAGGACGCGATCCGGCATTACCTCGAAATCCGCCCGGGCCAGATGTTCATGGCCTCGATCACGCGCGCCGCCGAGCTGATCATCGCCAGCCACGGCATCGAGGCGCTCGGCGAACCGCTGGCGCAACTGCGCGCACGCTGGGTCGCGCAGGCAGTGCCGCTGACGCTGCTGGAGTCGGAGCTGCGCCTCGAAAAGGGCGACCTGAGCGGCGCGCAGCGATTGCTCGACGCGGCACTGGCCGACACCCCCGCGGAGCCCGGCCTGCTGTATGCGCGCTCCATGGTCAGCGAGCGACGCGGCGACATCGCGGCGATGGAGCGCGACCTGCGCGCGATGTTGCGCCTCGACCCCGACAGCGCGCTGGCCATGAACGCGCTCGGCTACTCGCTCGCCAACCTGACCGACCGCCACGCCGAGGCGCTGGCGCTGATCGAGAGGGCGCTGGCGCTGAAGCCTGACGATCCCGCCATCATCGACAGCATGGGCTGGGTGCAATACCGCCTCGGCCACCTGGAAAAAGCACTCACTTACCTGCGCCAGGCCTTCGAAAAGTACCCGGACCACGAGGTCGCCGCGCACCTGGGCGAGGTGCTGTGGGTGAGCGGCAACCGCGAAGAGGCCGGCGAGATCTGGCGCAAGGGGCTGGAGAGCAAGCCCGACAGCCGCCTGATCCACGACACCATGCGCCGCCTCGGCGCCATTCCCGCGCCATGAGCTGCGTCCGCGTCGCCCGGCGCCGGCAGCGGGCGGCGCTGCTCGCGCTGTGCGCGCTGCTCGCGCTGGCCGGTTGCGCGCCACAACCGCGGCGCGCGGAATTGCCGGCAGACTGGCAGGCGCACGCCGCGGCGGTCGGCGCGCTCGACGAGTGGCAGTTGCAGGGCAAGATCGGCGTGCGCGCGGCGAGCGGCTCCGGCAGCGCCTTCCTCACGTGGAAGCAGCAGGCCGAGAGCTACCGCCTGGTGCTGAGCGGCGCGCTGGGCATGGGCAAGCTGGTGCTCACGGGCGACGCGCACGGCGTCGCCTGGAACGACTCGCGCGGGCGCACCGGCCAGCACGCCGACCCCGAGGCGCTGGTCGCCGAGATCTGGGGCTGGCAGCTGCCCGTGGCTGCCCTGAAGTACTGGATCCGCGGCATTCCCCGGCCCGGCCACCCCGTCGCGGACGCCGAATTCGCCGGCGCCGAAGTCACGCGTTTTCGCCAGTCGGGCTGGCTGGTCGAACCCGGCGCGTACCGCGACGTGGACGGCCTCGCGCTGCCGACGCGCCTGCGCCTCGAAGCCGAGGGCGCGATACTCACGCTGCTGATCAACCGCTGGGGCCCCCCGGCGCCATGAGCGGCACGCTCACGCTGCGATCGCCGGCGAAACTCAACCTGTTCCTGCACGTGACCGGCCGGCGCGCCGACGGTTACCACCTGCTGCAGACGGTGTTCCAGCTGCTCGATCTCTGCGACGAGATCCGCTTCACCGCGAGCGCCGCGCCCGCGCTGGTGCTCGAGGGCGCAGTGCCGGGCGTGGCGGTGGAAGACAACCTGGTGATGAAGGCCGCGCGCGCGCTCGCCGCGCGCTGCGCGCCGCGCCAGGGCGCAATCATCCGGCTCGACAAGCGCATACCGCACGGCGGCGGGCTGGGCGGCGGGAGCTCGGATGCCGCCACCACGCTGCTGGCGCTGAACCGGCTGTGGGGCTGCGGGCTCACGAGCGCGGAGCTCGCCGGCATCGGCCTCGCGCTCGGCGCGGACGTGCCCGTGTTCGTGCACGGGCACAGCGCCTGGGCCGAGGGCATCGGCGAGCTGTTGCAGCCGCTCGATCTGCCCCAACGCTGGTACCTGGTGATCCGTCCCGGTTGCGCGGTGAATACTGCCGCGATTTTCAATGACCGGGAATTGACACGTGACACGCCGATCACGACAATGGCCGCCTTTTTGACGGACGGACATCGCAACGACTGCGAGCCCGTGGTCAGGAAACGGTACCCTGAAGTCGATCGCGCGCTGACATGGCTCGCGGCGTGCGGGGAGGCAAGGATGAGCGGCACAGGCAGTTGCGTGTTCGCACCCTTCGCCACTGAGAGCGCGGCGCGCGAGGCTGCCTCGCGGGTACCGGCTGATTGGGAACGGTTCGTTGCCCGCGGCATCAACCGCTCCCCGGTGCACGAGGCACTGTACGACTGAATCAATTGGGGCGTCGCCAAGTGGCTAAGGCAGCGGGTTTTGATCCCGCCATTCGTAGGTTCGAGTCCTACCGCCCCAGCCAATTCATTCATTCGGGACATCACGCAACGGGGCCTGCGAGCGCAATGAACCGCCAGCTTCCCCCCGCGTGTCGCGACCTGCCGCGAACCCCGTCCCTTGCTTAACCGCTGTGCCAACACGAAGGATCCCGACGTGTCAGAGATGATGCTCTTCACCGGCAGCGCCAACCCCGAGCTGGCGCAGAAGATCGTGCAGCGGCTGGGCCTGAGGCTGGGCTGCGCAACCGTCAGCCGCTTCAGCGACGGCGAGATCAGCATCGAGATCATCGAGAATGTGCGCGGCAAGGACGTGTTCGTGATCCAGTCGACCTGCGCGCCGACCAACGACAACCTGATGGAGCTGATCCTGATGATCGACGCGCTGCGTCGTTCCTCGGCCTCGCGCATCACGGCGGTCGTGCCCTACTTCGGCTACTCGCGCCAGGATCGGCGCGTGCGCTCGAGCCGCGTGCCGATCAGCGCCAAGGTCGTGGCCGACATGATGGCCAAGGCCGGCGTTAACCGCGTGCTCACGGTGGACCTGCACGCCGAGCAGATCCAGGGCTTCTTCGACGTGCCGGTCGACAACGTCTACGGCTCGGCGATCCTGATCGACGACATCGAGCGCCAGCGCTACGAGAACCTGATGGTGGTCTCGCCCGACATCGGCGGCGTGGTGCGCGCACGCGCCATCGCCAAGCAGATGAACGATCTTGATCTCGCGATCATCGACAAGCGCCGTCCGCGGGCCAACGAAGCGCAGGTGATGCACATCATCGGCGATGTCGCGGGCCGTACCTGCATGGTGGTCGATGACATGGTCGACACCGCCGGCACGCTGTGCAAGGCCGCGCAGGCACTCAAGGAACACGGCGCGGCGAAAGTGATCGCCTACTGCACGCACGCGGTGCTCTCGGGCAACGCGATAGCCAACATCAGTGCCTCCGTGCTGGACGAACTGGTCGTGACCGACACGATCCCGCTGTCCGAGGAGGCGAAACGCTGCGCCCGCATCCGCCAGGTGAGCAGCGCACCGCTGCTGGCCGAGGCCGTGCGCCGGGTCAGCAACGAGGAATCCATCAGCGCGATGTTCGCCTGATGCATCGAGCGGAAAGGCAACCGCCTTTCCTTTTCAAGAACCGCGGCACCCATCCCGGTCGCAGGGAGGCTGTCCGCTCATCAAAGGAGTACAGACCATGTCTGGCGAATTTGTACTGAATGCCGTAGCACGCGGCGACGTGGGGAAAGGTGCGAGCCGCCGCCTGCGTAACGACGACCTGGTGCCCGCGATCGTTTACGGCGGCACCAAGAACCCGAGCAACATCTCGCTCTCGCACCGCGAGCTGGTGAAGGCGCTGGAGAACGAGGCGTTCTTCTCGCACCTGATCACGCTGAAGCTCGATGGCGGCGCCGAGGAAGTGATCCTGAAGGACCTGCAGCGCCACCCGGCGCGCCCGCGCATCCTGCACGCGGACTTCCAGCGCGTGAGCCGCGACCGCAAGCTCCACGTCCACATCCCCCTGCACTTCATCAACCAGGAGAAGTGCCGTGGCGTGAAGGACCAGGGCGGCATGATCCAGCACAACGCCGTGGAAGTGTACGTGAGCTGCCTGCCGCAGGATCTGCCCGAATTCATCGAAGTCGACATGCTTTCCTGCGAGGTCGGCGACTCGGTGCACCTCTCCGACCTCAAGCTGCCCGCGGGCGTCGAGAGCGTCGAGCTGTCCCATGGCCCCGAGCACGACCTGCCGGTGGCCACGGTACTGGCGCCGAAGGGCGGCGCTGCCGAGGAAACCGCATCCTGATCCGGTGCGCGAGGCTGCCCTCCCGGGCAGCCTCGTTCCCCCCCTGACCCAGGTGAGCACGCCTCTCGCCCTCATCGTCGGCCTGGGCAATCCCGGACCCGAATACCATCGCACCCGCCACAACGCGGGAGCCGATTTCGTGAGCGCGCTGGCCGCGCAGTGCGGCGTGACGCTGAAGCCGGAGACGCGATTCCACGGTCTCACGGCTCGCGTGCAACTCGCCGGCCAGGACGTGCGTCTGCTGGTGCCGACGACCTGGATGAATCGCAGCGGACAGGCCGTGGGGCCTGCGCTGAATTTCTTCAAGCTCGCGCCGGAGCAACTGCTCGTTGCCTACGACGAGCTCGACCTGCCGCCGGGCGAAGTGCGCTTCAAGTTCGACGGCGGCCACGGCGGCCACAACGGCCTGCGCGACATCATCGCCGCGCTGGGCAACAACCGCGCCTTCCACCGCCTGCGGATCGGCATCGGCCACCCGGGCGCGCGCGAGCAGGTCTCGCCGCACGTGCTCTCGCGGCCCTCGGCGGCGGACCGGCGCCTGATCGATCTGTGCATCGAGGAAGCGCTGCACGTACTGCCGGAAGCCGTGCGCGGCAACTGGCCCATTGCATTGAACCGACTCAACAGTTTCAGGGCAGGATAACCATGGGATTCAACTGCGGCATCGTCGGACTGCCCAACGTCGGCAAGTCCACGCTCTTCAACGCGCTGACGCGCGCCGGCATCGCGGCCTCGAACTTCCCGTTCTGCACCATCGAGCCGAACACCGGCATCGTGCCGGTACCCGATCCCCGGCAGGACCGCATCGCGGAGATCGTGAAGCCGCAGCGCATCGTGCCGACCACGATGGAGTTCGTGGACATTGCGGGCCTGGTGGCCGGCGCCTCGAAGGGCGAGGGCCTCGGCAACCAGTTCCTCGCCAACATCCGCGAGACCGACGCCATCGCGCACGTGGTGCGCTGCTTCGCCGACGACAACGTGATCCACGTCGCGAGCCGCATCGACCCGGTCAACGACATCGGGGTGATCAACACCGAGCTTGCGCTCGCGGATCTCGACAGCGCCGAGCGCCAGCTGCAGCGCGTCACCCGCTTCGCCAAGGGCGGCGACAAGGACGCGATCCGCCAGAAGGACCTGCTGGAGAAACTGGTGCCGCACCTGAACGAAGGGTTCCCGGCGCGCGCGCTGGCGCTCTCCGATGACGAGAAGGCGACGCTGCGCGAGTTCAACCTGCTCACCGCCAAGCCGACGATGTACATCGCCAACGTGGCCGAGGACGGCTTCGAGAACAACCCGCACCTCGAGGCGGTCGAGAAGTTCGCCGCCGCGGAAGGCGCGATGGTGGTGCCGATCTGCAACAAGCTCGAGTCCGAGATTGCAGAGCTGGAGGAAGACGAACGCGCCGAGTTCCTCGCCGAGCTCGGCTTCGAGGAACCCGGCCTGAACCGCGTGATCCGCGCCGGCTACGGCCTGCTGAACCTGCAGACCTACTTCACCGCCGGCGTGCAGGAAGTGCGCGCCTGGACCGTGCGCGTTGGCGCCAGGGCCCCCGAGGCGGCCGGCGTGATCCACACCGACTTCCAGAAGGGCTTCATCCGCGCCGAGGTGATCGCCTACGCCGATTTCGTGCAGTACAAGGGCGAACAGGGCGCGAAGGACGCAGGGAAGTGGCGCCTCGAAGGCAAGGAATACGTGGTGCAGGATGGCGACGTGATCCACTTCCGCTTCAACGTCTGAGCGCGCGAAACGGTAATTTCCCGCGCTCGCGGAACCGCGCCGGCCATTGACACGATAGGGGCCAGTGCGGAAAATTCGCGGCCCGTGGCGACGTAGCTCAGTCGGTTAGAGCACAGCATTCATAATGCTGGGGTCGGTGGTTCGAGCCCACCCGTCGCTACCATCTCTTCTTCGACAGCCGATGCAGCTCTCCATCCTCGACCAGTCCATCGTACGCCCCGGCAGCGATGCGCGCGCGGCCTTTGCCGAAACCCTCGCGCTGGCGGGCCACGCCGAGCGACTCGGCTACGAGCGCTTCTGGGTGTCGGAGCACCACGACTCGCCGGTGATCGCGGGCAGTTCGCCCGAGGTGCTGCTGGCGGCGATCGGCGCTGCCACGACGACGATCCGCATCGGCTCCGGCGGCGTGATGCTGCCGCACTACAGCGCCTACAAGGTGGCGGAAAACTTCGCGGTGCTCTCGAACCTGTACCCGGGCCGCGTGGACCTCGGCGTGGGCCGCGCGCCGGGCGCGGACATGAACGCGGCGATCGCGCTCGCCGCCGACGGGCGGCCGAAGTTCGAGCGCTTCCCGCAGCTGCTGCGCACACTGACCGAGGCGCTGTGGAACCCGGCCTTCCGCCCGCGCGTGGGACCGGTGCCGGCCGGACAGATCCCGGTGTGGGTGCTGGGCACCAGCCCCGACAGCGCGCTGCTGGCGGCCGAACTGGGGCTGCCCTACGCGGTGGCGCTGTTCATCAACCCGCAGTTCGACCCGCGCATCGTCGAGGCGTACCGCAGTCGTTTCCGCCCCTCGCCGCCGCAACCCGAACCGCGCGTGATGATCGCGATGAACGCGTTCTGCGCCGACGACGAGGCGCACGCCGCGACGATGACGCGCGCGGCCGACATCACCTACATCCGCTTCCTCACGCAGCGCGGGGAGATCGCGATGTGCTCGCCCGAGGAGGCCGCTCGCCACGAATTCAGCCCCCAGGAGCACGCCTTCGTGCAGGGCGTCTCGCGCGTGCGCGCGGTGGGCACGGCGCAGACGATCCGCGCGCGCGTGACGCAACTCGCCACACAATTCCACGCCGACGAGGTGATGGCGGTGTGCAACAGCTTCCACTTCGCCGACCGGCTGCGCTCCTTCGAGCTGCTCGCACAGGCCTTCGCGGCACCTGCGACCGCGGTGTAGGTCGGCATTCATGCCGACGGGTGCATCGCCCTGTGGGTCGGCCTTCATGCCGACGGCCAAGGGTCGATGCGTGCTGCGATGCGGCGGTTTCGGCGTTGCCGAACCGTTGCCGGGTTGAAACCCGACCTACAGGCCCGACCGGCAGGAATGTCAGGCTGAAGCCTGACCCACGGACGGCAGCGGCACCACCTGCGGGTGGCGGCTGCGCATCAGGTGCTTCACCAGCAGCTTGTAGGTGTCCATGTCGAAGGCGGGGCGGCGCGCGAGGGGCTCGCGCTCGCGCAGCTCCTCCTCGCTGCGGAAGGTGCCGAGGTAGCACCAGCGGTCGACCACGTGCAGTTCCTCGAGTCCGCCGCCGGACTGCTGCTCGCGGATGCCTATGGCACCGCGCCATGGCCAGGTCACCAGCTTCAGCTTCGCCAGCGCCGTCGCCAGCCGCGTCTGGTGCGCGAGCAGGGGCTCGTGCCCACCGCAGGCACCGCCGCACCTGCCCACCTGGTGGCGGAAACACGTGCCCGGCGCCGGCTTTTCCAGCCCGACAAGGCGCAGGCACAGCCGGTATTCATCGGCGAGCCCGAGCAGTGCCTTCTTCGCCTGGGCCTTCGAGCGGAACAAACCGTAGAGTTGCGCGAGTCCGTCCCCGGCGATGTCGCCGCCGCCGACGATCTCCGGAATGCCGTCGGCCTCATTGTTCCAGCGGATCGAGACCAGCGCGGCATGGCGGCGCAGCTGGCGGTTGTAGATCGGCGCCAGATCCTTCACCAGCTGCGCCTCGCGCAGCAGCGCGCCGAGCTCGCCCGCCGACTCGCGCCACTCCACGCGCGCGGTCTGCTGCGCCATCTGCATCTCGCGATGGCTGCTGTGATCGGCGGCGAAATGCGCCAGCACGCGCGAGCGCAGCCTGACGCTCTTGCCCACGTACAGCGGCGTATCGCGCTCGTCGTAGAACAGGTAGACGCCCGGCGTGTCGGGGATCTCATCGAGCGCCTCCCACGACAGCCGCGCCGGCAGCGAGGGGCGCTGCGTCAGTGTGTCGATATGCTGCGCAAGGTCCGCAATGCCCGAGGCCGCAACCTGCGCCACGAACTGCCAGGTCGCCTCGGCATCGCCCAGCGCGCGGTGGCGCGCCGCACAGCTCAGACCATGGCGCTGGATGATGGCATCGAGATTGTGGCGCGCGTGCTGCGGGAACAGCCGGCGCGAGAGCTTCACGGTGCACAGCACCGGCCCGCGCAGCGTCAGGTTGCAGCGCTTCAGCGCGTTGCGCAGAAAGCCGTGATCGAAGCGCGCGTTGTGCGCGACGAAGGTCACGCCCTCCAGGCGCCGCTGCACTTCCCCGGCCACGTCCTCGAAGGCCGGCTGCCCCGCGACCATCGCGTTCGTGATGCCGGTGAGCGACTGGATCGCCTCGGGGATCGACATGCCCGGATCGAGCAGCTGCTGCCAACGCTCGGTGACCGCGCCGTCGCGCACGCTGACGATCGCGATCTCGGTGATGCGGTCGTAGACCGGGTTGCAGCCCGTGGTCTCGAGGTCAACGAATGCGTATGCGCCCGCCAGCATGCGATCTCCGCCGGAAACTGTACCGATGTACAGCATTCTGGCACGCCGCCGCGAGCGGCGGCAACCTCAGGCGTAGAACTGCGCGTACCAGCGCCGGTAGCGCGCGAACGGTCCGTCGACCTCGGCCAGCGCCGGCGTGGCGCGAAACACCTTGTGCTCCCACACCGGGATGTCATCGGCGTAGTCGCGCAGGAAGCCTTCGGCCCAGCCCTGTGCCAGCGCCTCGTCGATGTCCGGCGCCACCCAGAACGATTGCGGGTTGTAGACCACGCCGGCCTCGGTCGGGGTCATGAGGTTCAGCGAGATTGCGCGCAGCCGACCCGTGAAGCGCGTGTAGCTGAAACCCGGCCCGACGTTGTACGAGACCACGTCATCGGCATTCGCGGCGGTCGCGGACTGGTAGCCCTCGCCGCTGTTGTCGACCTTGATACGCATCTGGTAGCGCGGGCCCTCGGGGATCCAGTCGATCGCGTGGGCCTTCCAGCGGTGCATGGCCTCGAAGTGCGTGATGTCCACCGCGTTTTCCATCATTTCCTGCGGGTGCGAGCGCACGGTCCACACGTGGCGGCGCACCTCGCGGTAGCCGCCGCTCTCGATCTCGGGAACGCGGTCGATCTCGTAGCCCGGCGCGCGCCCCGCGGCATCGTGCCAGGCGAAGACAAGGCGGTTGCGCTCGAGCGCGGGCAACAGCTGCAGCTTCGCATTGGGCGGCAGCCGCCTGGCGCCCGCCGCGAACACGCAGGCGCCGCTGCCGTCGTAGCGCCAGTGATGAAACGGACAACGCAGTTCGCCGTCGATCACCGTGCCGCCATGCCCCAGGTGCGCACCGAGATGCGGGCAGTACGCATCGGCCACGCGCACCGCGCCGTCGCCGTCGCGCCAGGCCACCAGGTCGCGGCCGAAGCGGTGCAGCGGGAGCACATTGCCGGGGATCACCTCGTCGGCGAAGCACAGCGGGAACCAGCCATTCGGGAAAGCCGGGAACGGGAAGCGGTAGACCTCGGGGTGTGCCGTGCTGAAGGTGCGGGGCGGCTGGGCTTGCGATGGCATGTCACTCGACTCCAGTGTCGTGTACCTTGCGGCCGGCTTGATCCGGCTGCGGCTTGCCGGCGTATTATGCGGGCTGATCCCGGCATGCGCCTGGTCCATTTTGGGGGCAGGAAGTGCCGACCACCCACGCGGGAGCGCGAACACCATGACATCGATATACGACTTCAGCTGCAAGACCTCGAAGGGCGAACCGAAGAAATTGAAGGACTACGCCGGCAAGGTCCTGCTGATCGTGAACACCGCCAGCAAGTGCGGGCTCACGCCGCAGTTCGAGGGGCTGGAGGCGCTGCACGACAAGTACGCCGCCAGGGGTCTGGCGATACTCGGCTTCCCCTGCAACCAGTTCGGCCACCAGGATCCGGGCAGCGACGCCGAGATCCTCGAATTCTGCCAGCTGAAGTACGACGTGAAGTTCCCGATGTTCGCCAAGATCGAGGTCAACGGCGCCGGCGCTGACCCCCTCTACAAGTATCTGAAGAAAGAGGCGCCCGGGTTGCTCGGCTCGGAAGCCATCAAGTGGAACTTCACCAAGTTCCTGGTCGATCGCGAGGGCAACGTGGTCGAGCGCTTCGCGCCCACCGACACGCCGGAGTCGATCGAGAAGAAGATCGTGGCGCTGCTGGCGTAGGTCCGGATTCATCCGGACTCCGGCGCAGTTCCGTATTCATCCGGACAATTGTCCGGCTGATGCCGGACCCCCGGCTTCAGTGCTCGCGCGTGGCGCGGAAACGGATGTCGGGCCAGCGTTCCTCGGTGAGGCTGAGGTTCACGCGCGTCGGCGCGAGATAGGCCAGGTGGCCACCGCCGTCCAGCGCGAGGTTGTCGTGGGCCTTGGCACGGAAGTCCTCGAGCTTGCGCGCGTCCTCGCACTCCACCCAGCGCGCCGTGTAGACGTTGATCGGCTCGTAGACACAGTCGACCTTGTACTCGTCGCGCAGCCGGAAGGCCACCACCTCGAACTGCAGTGTGCCCACGGCGCCCACGATCAGGTCGTTGTTGCGCAACGGCATGAAGACCTGCGTGGAGCCTTCCTCGGAGAGTTGCTGCAGCCCCTTCTGCAGGTGCTTGAGTTTCAGCGGGTCCTTCAGGCGGATACGCTGGAAGAGTTCCGGCGCGAAGTGCGGGATGCCGGTGAACTTCAGCGCCTCACCCTCGCTGAAGGTGTCGCCGATCTGGATCGTGCCGTGGTTGTGCAGGCCGATGATGTCCCCGGCCACGGCGAACTCCGTCGCCGAGCGCTCGCCGGCGAGGAAGGTCACGGCGTCGGCGACGCGCACGTCCTTGCCGATGCGCACGTGGCGCATCTTCATGCCCTGCTCGTAGGCGCCGGAGCACACGCGCAGGAAGGCGATGCGGTCGCGGTGGCGCGGGTCCATGTTCGCCTGGATCTTGAACACGAAGCCGCTGAAGGGCTGCTCGGCGGCCTTGACGCGTCGCGTCTCGCTCGCGTGCGCCGCCGGGCCCGGCGCCCACTCGACGAAGGCATCCAGCATCTCGCGCACGCCGAAATTGCCCAGTGCCGTGCCGAAGAACACCGGCGTCATCCTGCCCGCGAGGTATTCGGCATGATCGAATTCGTGGCTCGCCCCGCGCACCAGCTCGATCTGCATCTTCAGCTCGTCGAGCAGGTCGCCGAGCAGCGCCGCCGCCTCGGGGCTGTCGATGCCCTGGATGCGCACATCGTCGGGTATGCGGTGGCCCTGGCCCTGCTGGTAGACGTGGATGGTGTCGGTCGTCAGGTCGTAGAGGCCCTTGAAGCGCTTGCCCGAGCCGATCGGCCAGTTGACCGGCGCGGCCTTGATGCCGAGCACCGACTCGATCTCGTCGAGCACCTCGATGGGGTCGCGCGTCTCGCGGTCCATCTTGTTGATGAACCCGAGGATCGGCGTGTCGCGCAGGCGGCACACTTCCATCAGCTTGATGGTGCGGTCCTCCACACCCTTGGCGGCGTCGATCACCATAAGCACCGAATCCACCGCGGTGAGCGTGCGGTAGGTGTCCTCGGAGAAGTCCTCGTGACCGGGCGTGTCGAGCAGGTTCACGACGCGCTCGCGGTACGGGAACTGCATCACCGAGGAGGTCACGGAGATGCCGCGCTCCTGCTCCATCGTCATCCAGTCCGAGGTGGCATGACGACCGCTCTTGCGCGCCTTGATGGTGCCGGCCATCTGGATCGCGTTGCCGAACAGCAACAGCTTTTCGGTAATGGTCGTCTTGCCCGCGTCCGGGTGCGAGATGATCGCGAAGGTGCGCCGGCGCGCGACCTCCTGTTCGAGCGCCGCGGGATCCATCAACCGAGCTTGCGTCCGGCGTTGGCCGCGATGCGCATGCGCAGGGCATTGAGTCGGATGAAGCCCTCGGCGTCCTTCTGGTTGTAAGCGCCGCGATCGTCCTCGAAGGTCGCGATGTGCGGGTCGAACAGGCTGTCGTCGGACTTGCGGCCCACGACCTGCACCGAGCCCTTGTAGAGCTTCAGGCGCACGGTGCCGTTCACGTACTGCTGCGACTGGTCGATGGCGGTCTGCAGCATGTGGCGCTCGGGCGACCACCAGTAGCCGGTGTAGACCAGGCTCGCGTAGCGCGGCATCAGCTCGTCCTTCAGGTGCGCGACCTCGCGATCCAGCGTCAGCGACTCGATCGCACGGTGCGCCTTCAGGATCACGGTGCCGGCCGGCGTCTCGTAGCAGCCGCGCGACTTCATGCCCACGTAACGGTTCTCGACCAGGTCGAGGCGGCCGACACCGTTGGCGCCGGCTACCTGGTTCAGGTGGATCATCACGCTGGCCGGGCTCATGGCCTGGCCGTCGACGCTGACCACGTCACCGGCGCGGAAACCGAGCTCGATGTAGGTGGGCTTGTCGGGTGCGGCCTCGGGCGCCACCGACCAGCGCCACATGTCTTCCTCCGGCTCCCAGTACGGGTCCTCGAGACCGCCGCCCTCGTAGGAGATGTGCAGCAGGTTGGCATCCATCGAGTAGGGCGATTTCTTGCCGCGCTTCATCTCGACCGGGATGTTGTGCGTCTCGCAATAGCTCAGCAGCGTCTCGCGCGAGGTGAGGTCCCATTCGCGCCACGGCGCGATCACGCGCACGCCCGGCATCAGCGCGTAGGCGCCGAGCTCGAAGCGCACCTGGTCGTTGCCCTTGCCGGTGGCGCCGTGGG
>DAORUQ010000023.1:18401-25909 GCA_035433265.1 Pseudomonadales bacterium | reverse complement strand
TGCCTCGAGCAGCCCCGGCGCCAGCTCCCGGGTCGCCCTGCCATCCGTCGCCGGGAGCGCCGCCCCGGCAGCGCTGGGCATCAGCGCAGATGGCGTGGCGGCACTGGCTTGCGGGGTCGTGCTCGCAACCGCCGCCGTGGGCTGCGCTGGCAACGGCGGTGTGAGCATGGGAGCCGCGGGCACGGGCGCCGCCGGCGCGGTACGCGGCAATGCCTGGTCGACGATCGGCAAGGTCTTGCCCACCGGCGCCTGCGGCGGCGGCGCCATGTGTGCGCCGGCGGCGCCGCTGGCAGCGCCAGGACCGGACTCCGGCAAGGAACCCACCGTCGCCTCGGCCGCGGCCGCGGGCGCCGGCGCCAGCGTCGGTACGGCAATGACGGGCGCCACGGCGACCGGCACGCCGTCGGGCGCGTCGTGTTCGCGCTCTGCAGGCGCGCTGCTGCGCGGCACGGAAGCCTTGCCGGGATTCTGCATGGCCTCATCGAGCGCGCGCCCGAACTCCTGCGCTGCGTCGGGATCCGCGCCGTTGGCCGCCATGCGGGCAGGACCCGCCGGGGATGGCGCGCGCACATCGCCCGCGACAGGCAACGACAATACGGCAGGAATCAGGACAGCTGGGGGCATCGTCGGTCTCCGGGCGCGCCACGCGTTGGACGGACCTATGCAACCGCCGCGCCAGCGTCCCTTACGTCCCGGGCTCCGCGTCCAGGGGATCGATGCGCCGCGGCAGGTCGTCCATCAGCTTCTGCAGGCGCCGGGCGGCCTCGCGCTCCTCGTCGGCGCGCGCCCGCGCGGCGAGATCCTCGAACATGCGCTGGCGGTTGCGCACCGCGCGCCACTGCGCGGCACTCAGCACGGACTGCTCGCGCGCGGTGCCAACCGCGCGCTCCTGGATCGCCAGCGAGCCGGCGAGGCTGGCGCGGAACGCGCCGAGCTGCGCCAGTTGCGCCCCGGCAATGCCCTGGCGACCGCTTTCGAGCCAGCGAGTGGCGTATTCCTGTTCGTAGGATTCCAGCTGTTGCTGCTGCTGCTCGCGCCGCAGCAGCTCGCGGTTGGCCTGCGCCAGGCGCTCGCGCGCGCCGCGCTCGGCGAGCTGCACCAGCTGCACCAGCGTCTGCAGGCGCTGGGAACGCTTCACGGGGCGCTGCCCTGCGCCTCGGCAGCGGGCCGCAGGATGCGACGCGTTGCGGGCGGCGCGGCGCGCGCTTCCGTGCCGGAGTTGAACAGCGCGTCGAGCTGCGCGACGCTGGCGTCGAAGCTGACCCGTTCGTCCAGCGCCTGCTGCAGGTAGCGGCGCATCGAGGGCATGCGCGCCACCGCGCGGTCCGTGTCCTCGTCGCTGCCGGCCGCGTAGGCGCCCACGCTGATCAGGTCGCGGTTCTGCTGGAAGCGCGCGTGCAGCTTCTTGAACTCCTGCGCCACCTGCCGGTGCGCCGGTGTCGTGATCGCCGGCATGGCGCGCGAGATCGAGGCCTCGACATCGACCGCCGGATATTGTCCTTCCTCGGCCAGCGCCCGAGACAGCACCACGTGGCCATCGAGAATCGCACGCGCGGCGTCGGCAACCGGATCCTGCAGGTCGTCGCCCTCGGCGAGCACCGTGTAGAAGGCCGTGATCGAGCCGCGCCCCTCCTCGCTGTTGCCGGCGCGCTCGACCAGGTCGGGAATGCGCGCGAACACCGAGGGCGGGTAGCCGCGCGTCGCCGGCGGCTCGCCGACCGCGAGCCCGATCTCGCGCTGCGCCTGCGCGTAACGTGTCAGCGAATCCATCAGCAGCAGCACGTCGCGGCCGCGATCGCGAAAATCCTCGGCGATGCGCGTCGCCAGCCGCGCGCAGCGCATGCGCATCAGCGGCGCGTCGTCGGCGGGCGAGACCACGACCACGGCGCGGCGCATGCCCTCCTCGCCGAGGATGTCCTCGATGAACTCGCGCGCCTCGCGACCGCGCTCGCCGACCAGCCCGACCACCGTGACGTCGGCCTCCGTGAAACGCGTCATCATGCCGAGCAGCATGCTCTTGCCCACGCCGCTGCCGGCGAAGATACCGAGCCGCTGGCCACGCCCGACGGTCAGCAGGGCGTTGATCGAACGCACGCCCACGTCGAGCGGGCGGCGAATGGGCGCGCGGTGCAGGGGATTGATGGGACGCCCGTCGAGCGCGGTGTAATGCACCTCCCTGAGCGGGCCGTGCCCGTCGATCGGTTCGCCCGAACCGTCGAGCACGCGCCCGAGCAGCCCGTCGCCGCCCGGCGACTCGGCGGCTTCCGCGACGGGTCGCACGCGCAGGCCCGGGCGCAGCCCGGTGACCCGCGCCGCGGGCATCAGGAACACGCGCTCGCCGTTGAAACCGACCACCTCGGCCTGCACGGGGGGCACGCCGGGCGCACGGATCAGGCAACGCTGGCCGAGCGCGCAGTTCAATCCCGTTGCCTCCAGCGTCATGCCGACCACGCGGGTCAGCGTGCCCTCGGCGACCGCGGCGCAGTCATGGCGGATCCGCCGCCCGGCGGCACGCACGAACTGCGCGAGCGCACTCTCGCTCATGCGCCCCCGGCAGCCGCGCCGGTGCGGCCGAGGAACTGTTCGAGAATCGCGCCGAGGCGCGCCGACTGGCGAAAATCCACGAGCGACTCGGCAGACTCGACGCGGCAATCGCCGGGCGCCAGCGTTGCATCGACGAGCAGTGCCGGCACCGCCTCGCCGGCGCCGAAGTCCTCCAGCAGGGCGCGGTCGGCGGCACTGACATACACCCGCACGTTGCGCGCGCCGAGCGGCAGCGCCGCCAGCGCCTCCTCGATCACGTGCGCGACGCTCTGCGGCTGGATCGCCAGCTCGGCGCGGATCACCGCCCGCGCGATCTGCGCCGACACTTCCAGCACGGCCTCGCGCAGCTCCTGTTCCTGTCCGAGCAGCGGCCGGTGCAGGCTCTCGAGCAGCCCGGCGAAGCGCCCCGCCGCCTCCTCCAGGTACTTGCGTCCCGCTGCCAGGCCTTCGGTGTGGCCGGCCTCGTAGCCCTGCTCCTGGCCGCGCGCATAGCCCTCGTCGTAACCTTCGCGGCGCCCTTCCTCCGCGGCCTGGCGCACGATGGCCTCGAGCTCGGCCGCGCTCACCCCGCGCGCATAGCGCCCAGCCCTGATGTTCTCCTCGAGCTCGCGCTGGAAGGACTCCCCGCGCACCATCTCGGCCGGTGCCGAGCCGGCGTCGATACGCCGCCCAGCGGCGCTCTCGGCCCTGAGCACCACGCCCTCGGTGACCGCGGGCAGGGTCCACGCCGCGTAGGAAGCGCCGTTGCGGGCAGGAATGCGTCGTTGCTGGCTCACCGGCACGCCTCCGGGCGCACCACGGTCATATCATCGCCTCGGCGCTGGCGCCGAGCGTGATCTCACCGGCATCGGCCATGCGCCGCGCCACCGCGAGGATCTCGCGCTGCGCGTTCTCGACATCGCTGACGCGCACCGGCCCCTTGGCCTCGAGATCGTCGCGCAGCAACTCGCCGGCGCGCTTGGACATGTTGCCGAAGATCTTCTTCTTGAGCTCGTCGTCGGCGGCCTTCAGCGCCAGCACCAGCACGTCGGACGACACCTCGCGCAGCAGCGCCTGGATGCCCTGGTCGTCGACGTTCTTGAGGTCGTCGAAAACGAACATCAGGTCCTGGATCTTGTTGCCCAGCGACTCGTCCGCCTCCTTGATGTGGTCCATCAGCTGCTGTTCGGCCGCGCTCTCGAAGTTGTTCATGATCTCGGCGGCGAACTTCACGCCGCCGAGGAAATGTCCCTGCGGCAGGCCCGAACCGGTGAGCTCGCCCTCGACGATCTTGTTCAGCTCCTGCAACGCCGAGGCGTTCACGGTCTCCATCGTGGCGATGCGCATCAGCAGGTCGGTGCGCGCCTTGTCCGGGAATTGCGCCAGGACCTCGGCGGCCTGGTCGGGATACAGATACGACAGGATCACGGCCTGGATCTGGGGGTGCTCGCCACGGATCGTGTTCGCGACCAGCTTGGGATTCATCCAGCGCAGTCCCTCGAGACCCTTGGTCTTGTCGCTCATCAGGATGTGGTCGATCACCGTGGCGGCACGCTCCTCGCCGAGCGCCTCGATCAGCACGTTGCGGATATAGGTTTCGGTGCCCACGCCGAGCCCCGTGGCCGCCCCCGCCTCGACCAGCACCTGCTCCATCACCAGCGCCACGTCCGCGGATTTCACGTCGCTCATGTTCGCCATCTGCGCGCCGACCTTCTGCAATTCCTTCGGCGTGAGGTGGCGCATGATGCTCGCGGCGTTCGACTCGCCGACCGACAGCAGCAAGATCGCCGCCTGCTCGATGGGCTTGAGGTGCTCGATACCGGCCTTTTCCTCACTCACTGTCACGCACCCACTTGCGCACCACCTGTGCCACGCGCTCGGCGTCGCTCTCGACCATCGACTGCACCGCCGACAACCGCGCCCGGTATTCGCGTCCCGGGGCCGCGAGCAGCAGCGCCTCGCCCTGCCCCTCGCTCACCCGCTGCTGCGTCGTCGCCTCAAGCCGCACCCGCTCCTCGCGATGGCGGTCCTCGAGCGCGCGCAACTGCTTCACGTTGCTGCTGAGCGAGCGTAGCACGGGCCGCACCACCGCGAGCAGCACCGCCAGCACCAGCAGCGCCGCCAGCACCTGGCGCACCACCGGGAGGAACCAGTCCTGCTGCCAGAACGGTACCGCCTCCAGCTCCGACTCCGTCGCCGGCAGGTCGAAGAAGGCCGCGTTCACCACGTTGACGCTGTCGCCGCGCGCCGGATCGTAGCCGACGGCATCGCGCACCAGCGTCGTCACGCGCTCGAGCGCGGCATCGTCCCACGGCAGGTTCTCGCGCTCGCCGCTGTCGGCGTTCACGCGCACGCGATCGTCCAGCACCACGGCCACCGTGAGCCGGCGCACGTTGCCCACCTGGTGGCGGGTGTGGCTGAGCGAGCGGTCGACCTCGTAATTGCGCGTCGACTCGGTGCGCACGTTGCGCGGCGCCGCCGGGGCCGCGGGCTCCCCGGCCGGCGCGGCAGTCACCACCTCGGGTGCGGCGCCCGCAACGGGGGGCTGGTTGCTGAGCGCGCCCGGAATGCCCGCGCCGGCATCGCCGGGGACGCGCTGCTCGTCGAGTCGCCGCTCGCTGCGCAGCGCGGGAAGATCGGGATTGTAGATCTCGTCGGTCTGCTCGACCGCGGTGAAATCCACGTCGGCCGTCACTTCGGCCTTGTAGCGCCCGCCGCCGACGATGGGATCGAGGATGCGGTGCACGCGCTGCACCAGCTGGTCCTCGAGCTTCGCGGTGTAGGCGAGCTGCCTGGTGGCGGCCACCGCCTCGGGGTCGTCGCCGAAGTTCGACACCAGCTTGCCCTTCTGGTCCACGATGGTGACATCCGCGAGATCGAGATCCGGCACGCTGGAGGCGACGAGGTTGCCGATCGCGCGCACCTGCCCTTCCTGCAGCGTTCGCCCGGGCTGCAGCTCGAGCAGCACCGAGGCGCTGGGCCGGCGCTGGTCGCGCACGAACGCGGACCGCTCGGGAATCGCGAGGTGCACGCGCGCGGCGCGCACGCTGGCGATGCTGCCGATGGTGCGCGCGAGCTCGCCTTCGAGGCTGTGGCGATAGCGCGCGGTTTCCATGAACTGGCTGGTGCCGATGCCCTGCTCCTTGTCGAGCATCTCGAAGCCGACCGCGCGCTGGTTCGGCATCCCGGCCTCGGCGAGCAGCAGGCGCGCATCGTGGAAGCGCGCGGACTCGACCAGCAGCGCGCCACTGTTCTCGTCGATGCGATAACGGATCCCGTTGGACTCGAGCACCCCGACCACCGCGGCACCATCGAGGTTCTCCAGGCTGCCGTAGAGCGGGCGCATGTCGGAGCCCTGTGTCCACAGCACCAGCCACACCGCCAGCGCCACGCTGGCCGCCAGGCCGACGATCACGCCCACCTGCCGCGGAATCGACAGGCCGGCAATGCCGGCGACATAGGGATTGAGCGGCGCCACGTACGCGGCGCTGCCGCCGGCGCCACCCCCCGCCACCGCCGGCAACTGCGAACCGGCGTCCTGTTCGGTATCTGCCATGCCCCCTCAGGCCCCCTGCGCGTAGACCGGCATCAGACCGGCATGTTCATGATTTCCTTGTACGCATCGACCAGCTTGTTGCGCACCTGCGTCATGGCCTCGAAGGCGACGCTGGATTTTTCCGCCGCGACCATGACCTGCGTGAGACTCACGCCTGGCTGGCCGAGCTCGTAACCCTCGCGCAGCGTGTTGGCCTGCTGCTGCACGGCGTTGACGCTGTCGATGGCCTGGCTGAACAGCTCGCCGAAGGCCGGCGCCGGGGACTGCGGGCGCGCGAGCTGACCGGGCTCTATGCGCCCGGGCGCCACCTCGTGCAGGGGGCGTTGCATCTGCGCCTGGATGGCGCGCATCTGCGCCAGGACCTGGGTGATATCCGCTCGCTCGACCATCGCGCCCTCCTGCCGGCTGCCGACCCGGCCCGATCCGCACCCGCCATGCCACGGTCATCGGACCGGGCGACGGGAAATTGACGGAATCAGCGCGGGATCAAGGTTCGAATCAGCACAAGCATTTTCCGGGCCAGCCGACGCGGCGCCGCGACACCCGCGTTGACACGCAGTGCGCCCGCTCAGCCGACGTTGACGGCGCGGATCAGGGCATCGACGCGCGGGCGTGCGCGCAGGGAGGCGAAATCGAACAGCGTGGTGTCGGCGAGCTGCGAGGGCGCGACATTGGCGATCGAGGCGAAGATCGACTCGATGCGTCCGGGGTACTTGCGTTCCCAGTCGCGCAGCATCTCCTTGACCGCCTGGCGCTGCAGGTTCTCCTGCGAGCCGCAGAGGTTGCAGGGGATGATCGGGAAGCCGCGGCACGCCGCGTACTCGGCGAGATCTTCCTCCGTGCAGTAGGCGAGCGGACGGATCACCACGTTGTCGCCGTCGTCGCTGAGCAGCTTCGGGGGCATGGCCTTCAGCTTGCCGTTGAAGAACATGTTGAGGAAGAGCGTCTCGATGATGTCGTCGCGATGGTGCCCGAGCGCGATCCGGGTGGCGCCGATCTCGCGCGCGAAGCTGTAGAGGTTGCCGCGGCGCAGGCGCGAGCAAAGCCCGCAGGTGGTCTTGCCCTCGGGGATCACCGACTTCACGATGCTGTAGGTGTCGCGCTCGAGGATGTGGAACTCGATGCCGACGGATTCCAGGTAGCGCGGCAGCACGTCCTCGGGGAATCCGGGCTGCTTCTGGTCGAGATTGACCGCGACCAGCTCGAAGGGGACCGGCGCCGTGCGCTGCAGGTTCAGCAGGATGTCGAGCATCCCGTAGGAGTCCTTGCCCCCCGAGAGGCAGACCATCACGCGATCGCCCGCCTCGATCATGTTGTAGTCCTCGATCGCGCGGCCGACATTGCGCCGCAGGCGCTTCTGCAGCTTGTTGAACTCGGTGCGGCTCTTGCGCGGGTCCGCGGGGGCCACGGGGCATCTCCTGGGTGCTGG
>DAORUQ010000023.1:0-18301 GCA_035433265.1 Pseudomonadales bacterium | reverse complement strand
CGTGTTGGCTCAGGTGGGGCCAGGCGCTACAATCGGCGCCCTCCGCGTGCGGCCCGGCCGCCGTTTTCCCTCCCAGTCGACAGGAACCCCCGAGATGAAAAAGCCCGTTCGCGTAACCGTCACCGGCGCCGCCGGCCAGATCAGCTACAGCCTGCTGTTCCGTATCGCCTCGGGCGCGATGCTCGGCCCCGACCAGCCGGTGATCCTGCACATGCTGGAAATCACGCCCGCGCTCGACGCACTGCGCGGCGTGGCGATGGAGCTCGAGGACTGCGCCTTCCCGCTGCTGGCGGGCACGGTGTGCACCGACAAGCCCGAGGAAGCCTTCGCCGACGCGCAGTACGCGCTGCTGGTGGGCGCGCGTCCGCGCGGCCCGGGCATGGAGCGCAAGGACCTGCTCGAAGCCAACGCCGCGATCTTCTCGGTGCAGGGCAAGGCAATCAACGCCGCCGCCGCGCGCGACATCCGCATCCTCGTGGTCGGCAACCCGGCCAACACCAATGCGCTGATCGCCCAGCGCAACGCGCCGGACATCAACCCGCGCCAGTTCACCGCGATGACGCGCCTCGACCACAACCGCGCCATCACGCAACTGGCGAACAAGACCGGCAACCCGGTCACCGCGGTCACGCACATGACGATCTGGGGCAACCACTCCTCGACGCAGTACCCCGACCTGTACAACGCGAAGGTCAACGGCAAGGCGGCCATCGAGCTGGTCGACCGCGGCTGGTACGAGAACGACTTCATCCCGTCGGTGCAGCAGCGCGGCGCCGCCGTGATCAAGGCGCGCGGCGCCTCCAGCGCGGCATCGGCGGCCAATGCCGCCATCGACCACATGCGCACGTGGGCGCTGGGCACCGCGCCCGGCGACTGGGTCAGCATGGGCGTCTACAGCGACGGCAGCTACGGCATCGCGCAGGGCCTGATCTACTCCTTCCCCTGCGTGTGCAAGGACGGCGACTGGCAGATCGTGCAGGGCGCGGAGATCAACGATTTCTCGCGCGCGAAAATGCAGGCCACCGAACAGGAGCTCACCGAGGAGCGCGACGCAGTCGCTCACCTGCTGCCCTGACCGGCCCGGGCACGGGAGCCGCTCGCGTCCCCGTGCCCGTCCCCCCGCCGCGCTCGAACCGATGGCGAAACGCATGACCGTAGACGGACTGAGAAAGCTGTTCAGCGGATTGCTGGGAAGGCGCAAGCCCGCGGAAGCAGAGCCCCAGGATCCCGAGTCGCGCGCGGGCTTCGAGCAGACCGTGATCCGCCTGCAGCAGATGGTGGAGGAGCGCAGCTTCGTCGACGTGCGCTTCCCCGGGCGCGCCGACAGCGTCTACCAGAGCCTGATCCTCAAGGTGGACCCGCACGAGCGCTACGTGCTGATCGACGAACTGTTCCCCGCGCACGGACAATACTTCATCTCCCCCGGCGACGAGGTCGAGATCAGCAGCGTGCGCCGCGGCATACCGGTGCGCTTCCACAGCTGGGTCAAGTCCATCAGCATCGACGAGATCGACGGCCTGCCCGCCTACCGCCTGGCGCTGCCCGACAGCGTGCAGGCCAAGCAGCGCCGCACCCATTTCCGCCTGGCGCTCGACGCCGACAGCGGCGTGCGCCTGCGCATCCGCGGCCCCGACGGCGAGCGCCTGCTCTGCACCGTGCTGAACCTGTCGCAGAACGGCCTCGGCTTCAGCTGCCAGGGCAACCTGAGCGACAGCCTGCGCGGGAGCCCGCTGCTGCGCAACTGCCTGCTGAGCATCCCGGGGCAGCCCGATATCGGCTGCGATCTCGAGGCGCGCAGCTTCGAGTTCCGCAAGCAGCCGCACCGCCACACCGTGGTCGGCGCGCGCCTCGACAACCTTGCTCCGGCCAGCGCCAGGCAGCTCGAGCAGTACCTCGTGCTCACGCAGCGCCAGCAGCGCCGCGAAACCGTGCGACGCTGATCAGGCCAGCTCGCGCAGCACCACCACCGGTGGCGTGTCCACCACGCGACGGCAGGTGAACACGCCGAGCAACGCGGCAATCACCGCACCCGCGAGCGGCCCCAGCAGCCAGAGCAGCGGGTGCACGCGAAACGCCAGGTCCATCAGCCGCGTCTGCACCAGCCACGCCACCGTTTCCGCGCCCGCCGCTGCCAGGGTGCCGGCGAACATCCCGAGCAGCGCGAATTCCGCGATCAGGCTGCCGAGCACCAGCCGCCGTCCGGCGCCGAGCGCGCGCAGGATCGCGCTCTCGCGAAAGCGCGCATCGAGCCCCGCCTGCACGCTGGCGACCATCACCAGCGCGCCGGCGATCACCAGCAGCGCCAGCACCAGTTCCACCGCCAGCGCGAGCTGCGCGGTGATACCGCGCAGCTGAGCCAGGATCGCGTCCATCTCCAGCACGGACACCGTGGGGAACTCGCGCACCAGCTCGTTCAGCACCAGCTTGCGATCGGGCTCCAGGTAAAAGCTGGTGATCCACATGCCGGCCTGCTTCTCCAGCACCCGGCGCGGGAATACCAGGAAGAAATTCGGGCGCATGGTGTCCCAGTCGAGCTCGCGGATGCTGCTCAGCGTGACCTCGAAGCGCTCCGCGCCCACCTGCACCGTGAGCCGGTCGCCGAGCGCCAGTCCCAGCGCGCGCGCCACCCCCGCCTCCACCGAGACCTCGTCGCCGCCCTGCGCTCCCCACCAGCGCCCGGCGCTGATGCGGTTCTCCGCGGGCAGCGTGTCGGACCACGTGAGGTTGAACTCGCGATCGAGGTTCAGCTCCTCGCCGTCCTCCACCCGCGGCGGCGCGCCGTTCACCGCCGCGATGCGCCCGGGCACCATCGGGTAGAGCCCGGCGTGCGTGATGCCCCGCCCGGCCAGGAATTCCCCGAGCCGCTCGAGCTGCGACGGCGCGATATTCACCAGGAAATGGTTCGGCGTGCGCGGCGGCAGCTCGCGCTGCCAGTCATCGATCAATGCCCCGCGCACCAGCACCATGACCAGCGCGAGCATCAGGCTGAGCGCGAACACCAGCGTCTGCAGCGCGTTCAACGCCGCATGCCGTTGCAGCGCGGCGAAGGCGAGGCGCAGCATTCCCTGCGCCTGCATGCCGGGCAGGCGCGCCCGGCGCAGCAGCAGGTAGCTGAAGGAGCCCACGAGCGCGGCGCTCGCCAGCAGGCAGCCGAGCACCAGCAGGCCGAGCCGCCAGTCCCCGCTGTACCAATACAGCAGCAGTGCCAGGGCCGCGAGGCCGCTCGCGTACACCGCGGCGCGCGGGGCCCCCGGCGTGCGCTCGCGGCGCAGCACGCCGAGTGGCGAAGCGCCCGCCATCGCGAGCAGCGGCGGTGTCGCGAGCCCGAGCAGGCTGAGCGCGCCGGTGCCCGCGCCCAGCCACAATGCCCGCGTCCCCGCCGCCGGCAGCTCCATCCCGAGCAGGTCGCCGAGCACCGCGAACACCGCGGCCTGCAGCACCCAGGCGCAGAGCCAGCCGAGCGCGATCCCGGCGAGCGCGAGCAGCAGCAGGTTGCCGGCGTAGAGCGCGCGGATCGCGCCAGCGGTCAGGCCCAGCGTCTTCAGGATGGCGACGTAATCGGCGTGGCGCTCGGTGTAGCGGCTCGCCGCCATCGCCAGCGCGATGCCCGCCAGCACCACGCCGAGCGACCCGGCCAGCATCAGGAAGGACTCGGCCCGACCGAGCGCGCGCGCGACGCGCGGCTGGCCCTCCTCGACCGTCACGAAGCGCTGCCCTGGCAACAACCCGGCTTCGATGCCGGCACGCCAGGCGGCGACGCGCGCGGCCTCGCCGGCAAACAGGTAGGCGTACTGCACGCGGCTGCCCGGCTGCAGCACCCCGGCCGCGCCGATGTCCGCAAGGTTCATCATCAGCCGCGGGCCCATCGCGACCAGGCTGCCGCCGCCATCGGGCTCCTTCCTCAGGATCGCGCCGACTCGAAGCTCCGTCGCGCCGAGCCCGATGCGCTCACCTAGCGCAATCCCGAGCGCGGGCAGCAGTCGCGCATCAACCCAGACCTCGCCGGCGGGAGGCCCGCGATCGCGCTCCTCGAGCGCTCCCTCGGGCGATGCGCCGATGCCGACGCGCCCGAGCAGCGGGTAGCCCTCGCCCACGGCCTTCACCGACACCAGCTGCATGGCATCCCCGCGGAACACCATCGTCGAGAAGCGCAGCACCTCGGCCTCGCGCAGGCCGGCGGCGCGCGCCGCCTCGATCCAGTCGGCGGGAACCGGGCGCGGCGACTGCAGCACCAGGTCACCGGCGATGAAGGTGGCGCTGCGCAACTCCACGGCGCGCTGCAGGCGGTCGATGAACAGCCCGAGCGTGCTCACGATGCCCACCGCGAGCACCAGCGCGGCGAGCAGCACGCCGAGCTCGCCGCCGCGCCAGTCGCGCCAGAACAGCCTCAGCGCCAGCCTCAGCATGTGAGTGCCGCCACGGCGTCGCGCAGGCGCCCGCCATCGAGCGTGAGACGCCGCGCGCAGCGCGCGGCGAGCCGCTCGTCGTGCGTGACCAGCACCAGTGTCGCGCCCTGCTCGGCCTGCAGCGCGAAGATCAGGTCGATCACGCGCGCGCCGGTGGCGGCATCCAGGTTGCCGGTCGGCTCGTCGGCGAACAGCAGGCGCGGCGTGCAGGCGAAGGCGCGCGCGATCGCCACGCGCTGCTGCTCGCCGCCGGAGAGCTGGCGCGGGTAATGCCCCAGTCGCTGCGCGAGGCCCACGCGCCCGAGGTAATCGCGCGCGCGCGCCGCCGCGTCGCGATCGCCGCGGATTTCCAGCGGCAGCATCACGTTCTCGATCGCGGTGAGGCCCGGCAGCAGCTGGAAAGACTGGAACACGAAGCCGACCATGCGCGCGCGCAGGCGCGCGCGCGCGTCCTCGCCGAGGCGCGTGATGTCCTCGCCGTCGATGCGGATGCTGCCGCTACTGGGCAGGTCCAGTCCGGCCAGCAGCCCGAGCAGCGTCGACTTGCCGGATCCCGAGGCGCCGACGATCGCGACCGCCTCGCCCGGGTTGATTTCGAGACTGATCCCTTCCAAGATGCCGAGCGCGCCCTCCGCGGTGACGACTTCCTTTCCGACATTGCTGGCAACTATCAGTGGTTTCATGATCAGCAGACGACTGCTTGCGCTCCTGTTCCTGTGTGCCTCGGCATTATTCGCCACGCTTCCCGCGCGCGGCAATGCCGCCTGCGTGCTGGTGCTCGGCGACTCGATCAGCGCCGGCCTCGGCGTGCCCGCCGGTGCCGGCTGGGTCGACCTGCTGCGCCCCGAGCTCGACGGCTGCGAGGTCGTGAACGCCAGCATCAGCGGTGAAACGACCGAGGGCGGCAAGGCGCGCCTGCCCGCGCTGCTGCAACAGCACCGCCCGCGGCTCGTGGTGCTCGAGCTCGGCGGCAACGACGGCCTGCGCGGCTTTTCGCTCGCGCTCACGCGCGCCAATCTCGCGACGATGATCGACGCCGCCCACATCGCCGGCGCCCGCGTGCTGCTGCTCGGCATGCGCATTCCGCCGAACTACGGCCCGCGCTACGCCGAGGGCTTCCACGCGCTGTTCGGCGAGCTCGCCACGCAGACCGGCGCGGCGCTGGTCCCGTTCCTGCTCGAGGGCATCGCGACCGACCCGGCGCTGATGCAGACCGACGGCGTCCACCCCACCGGCGCGGCGCAGCCGCTGATCCTCGCCAACGTGCTGCCGGTGCTCGCGCCTCTGGTACGGGAATGAGCGCGTGACGGATCAGCGCGATCCGCACGCGATCGCCGCACTGCTGGCCGCCGACCGCCGCCACGCCTGGCATCCCTACGCCTCGGCGCTGAATCCGCCGCCGGTCTACCCCGTCGCCAGCGCGCGCGGCGTGCGCCTGCAACTCGCCGACGGGCGCGAACTGCTCGACGGCATGTCGTCGTGGTGGGCCGCGATCCACGGCTACAACCACCCGGTGCTGAACCGCGCCGTCAGCGCGCAGCTCGGGCGCATGTCGCACATGATGTTCGGCGGGCTCACCAACGAGCCGGCCGTCGAGCTGTGCGCGCTGCTCGCGGCGATCACGCCGGGCGAGCTCGAGCGCGTTTTCCTCTGCGACTCGGGCTCGGTCGCGGTGGAAGTGGCGATCAAGATGGCGCTGCAGTACTGGCAGGCGCGGGGGCAACCCGGGCGCAATCGCCTGCTGACACTGGCCGGGGGCTACCACGGCGACACCTTCATGGCGATGTCGGTATGCGATCCGGTCACCGGCATGCACCACCTGTTCCGCGACGTGCTGCCCCGGCAGCTGTTCGCGCCGCGCCCCGGCTGCGGTTTCGGCAAGCCCGCGCGCGCCGCGGACATCGCCGCCTTCGAGGCGCTGCTCGACGAGCACCGCGAGCAGATCGCGGCCGTGATCCTCGAGCCCATCGTGCAGGGCGCGGGCGGCATGCACTTCTACTCCGCGGACTACCTGCGCCGGGTGCGCGCACTGTGCGACGCGCACGGGGTGCTGCTGATCGCCGACGAGATCGCCACCGGCTTCGGGCGCACCGGCAAGCTCTTCGCCTGCGAGCACGCCGGCATCGCGCCCGACATCCTCTGCCTCGGCAAGGCGCTGACCGGCGGCTACCTCTCGCTGGCCGCGACGCTCACGAGCGGGCACGTGGCCGGGATCGTCTGCAGCGGCGAGGCCGGCGCGCTGATGCACGGTCCGACCTTCATGGGCAACCCGCTCGCCTGCGCGGTGGCGCTGGCGAGCACCCGGCTGCTGCTCTCGCAGCCCTGGCAGCGCGAGATCGCGCGCCTGGAAGCGGCCCTGCGCGCGGGGCTGGCGCCGGCGGCCCTTCTGCCCGGCGTGCGCGAGGTGCGCGTGCTCGGCGCCATCGGCGTGATCGAGATGGAGCAGGAGGTCGCGATGGGCCCGATCACCGAGCGCTTCCTCGCCGAGGGCGTGTGGATCCGGCCCTTCGGGCGACTGGTCTACACCATGCCGCCGTTCATCATGCGAAACGATGAGGTGGCTCGCCTCACGCACGGTATGATCGCCGCGCTGGAAAAATATCTGTCACACCCCGCAGGAGAAGAGGCGCGATGAGCAACGTGAACATGCATGTGGAACGCGATTTCGATCATCCGGGCGATCGCGTCTGGGCCATCCTCGGCAATTTCGCCGACATCGGCTGGTGCCAGGGCATGGAGCGCGTCGAGGTGCGCGGCAGCGGCCCGGGCATGGAACGCCACATCCACATGCCGGGCCTGGGCGCACCGATCGAAGAGGTGCTGGAATCCATCGACACCGCCGCCCGCACCTTCAGCTACTCGATCCCGCGCGGCAACCCGATGCCGGTCACCGACTACCTCGCCACGGTGCGGGTCGAGGAACTCGGCGCCGGACGCTGCCGCGTGCACTGGAGCGCGACGGGCGAGGCGCAGGGCATCGGCGGCGAACAGGCCGCGGAGATCCTGAGCGGCGTCTACGGCCAGATGCTCGGCTGGGTCGCAGACGCGCTGGCCAAGGGCTGAGTCCGCTCAAGCGGGCCGCTTGCGCACGCGCATCCAGCGGCGCATCAGCCAGCCCTGGCCCGGCGCGAAACTGCGCACCTCCGCCGCCACGAACAGCGCGGCGATCGCCGGCGTCGCGCCGTTCCACGCCCGCGAGCCGAACACCGCAACGCGCTCGACGCTGCGTCCGAAACAGCGCAGGAAACGGATCTGTGCGGCGAAGGTGCCCCCGGCGCCCCAGCCGTGGAAGCGCCGCACGTCGAGGATCAGGAACTCGATGCGCCCGTGGCGCGCCCGCAGCCGTTCCGCCGCGGGCGCCACGGCCTCGCTGAAATCCTGCGCCTGGATCCGGTCGATGAGACTGACGCGCATGATCGCGCGCCGCGAATTGAGCCTGATGTCGATCATGGCCGTAGACCTCCGTGTCTGGACCGCGTGATGCCGGCAACCCCGGCGCGGCTCCTCCCGAGCCGCTCCCGGTCGATTATCCACGCCAGCCGTAACGCTCACAACAGCCACTGCCGACCGCTATACTCGGGGCGCGTCATTTCCCCGCGGAGCCCTTCCATGCAGCAGCTGACCGGCATCGACACCCTGTTCCTCACCCAGGAGACCGAACGCACGCCGCTGCACATCTCGCCGCTGCTGATCTACGACCCCTCCACGGCGCCCGGCGGCAGCGTGCGCTTCAAGGACATCCTGCGCCTGTTCGAGAGCCGGCTGCACCTCGCGCCGATCTTTCGCCGCAAGCTGGTGCAGGTGCCCTTCGACCTCGACTACCCGTACTGGGTCGAGGCCGAGGACTTCGACCTCGAGTTCCACGTGCGCCACATCGCGCTGCCCGCGCCCGGTGACTGGCGCCAGCTCTGCATCCAGGTCGCGCGCCTGCATGCACGCATCCTCGACCGCTCGCGTCCGTTGTGGGAAGCCTACGTGATCGAGGGGCTGGACCATATCGAGGGCCTGCCGAAGGGATCCTTCGCGCTGTTCCTGAAGATGCACCACGCGGCGATCGACGGCGTTGCCGGCGCCGAGATCATCGGCGCCATCCATGACACCGAGCCGCGCGCCGTGGCGCGCGATGCCACGCGCACGGCGCCGTGGCACCCCGATGCGCCACCCACGCAGCTCGGCCTGCTGGCGCGCGCCTGGCTGAACAACCTGCGCCAGCCGGCACGCCTGGCGCAGACCGTGGGCAACCTGATCCCGGCCGCCAGGCGCGTGCGCGAGGGCCTGCGCGCAAACCGCTTCCACAACATCCGCGAGCGCGTCAACACGCGCTTCAACGGGCGTATCGGCGGACACCGCGTGGTCAACGCGCGCTTCTTCCCGCTGGCGCAGGTCAAGGCGATCAAGGACCTGGTGCCCGGGGCGACCGTGAACGACGTCATCGTGACGATCGTGGCCGGCGCGCTGCGCAAGTACCTGCAGGCCAAGGGCGAGCTGCCGCCCGTCTCGCTGGTCGCGGGCGCACCCATCAACGTGCGCACCCAGGCCGAGGAGGGCCGCGGCGGCAACCTGGTGAGCATGATGACGCTCTCCATCTACACCGACATCGCCGATCCGCTCGAGCGCCTGCACCAGGTGCACGACGAATGCATGTCGTCCAAGGAGTACTCCAGTGCCATCGGCGCGCGCACCCTGACCGACCTCACGCAGACGATCCCGCCGCGCGTGGCGGCGCTCGGGTTTCGCGCCGCGAGCCAGACCATGCTGATGACCGGTGCCACCTCGCCCATCAACACGATCATCTCGAACGTGCCGGGACCGCAGGTGCCGCTGTACATGGCCGGCGCGCGCCTGCTGTGCAGCGCCGGCTGCGGACCGCTGCTGGATCACATGGGGCTGTTCCATGCGGTGCTGAGCTACCACGGCGGCATCTCGGTGACCGTGACCGCCTGTCGCGACATGCTGCCGGACCCGGATTTCTACACCGAGTGCATCCAGGCCAGCTTCGACGAACTCAAGCAGGCGGCCGAGGCGCTCGGGCGCAGCCGCGCCAGGGCGCTGCAGGGGCGGCGCCCGCGCGCGCGCAAGGCGGCCGCACCATGAGCGCCGGCGCGTGCCGGGTCAGCCCAGCAGCAGCCCCGACAGCAGGCCCGCGAGAAAGAGCAGGGAAAAGCGGCGGTTGAGCACGAACGCGTGGTGGGCGAACCACAGCGGCCAGATCTCATCGGGGTAGTCGGCGGGACGCTCGGCAGGCTTGGGCGCGCCAAGCACTTCGATGGTTTTCCTGGCCGCCGGCACGTTCAGCAGCACCAGCAGCAGTGTCCACGCGAATTCATTGGCGAGCACCAGCGCGCCGACCAGCAGGAATTCCAGGATGATCATCCCCATCACCCACAGCCGCGCCTGCCGATCGCCGAGGATCACCGGCAGCGTGCGTATGCCCTTGGCCGCGTCGGCGGGAAGCTTGTCGATGTGCTTGCCGAAGATCACGGTGGTGGGACCGAGCGCATACACGGTGCCGAGCAGCGCCACCGGCCAGCTCCACGCGCCGCAGGCGACGTAATACGCCCCGCCCGTCATCAACGGCCCCCACACCGCCAGCACCGCGGGCTCGCCGAGCCCGAGATATTTCAGTGGCCAGGTGTAAAAGAGCACGAAGAACGCGCCGGCCAGCATCAGCGGCACGCTCAGCTCCCCGCGCAGCCACACCACGGCCGCACCCGCTGCCAGCGCCACGGCCGCCGTCGCGACGATGTAACCGAGCATCGCGCGCCGGCTGAGCAGGCCGTTCTCCAGCACGTGGGTGCCGTAGCGCGCGCGATAGTAATTGTCGCGATCGACGCCACGCGCCGAGTCGACGTAGTCGTTGATCAGGTTGTTGGTGGCGTGGGCCGCCAGCAGGCCGACGAGCGCAAGCACCCACAGCACGGCGTCGAATCCCGGTTCGCGCAGCGCCAGCAGGCCGCCCAGTGCCGCCGACGTGAACGTCATCAACAGCACCGAGGCGCGCGCGGCCACGGCCCAGCGCGTCGGTAGCGACAATTGCTCCCATTGCGCCGCATCCACGCGTGGAACGGTGCGCAGCGCCTCGAGAAATCCGGTCACGGCAAACTCCCTGCAAACATTGCGAGCCGCAGTATAACGGGACGCTCCCGCGCCTCGCCGCGCATTCTCGCTTGGCCTAGAATCAGCATCGCATCATGACAGGAGTCGAATCGTGACATCCCGCACCACACCGCGTATCCGTTCCACCAGCGCCTGGGACCAGCGCCAGATCGACGCGTTCCTGGGCGCCAGCCGCATACCGCTGCGCCTGGCATGCAACGCGGGCCAGGGCTTTCCGCTGCTGAACTCGCTGTGGTTCGAGCCGCGCGAGGGCAGCCTGTGGTGCGCCACCCATGCCAGCTCGGCCATCGTGCCGTTCCTGCAGCGCGATCCGCGTTGCGCCTTCGAAATCGCGCTGAACGACCCGCCCTACTGCGGCGTGCGCGGGCAGGCACGCGCCCTGCTCACCCGCGACGGCGCGGGCGCATTGCTGCAGCGCCTGATCGGGCGCTATCTCGGGGACAGCAACCCCGCGCTGGCCGCCTGGCTGATGAGCCGCGCCGATGACGAGTACGCGATCCGCCTCGACCCGACCTGGCTCACGGCCTGGGACTACCGTCCGCGCATGCAGCCCGCGGAGTGATTCACACGAACACGTCCGTGCTGTCCATGCCGAGTTGCACCGCGCCGAGGTTGCGCGAGAACGGCACCGGGTTGTTGGCGACGTGGGCGCGCGCCGTGTTCACGTCGAGGAAGCGCTGCTGGATCGGGCTGCCGAGGAACACCGAGCGCCCGCCGGCGTTGGCGAACAGCTCGCCGACGATCGCCACCGCCTTGTCGACGATGCGCGAGGCCTCGTAGCGGTAACGCACCCGCGAGGCCATCGGGATCTCGCGCCCCGCCTCCACGCACTCGACCATGTCGCCCAGCGCCCGGAACAGCAGCGCGTCGATCTCGGCGATGCCGAGCTCGGCGCGCGCGATGATCTCCTGCGTGTGGGTGTCGCCGGCGAGCTTGGTCGGATCGTTGCTGGAACGGTTCTGGCAGCCGGCGATGAACAGCCGCAGCGCCGCGCGCGAGGCGCCGATCGCGGGGTTCGATACCGTGCGCGCGAACAGCTGGCCCCACGGAATGCGATACAGCGGCGCGGTGTTCACGCGGTTGCCCGGATTGTCCAGCCGAAAGCCGTCCATCTGGCGGTGCGTGCGGTATTCGGGCACGAACATGTCCTCGACGACGACGTCGTTGCTGCCCGTGCCCTGCAGGCCCATCGCCTGCCAGGTGTCCTCGATGCGGTAATCGCTCGCCGGCAGCAGGAAGGTGCGGTAGCCGTCGTCGGGCACGATCGCGCCGAGGAACACCCAGTCGCAGTGGCCGCTGCCGCTCGACCAGCCCCAGCGCCCGGAGAGGCGAAAGCCGCCCTCCACCACCGTGACCTTGCCCATCGGCGCGTAGGACGAGGAGATCAGGTCGTTCGCGCTCGACCACACTTCCTGCTGCGCGCGATCGTCGAACAGCGCCAGCTGGAACGCGTGCACCGACACGATGCCCCCGGCCCAGGCCGAGGACATGCAGCCTTCGGCGAGCGTCGCCTGGGCGCGGAAGAACTCGCGCGGGTCCGCCTCCAGGCCGCCGTAGCGCACGGGCTGGAACAGGCGGAAGAAACCCGCCTCGCGCAGTTCCGCGAAGGTCTCGTCGGGAACGCGCCGCTCGGCCCGCGTGCGTGGCGCGCGCTCCTCCAGCCGCGGCACCATCGCGGCGATGCACTCGTGCATGCGCGCGATATCGGCGGCACGCGAATCCTCGTTGACGGCGGCGTTCATGCTTTCTCCTCGATCCGGTCGTGGTTTTTCGATTTCCCTGTACGCCGCGCCCGTGCCGGCGGTTCACCGCGAGACGACATGCAGCAGCGGTGCCCAGTGTAGCGAACAAGTGGACGCGCAACGGCGCATTATTGCGCAATCGCGTGGGCGCGCGCCGCCCCAGGGGCTAACATGCGCGCCGGGTCAGGGGCCAACACGCATGAAACCACCACCACCGCTCGAGGTATCAGGCCTCAGCCACGACGGCCGCGGCGTGGCGCGGCGCGACGGCAAGACCGTGTTCATCGCCGGCGCACTGCCGGGCGAACAGGTGCGCTGCCGCGTGACCCACGCCAGGGCGCGCTTCGACGAGGCGCAGCTGATCGAGGTGCTGCGCGCCTCGCCCGAGCGGCGCGCGCCTCGCTGCCCGCACTTCGGACACTGTGGCGGCTGCACGCTGCAGCACCTCTCGGGCGAGGCGCAACTCGCCGCGCACCAGCAGCAACTCGCCGGCGCGCTCGAACGCATCGCCAGGCTGCAGCCCGGCCACTGGCTGGCGCCGGTCGCGAGCGAGCCGTTTGCCTACCGGGCACGGGCCCGGCTCGCCGTTGCCTGGGACGCCGGGGCGCGCCGCGCCGCGCTCGGCTTTCGCCGCGGCGCCTCGCGCGTGGTGGAACCGCTCGACAGCTGCCCCGTCCTCGCGCCCGCGGCCGGCGCGCTGATTGCGCCGCTGGCTGCGCTGATCGCGACCCTGGCCGCACCCGGACACGTGCGCGAAGTGTGGCTCGCCACCGGCGAGCCCGGGCTCGCGCTGGGCGTGGCCTGCGCGCCCGCGCTCGATGCTACCGACCGCGCCCGGCTGGAGGCCTTCGCTGCCGCGCAGGGCGCGGTGCTGCACCTCGGGCTCATCGCCGCGCTCGGCGAGGAGCCGCAATGGACCGAGGCCGGCCCGCCGCTGCGTTACGCCACGGCCCCGGACGGGCCGGTGCTGGAGTTCCAGCCCTGGCATTTCACGCAGGCCAACCGTGGCGTGAACCGCGCGCTGATCGCCGCGGTCCTGGCGCAGCTGGCGCCCGGCCCGGACGACCACGTGCTCGAGCTGTTCTGCGGGCTCGGCAATTTCACGCTGCCGCTCGCCACGCGCGCGGCGCGGGTGACCGGCGTCGAGGGCGATGCCGCGCTGCTAGACTGGGCGCGGCGCAATGCGCGCGCCAACGGCCTCGCCAACACCGAGTTCGTGGCGGCGGATCTCGCGCTCGCACCGGCCGGGGCCGCGTGGGCCCGCGCGCGCTACGACCTGGTGCTGCTGGACCCGCCGCGCAGCGGCGCCGCGGCGCTGCTGCCGGCGCTCGCGAGGCTGGGGGCGCGGCGCATCGCCTACGTCTCCTGCGACGCGGCAACGCTGGCCCGTGATGCCGCCGTGCTCTGCGCCCGCGGGGCCTGGTCGCTCTCGCACGCCGGCGTTTTCGCCATGTTTCCGCAGACCGCGCACTTCGAATCGCTGGCGGTCTTCGACCGTCTGGCCGCGCGGGCCCGGGAGCGCTAGACTGGTGCAAACTCAAAGCCAGACTCCGAACGTATGGAAGAGCACGTGAAGCCCCCGAGTGAACAGTCCCCGGCACCGGTCTCGTCGATCATCCGTGCGCGTCTCACGCGCGCGAACAAGCGGTTCCATGCCAACGACAACATCGCGGCATTCCTGGAGCCGGGCGAGCTGGAGGCCCTGCTGGGAGAGGTCGAGGGCAAGGTCAAGGGCCTCCTCGAGAGCCTGGTGATCGACACCGAGAACGATCACAACACCCAGGACACGGCGCGGCGCGTGGCGAAGATGTATCTCACCGAAGTGTTCCGCGGGCGCTACGTGGGACCGCCGCCGGTCACCGAGTTTCCGAACGCCGAATGCCTCAACGAACTGATGATCGTCGGTCCCATCAAGGTCCGCAGCGCCTGCAGCCATCATTTCTGCCCCATCATGGGACGGCTGTGGATCGGCCTGATGCCCAACGAGCACTCGAACCTGATCGGCTTGTCGAAGTATTCGCGCCTCGCGGAATGGGTCATGTCGCGGCCGCAGATCCAGGAGGAGGCGATCACGCAGATGGCGGAGCTGCTCATGGACAAGGTCCGCCCGGACGGGCTGGCGGTGGTCATGGAAGCGGACCACTTCTGCATGCACTGGCGTGGTGTCAAGGATGACGAGACAATGATGGTGAACAGCGTCATGCGCGGATCCTTCCTCAAGGATCACACGCTGCGCAGCGAATTCCTGTCGCTCCTCAACC
The DNA here is from genome assembly GCA_035433265.1 of Pseudomonadales bacterium. Lineage (GTDB taxonomy): Bacteria > Pseudomonadota > Gammaproteobacteria > Pseudomonadales > UBA5518 > UBA5518. The sequence goes on along the minus strand of DAORUQ010000023.1, from coordinate 3,775 downwards.
TCCGCACGTGAGACCAACATGCTCGTACGTTGCCTTTACGCCAGCCGACCTTCCACGCCACTCACCGGAGCCGTCCTGAACTCCATCCTCGATCAGTCGCGCAAGAACAACCCCGGTCTCGGCGTCACCGGCCTGCTGTGCGTGTCCGACGACGTCTTCATGCAGGTGCTCGAGGGCGGGCGCGACGAGGTCTGCGAGCTCTACAACACGATCGTGCGCGACAAGCGCCACCAGCAGGTGCGGCTGCTGAGTTACGAGGAAATCACCGAGCGCCAGTTCGGCAACTGGACCATGGGCCAGGTGCAGATCGCCAAGATCAACCCGGCGCTGCTCCTGAAATACTTCAAGCGCGCCGAGCTCAATCCCTTCGATTGCTCGGGAAAGGCGACCATGGCCCTGCTCGGCGAGCTGGTCGCGACCGCATCGATCCTCAGCCGCGGCGACTGAGGGTTCCTGTTTCGGGTCGCTCCTGAGGACCTGCCCTCGAGGCTGGAAATATTCCGGTCGCGGTCTACCCTTGGGAAGCGCCGCGCCCGAGCGCGCGGTCGCCTGCCGACCACCGCTTGCCAAGCCCTCGAAGGAGCCATCGCCACATGAATGTCGTCATCGGCCTGCTGGTCGTGCTGGGGTCCTGCGTCGCGGGATTCATGCTCTCCGGCGGCGAGCTCCTCGCGCTGTTCCAGCCCTACGAGTTGCTGATCATCGGCGGAGCGGCTCTCGGCGCCATGGTGATGTCGAATCCGCTCGGCGTGACCATCAACGTGATGAAGTCCTTCGCCACTCTGGTGAAGCCCTCGCCGTACAAGAAGGCCCTCTACCTCGACCTGCTCGCCCTGCTCTACGACATCTTCAACAAGATGCGCCGCGAAGGCCTGCTCGGTATCGAGAAGGACATCGACGACCCTGCGGCAAGCCCGATCTTCAGCAAGCACACCGGCATCGCGAAGATCCACGGCGCCACGGATTTCATCATCGATTACCTGCGCGTGATGACGCTGGGCGGCGTGGCGGCGCATGACCTCGATGCGCTGTTCGACGCCGAGCTCGAGACCCACCACACCGAATCGCACCTGGTCTCGGGCGCGATGAGCAAGGTTGCCGACGCCCTCCCCGGCTTCGGGATCGTGGCCGCGGTGATGGGCATCGTGATCACGATGGGGCATATCGGCGGACCGCCCGCGGAGCTCGGGCATCACGTCGGCGCGGCACTGGTGGGCACCTTCCTCGGCATCCTGCTCTCCTACGGCATCGTCGGCCCGATGTCGGTCTACCTCGAGCACATCTCGCGCGAGGAAGCGAAGTTCTACGAGTGCATCAAGGTGTCGATGATGGCCAGCTTCTCCGGCGCCCCGCCGCAGCTGGCGGTCGAGTTCGGGCGCAAGATCCTGTTCCATTCGGTACGCCCGAGCTGGACCGAGGTCGAGGAACGCGTCAAGCAGAAATGAGCATGGATCCCTCGACCCAGCCGATCATCATCAAAAAGAAGAAGGTCGTCGCGCACGGCCATCACGGTGGCTCGTGGAAGGTCGCCTTCGCGGACTTCGTGACCGCGATGATGGCCTTCTTCCTGCTGATGTGGCTGCTGGCGCAGACCTCGCCGGAGGAGCGCACCGCCATCCAGGGCTACTTCAACGACCCGCGCGGCTCGATCGTCGGCCAGGGCGGCGGACTCGACGCGCCCGGCGTCGGGCAGGTCGGGCCGGGCGGGGCCAACACCGGCGCCATCATGCTCGACAACCCGCTGACACAGGCCGGGCGCAGCGAGGCCGAGCCAGCGCTCGAGCGCGCCTCGGATGCCGAGCTGCACGCCGAGCAGGCCGAGCGCGAGAAGCAGGCGCTGGACGAGCTGCAGCGCGCGCTGGAGGAGGAGCTCGGCAGGGAAGACTCCGCGTTCATCAAGCTGCGCGACCAGATCATCATCGACCAGACCGCGCTGGGACTGCGCATCCAGCTCGTCGACAACGATAACCGCCCGATGTTCGACAGCGGCGAGAGCGTGCTGCAGGACTACGCGCGCGAGGTGCTGCTGGCGCTGGCCCCGCGCCTGCGGGCGGTGGCCAACAAGCTCAGTATCAACGGCCACACCGACGCCGTCGCCTACCGCGACGGGGCGAACTACAGCAACTGGGAGCTCTCCGCGGACCGCGCCAACAGTGCGCGCCGCGCCCTGATCGACGGCGGCTACCCCGAGGACAAGGTGCTCACCGTGCAGGGCATGAGCGCCTCGGTGCCGCGCCTGGCCGACCAGCCCGCCGCGCCGAGCAACCGGCGCATCGTGATCCTGGTCCTGAAGAAGGACATCGAGGACGCGTTGAAGGGGACCACGCTGGTCTCGCGCACGCCTGAGGAAATCCTGCGCGAAACCGACCCGGCGCCGGCCGCGGGCAGCGCGCCGGACGCAGCCGGGCCCTGATCGCGCGCGGGCGACCAGGGGGCTTATTGCCCGATTCCGGTACCCGGGCGGGTCCGTGGCGGCGTTACAATGCCGGCATGCAAACCGCACCCTATCTCTTCGGTCACCGCAAGTACTGGGCCAGGCGCTTTGGCGTGGCGCCCTTCCTGCCGATGTCGCGCGCCGAGATGGACGCGCTCGGCTGGGATTCCTGCGACGTCATCGTGGTCACCGGCGATGCCTATATCGATCATCCCAGCTTCGGCATGGCGCTGATCGGGCGCCTGCTCGAGGCCCAGGGCTTTCGCGTCGGCATCATCAGCCAGCCGGACTGGCACTCGGCGGCGGATTTCCGCGCCCTCGGCAAGCCGAACCTGTTCTTCGGCATCACCGCCGGCAACATGGATTCGATGGTCAACCGCTACACCGCCGACCGCCGCATCCGCTCGGATGACGCCTACACGCCGGACGGGGCGCCGAACCGCCGCCCTGACCGCGCCGTGACGGTCTACGCGCAACGCGCCCGCGAGGCCTTCCCCGAGGCCAACATCGTGATCGGCTCGATCGAGGCCAGCCTGAGGCGCATCGCGCATTACGACTACTGGTCCGACAAGGTGCGCCGCTCGGTGCTGCCCGATTCCAAGGCCGACCTGCTGCTGTTCGGCAACGCCGAGCGCGCGATCGTGACGCTGGCGCACCGCCTCGCCGCCGGCGAGCCGATCGCACAGATCCGCGACCTGCGCGGCAGCGCGTTCATGACGCCGCGCAACTGGAGCCCGGAGGCCGACTGGGTCGAGGTCGATTCGACCGAAGTGGATGCGCCCGGCCCGCTGATCCGTCACCCCGACCCCTACGCGATGGAAACCGGCCCCACCGCACCCGCGGAGCCGATCGCAGACCCGGCCGAACAGGTGCTGCGCTTCATGCCACAGGGACGGCGCAAGCTCGACCGCACGCGCTCGGTGGTGCGCCTGCCTGCCTACGAGGCCGTGCGCGACGACCCGGTGCTCTACGCCCACGCCTCGCGCACCTTCCACGTGGAATCGAACCCCGGCAACGCGCGCGCGCTGGTGCAGGGCCACGGCGAGCGCGACGTGTGGATCAACCCGCCGCCGCTCCCGCTCACGACTCCCGAGATGGACGGCGTCTACGACCTGCCCTACCAGCGCAAGCCGCACCCGGCCTACGGCGCGGCGCGCATCCCCGCCTTCGAGATGATCCGCTTCTCGGTCAACATCATGCGCGGCTGCTTCGGCGGCTGCACCTTCTGCTCGATCACCGAGCACGAGGGGCGCATCATCCAGAGCCGCTCCGAGGACTCCATCCTGCGCGAGATCGAGGACGTGCGCGACAAGGTGCAGGGCTTTACCGGCACCATCTCCG
>DAORUQ010000022.1:0-28198 GCA_035433265.1 Pseudomonadales bacterium | reverse complement strand
GATGGGTGCTCGGGCGCCGATGGCTCGCGATACGCCCGATTGTCGGGCCGCTATCCAGAGCACGGATGGTTTTGCGACACCCACTGAAGCCGGACCCACATCAGCCGTTGTAGACCAGCCCGTTGCCCTCGCGATACCGGCGCATGACCTCAGCCGCCTCCGCGGCGAGCAGGCCGTGCTCGAGCGCGATCCCCTGCGCTTGCAGGTAACGCCAGGTCTCGGGAAACACCGGCCCCTCCTCGAAGCCGAGCGCCATCGCGTCCTCGCGCCCGGCCGCGCAGACGATGCGCCGCACGCCGCTCCACAGCGTCGCGCCGAGGCACATCGCACAGGGTTCGCAGGAGGTGAACAGCTCGTATTCCGGCGCGTCCGGCGCGCGCAAGGTGTACGAGCCCAGGCGCGCCTCGGCCAGCATCAGCGCCACGATCTCCGCGTGCAGCACCGCGTTGCGCAGGCGCTCGACACAGTTCACGCCGACCGCGAGCGGCCGCGGTGCGCCACGCGCGAAGATCGCCGCGCCGAAGGGCCCCCCGCTAGCGCGCTCGACGTTCTCGCGCGCGAGCGTGATTGCGAGTCGCATGCGCCCGGTATCGTTCGTGCATGCGGGAAATGCATCGACCACGCCGGGCACCCACTCGGGCAGCGTCACGGCGACAGCGGTGGCAATTGCCGACGAGGGCTGATTCATGCGCCGGCGGCTTTCATGCGCAGATTCATCCACACCCCCCTCCGGCATGCTCAGCGGCGCTGCCACGGGATGATCGCGACCAGCCCGTCCTCGTCGAGCACGCGGATACGCACTCCGTAGACGGGCTCGAGGACCCCGGGGCACAGGATGTCGCGCGCCGCGCCGTGGGCGGCGACGCCGCCGTGATCGAGCAGCAGGATGCGCTGGCAGAAGCGCGCCGCGAGACTGAGGTCGTGCAGCACCACGGCCACCGCGGTACCGCGCGCCGCGCGCTCGGCCAGCACTTCCATCGCGTGCAGCTGGTGGTAGGCATCCAGCGCGGCCACCGGCTCGTCGGCCAGGATGATCCCGGGCGCGCCGGCCAGCAGGCGCGCAATCATGACGCGCGTGCGCTCGCCGCCCGAGAGCTCGTTCACCAGACGGCCCTGCAGCTCTTCGACCTCGGCATCGCGCAGCGCGGCCTGCACCGCGTCGCGCGCACCCTCGTCGACGCTGAACCAGCCGTGACGCCACGGCAGGCGCCCGAGCTCCACCACGGTGCGCACGTCCAGCGGCCAGTGCACCGGTGCGGCCTGCGGCAGGTAGCCGATGCGCCGCGCGCGCTCGGCGGCCGGCCAGGACTGCAGTTCGCGCCCCTGCAGCCGCACCTGCCCCGCGTCGGGGCGCAGCAGGCCCGCCATCACGCGCAGCAACGTGCTCTTGCCGGCGCCGTTGGGCCCGATGATGCCGAGCATCTCGCCGGCGGCGAGCGCGCACGAGAGTTCCTGCAGCACCGCGCGCCCGCCGAGGCGCACGCTCACGCCCTCGAGCGCCAGCGTGCTCACGTGATGCGGCTCCGCGCGCCGAGCACGATCGCGAGGAAGAACGGCGCGCCGAGCAGCGAGGTGACCACGCCGAGCTTCAGTTCGCTGGCGGAATGGAAGGACTGCACCAGCACGTCGGCGAGCAGCACCAGCAGCGCGCCACCGAGCGCGCTCGGCACCAGCAGCCGCCCGGGGCGGTGGCCGACGAAGGGACGCAGCAGGTGCGGGATCACCAGGCCCACGAAGGAGATCGTGCCGCTGATCGCCACCGCCGCGCCGACGCCGATCGCCACCCCGCCCATCACGCGCCAGGGCAGCGAGCGTGCGCCGAAACCCAGCGAATGCGCCGTGTCCTCGCCGAGGCTGAGCGCCTCGAGGTAGCGGCCCGTCGACAGCAGCAGCGCGAGCGCGAGCCCCATGAACGGCAGGCTGAAGGCGAGCTCCTCGAAACTGCGGTTCGCTACCGAGCCCATCAGCCAGTAGACGATCTCGTGCATCGCGTAGGGGCTGGGCGCGAGATTCAGCGCGAGCGCGATCGCCGCGCCGGCGAAGGCGTTCAACGCCACACCGGCGAGGATCAGCGTCGCGACGCGCGCGTAGTCCCCGACCAGCAGGCGCAGCAGCGCGAGTGCCGCCACGGCGCCCAGGATGCCGGCGGCCGGCAGCAGCAGCGAATGCATCGGTGCAAGGCCGAAATAGAGCACCAGCACCGCGCCGAGCGAGGCGCAGTTCGAGGCCCCCACGAGGCCCGGCTCCGCGAGCGGATTGCGCAGCATGCCCTGCAGCGCCGCGCCGGCCACGCCCAGCGTGGCGCCGACCGCGAGCGCGGCCAGCGCGCGCGGCAGGCGGATCTCGCGCAGGATGATCAATGCCGCCGAGTCCTCGCCCGCGTACCAGTCACGCAGCGCCGGTCCCAACAACACGCCCGATGAACCCGTGTTCAGTGCCAGCAGGAAGGCGAGTCCCAGCAGCAGCGCCAGTGCCGGCAGCAGCAGCCGCGCCGCGGTGTCGCGCGCGCCCACCTAGGCTGGTCCCTGCCGCAGCAGCGCATCCAGCGCCTGCTCGTGGCGCACCAGCGCCGGCACCGTGCGCGCGCTCGCCCCGCGGTAGCGCACCAGGTGCCACAACACGCCGAGCAGGCGGTACAGCACGCGCGCGCGGTACAGCCGCTCGATCGCGGTGTCGCCGATCTCGCCGTAGGCGAGCAGCAGACGGCTGCGGTCGAGCGCGCCGAAACCGCAGTCCTCCGCGATGGTCGCAAGATCGAAGAAGGCGTCGCCGCGCGCAGCATATTCCCAGTCGATGAAGCGCACCGCGCCGTCGACCTCCAGCACGTTCTGCGCCAGCAGGTCGTTGTGGCACAGCGCGGTGTGCCAGCGGCCGAAGCGGTACTGCTCCAGCACCTGGCGCGCGGAAGCCAGCCAGCGGCGCGCGCGCGGCCATGCCAGCGGATCGTCCGCCTGCAGTTCGCGCGCGTAGGCGCGCACGCGATCGGCGATGTTCAGCACCGGCACGTCGAGCTCCTGGCGATGCAGCAGGTGCAGCGCGGCGGCGAGACGGTCGATCGTGTGATCGGCGGCGATGCCTTCGACGCGCAGCGGCTTCGATTCGAGGTAAGCGGTGACGAGGATGCCGCGCGCGGGGTCGCAGTAGAGCACCGGGGCGCCGAGCCCGATGCGGTCGGCAAGCGCCAGTACGCGCTGCTCCACGTGGCGGTCGATGCCGAGGCGCTCCCCGTTGCCCTCGGGCAGCCGCACGACGATGCGCCGGCGGCCCAGGCGCACCAGGAAGCTGCGGTTGCTGTGGCCCGAGCTGAACACGGCTTCCAGTTCGGGCGTGGTGTCGAGGCTGTCGGGGCGCCAGTCGCGGAACAGTTCAGCCAGCGCGCGGGGCATCGGACGCTGCATGTTGTTCACGATAATGACGACGCCACTGGAAGTACCCGAAAACCACGATCACAAGATAGACCACAAACAGCAGCGCGGTGAGGTGCAGCCCGCGGTCGAGGTACAGGTACAGTGACACGCCGTCGACCACCAGCCAGTAGAGCCAGTTCTCCAGCACCTTCTGCGCCACCATCCAGGTCGTGAGGATCGCGCCCCAGGTCGTGAACGAATCGAGGTAGGGCAGCCGCCCCAGGCCGGCATGCGTGAGCGCGGCTCCCGAGGCCAGCGTGGCGGCGAGCACCAGCACGATGGCCACGACGTGGTAGCGCCACGGCCATGTGCGTACCGGCAGGGGTTCAGCCGCCTCGGTGGTACCGCCGCGCCAGTGCCACCAGCCGTAGACGGCCATCGCGAGGTAGTAGAACTGCAGCCCCGATTCCATCGGCAACTCCGCGTGCCAGAACAGGAACAGGTAGATCAGCGTGCTGAGGAAGGCCGCCGGCCAGCACCACAGGCTCTCGCGCATCGCCAGCAGCAGGTAGGTGATACCGAGCAGCACGGCCAGGGCTTCCCAGCCGTGCAGTTGCAGCCAGCCGGCGAGCATCGCTGTCATCGCCGGCGCTCAGGGATTGGCACGCACATCGCCGTTGACGATCCTGGCGACGATCACGGCCTTGCCGTGGGTCTCGAAGCTGTGGCGCAGCTCCTCGGTGAGCACCGCCATCACGCATCCGTAATCGCCGAACAGCTGGGTCGTCATCTGGTTGCGCACGACTTCAACGCCCTCGTGCGCCTGCACGCGATGGATGAAGTCGATGATCACCGGGATGTAGTCGTCGCGCAGCGGGTACAGGCTGAGGTCCACCGAGATCTGCATGAGCGCTCCTTTATTCGAAACTCCAGGACACGGTTACGCCCGCCACACGCGGAGCGCCGTACTGGTACCAGGCCTCGTTGACGTAGAACGTGCGCGGGTCGTTGCCGAAATAGAAGCCATGCACCACGTAGTCCTCGTCGAGCGCGTTGCGCAGCCAAGCCGTGGCCTCGACGCGATCGCCGCGGTAACCGGCGGCGAGGTGCAGCAGCCGGTAGGCCTCGCTGCGCTCGTCATCGGAGTCCGAGAGATAGTAGCCGTCCTTGCCCTCGTATTCGACCCGCGCGAAGCCGCGCGCGAACAGCGCGAGCTCGGCACCCGCGCGGAACTGCCAGTTCGGCGCCTGCGCCTGCTCGCGGCCGTCCTTGTCGACGAAGCCGAGCTCCGGGTCGTTGGCCACGAAATTCCCGATCTCGGTATCGAGCAGGCCGAGCGAGGCATCGAGGCGCAGGCGCTCGAAGACCTGCCAGTCGGCCTCGAGTTCGAGCCCGTAATTGCTGCCGCTGGCGGCGTTGTCGGTGTAGCCCACGAACTGCGGCCCTTCGTTGTACCAGGCCTTCAGCTGCACGTCGTCGCGGTCCATGTAGAACAATGCCGCTCGCACGCGCAATGCCTCGTCGTTGCTCGCGAACTTCCAGCCGAGCTCGTAGTTCCAGAGCGTCTCGGCCGCGTACTCGCTGCGCGTACCGAGGAAGGCGATGATCGAGGAATCGAGGCCCGACTTCTGCGCCTTGCCGATCGCCTCGCCGTTCACGCCGCCGGCCTTGTAGCCGCGCGCGACCAGCGCATAGGCCATCGAACGCGGCGCCAGCTCGTATTGCGCGCTCAGCTGCCCGCCCCAGAGGTCGTCGCCGGGCTGCTCGCGCAACCCCAGCGAATCGTCGTAATCCGCATCGAAGCGCTGCAGCCGCAGTCCGCCGCTCACGGCGACGCGCTCGCTCGCCGCCCAGTCGAGCTCGCCATAGGCCGCGACGTGGCCGCTGTCGTAAGCGCTGCGGAAGAGTCCCGGCGCATCCACGTCCCAGTCATGGAAGCGGCGCTCGAGCTGCGTGTCGCGATTGACCGCGTAGAGCCCGGCGACCCACGTGAGCTCGCCCGGATGCGACACCAGCCGCAGGTCCACGCTGCCCGCCTCGACGTCGCGCAGGTAACGGTCGGTGGAGGAGTACTCCCAGCCCTCGCAGTCGGTGCCGTCGCAGATGCCCGCGTAGGACCAGTCCTCGTCGTAGCCGTAGTCGAGGTCCGAACCCATCCAGGTCGCGACGGCCTGCACGTCGAAGCCCGCCCCGGTCGTCCAGTCGGCACGCAATGCAGCAGCATCGCTGGTCTGGCGATCGCGCCCGGGTTCGTCCGAGAACGTGTGGCGGGTGTTGTCCAGCGACCACGCGTCGTAGCCGTTGTCCGCTTCGACGCGCATCAGCGTCAGCCCGAGCGCCAGCGCCTCGCCGGCCTGCCAGTCGAGCCGTGCGCGCGCGGTGGTCTCGTCGATGGCGTTGGTGTCGTCGCGCCCGAGGAAGTCGTTCTCGATGTAGCCGTCGCTGCGGTTGCGGTGGACTGCGAGCCGCGCGCCGAGGTCGGCCGTCAGCGGGCCGCTGGCCACCGCGCCCAGCGTGCTGCCGCCGTATTCGGCCAAGCCGCCTTCCACGCGCGCCATCGTCCGGTCTGCCGGTGCCGCCGAGCGGATGTTGACCAGGCCGGCCATCGCGCTGGCGCCGAAGGCGGTGCCCTGCGGGCCGCGCAACACCTCGACCTGCTCGACGTCGAACAGCGTGCCCGCATTGCCCAGCCCGCTGAAATCGATGCCGTCTATGTACAGCCCGACCGAGGGATCGACCGGATCGACGAACTGGCTGCGCTCGCCGATGCCGCGGATCTGCACGAAGCGCCCGCGCGAGGCGCCCGAACTGTAGTTCACGTTCGGCGCCGCGTTCAGCAACTCCTCGAAATGGTTGGCCTGGCGCTCGCGGATCAGCGCCGCGGGCAGCACGCTGATGCTCGCCGGGACCGTATCCACGGGTTTGGGCAGCAGCCGCGCGGTGACCACGATCTCCTCGAGCCGTTCGGGCGCCGCGGCGGCCCCGGCGTGCGGCGCGCCGAGGACGGCAAGGCACAGGGACAACGCGCGCCGGCGCGCGCTGCCTGCAGACGAAAATGAAACGTGACGCATCCGCGACCTCCGTAAAGGAGATCCGGACCAGCGCTGGCGGATATTGGCGCGCACACCGGGCGGCATGCGTTTTCCTATCCCTTCGCCGGCATTATCCGGATCAGGTTCGAGGGGTTCACCAGCCCGATGCCGGTGTCTCAGGTGTTACCCACCCCCAGGAGAGCGCGCAGTATAGCGTAGGTCCGGCTTCAGCCGGACAGTGCCAGTGCAGTTGATGTGTCCCGCAGGTCCGGCTGACGCCGGACTACGGGCGACACCGGCGAGGGATCAGCCGATCCTGGCAATGAGATTGGCCAGGCGATCGAGCTCGGCGAGATCCGCGGTCACCGCAGAAAACATGATCTCGTCGACCTCGAGCTCGCGGTAATCATCGATCGCGCGGCGCACCGCGTCCTCGTTCGAGCGCGTCATGGTGCCGGCGACCAGCTTCGCGACGTCGTCACCGGCGATCTTCAGGTAGTCGTAGACGTACTGGCGCAGCCGCGGCTCGGCATCATCGGCGAGCGAGTGCCAGAAGCCGGCCATGCGGTACGGGCGGTCGGCGCGGCCGGCCTCCTCCCACGCGCTGTCGGCCATGTCGATCATCTTCGCCATCTCGCCCTTGTCGCCGTTCATCGAGAACAGGTATACGCCCTGCGCCCACGCGGCGCCACGGCGCATACCCTTCGGGCCCATCGCGCCGATCAGTATCGGCGGGCCTCCGGCCTGCACCGGCGCGGGCCCGACCGGATCGGCGCCCTCGAACGGCGGCTCGCCCGCCCAGATGCGCCGCATCTCGGCGACCTGCTGGTCCATGCGCTCGTGGCGGTGCGCGAACGAGGCGCCCACTGCACGGTAGTCCTTCTCGCGCCCGCCGACGCCGACGGTCACGGTGACGCGACCGCCCGAGAGCACGTCCAGCGTGGCGATTTCCTTGGCGGCCCACACCGCGGAATGCATCGGCAGCACGTACAGCGAGGGCACTATCCGCACCCGCTCGGTCACCGCCGCCGCGGCCGACAGCAGCACGCGCATGTCGCAGGTGTATCCGGTGATGCGCTCGCCGCACGACAGGCTGTCCCAGGGGCCGGCATCGATCGCGCGGCACCACGCGAGGATGGTGTCGCGATCGTAATCGCGCTTCATGTAGGGCAGGCAGATTCCGTAGCGCACCGTGATTCTCCGGGTCGTGGATGAAGTATTTGATGTTACGTCAGCGCCGCGGGCGCTGTCTGCCTCAGGCGCTCACCCGCGCACGCCGCGCGTCGCGCTGCTCGCGCAGACCCTGCAGAAACTGCCCCTGGCGGCGCAGGATGAAGCGGATCAGCAGTTCCTGGTCGTCGTGGTCCATGCCGGCAAAATCGAGCTGCAGCAGATGGTTGCCAGGCGTCGCGTCGCGGCAGCGCACCACGCGCGCCGGCACGCACAGGCGGGTGTCCTCGGGCGGCAGCATCAGCTCGACCTGCAGCGTCTCGCCCGCCTCGTAGCGCTCGGCGCTCTGCAGGCCAATCCCGCAGGCGCTGATGCTGACCTCGTGCTCGACAAGCGGCAGGCCGGCGCGCGGCGTCTCGATCTGCCCCAGCCGTTCGATCACGTAATCGAGCTTGCGGTTCAGCAGTTGCGCGAGCTCGCCCACCGCCGGCGCCTGCACCCGCGCGGCGGCAATGATCGCGGCTATGCCCCGGTCGATACCCGCCAGGAACTCGTCGCCACGGAGGTCGTGGCCTTTACCGGCGACTGCATCGACGCCCGGCACGCGGCGCACGGCGAGCCGCAGCCGGTCGTCGATGCGAAAGAATCGCCTGCGGTCCGCGCCGCTCCGCTTCTCGATCATCTGCCGCCTCCTGATCCGTGCACCGCGCCGCCCCGCCCCTCCCCGGCCTCGTCGAGCCGCAGCGAGCGGTAGTATGCGGGATCCACGGTCTTCAGCGCATCGAGCTGCTCGCGCAGCTGCCGGTCGATGCCCTGGTCGATCACGATCTCGACGCGACGGTTACGCGCGCGTGCGTCGGCAGAATCGTTGGCCACCAGCGGGCGCGCGTCGGCAAAGCCGGTGACCGAGAGCCGGCGCGGGTCCAGCACGCCGCCCTCGAGCAGCGGCTCGGCGACCGACACCGCCCGCGCCGACGACAACTCCCAGTTGGAGCGAAAGCGCGCCGTCGCGATCGGCACATCATCGGTGTGGCCCTGCACCTCGACCGCTCCCTCCTGCGCGGCCAGCACGTCGCGGAACTGCCGCATCAGCGCCTGGTACTCCGGTTTGAGCTCCGCGGAACCCGAGGCGAAGGAACCGCGCTCGCGGATCCGCACCACGATACGACGTCCGCTGGTCTCGATCTCGACCTCGCCGCGGGCGATCTCGCCCGTGAGCTTCTCGGCCAGCGCGGCCGCATCGGCCTGCGTGGCACGGATCTGCGCCTCGACGTTCCGCTTCATCTGCTCCGTCAACTCAAGATCCGGCGTCGCTTCGTCCGCCGCGGCGTCGGGCGCCAGCTCGGGCAGCGCATCGTCCTGCCGGTAGGGCTCGCTGATCGGCGTGGGCCGCGGCACGCCGGGCGAGAATTCCAGTGCGATCACGCTGGTGCCCATGGGCACGCTCTCGGCCACTATCCTGCGCTGCACGCCGAAGGCTTCCGACATGGAGCCGGCGATCTGTTCGTAGCGCTTGATGTCCATCTCGGCGAAGGTGAGCAGCAGCACGAAGAAGCACATCAGCAGCGTCATCATGTCGGCGAAGGTCGGCAGCCATTTCGGGATGGCGATCTCCGTGCTGCCGCGCTGCTCGTCCTCATCCATGCGCCGGATGCCTCAGGCGGGGGCCGGACGCTGGCCTGCGGGCAGGTAGCGCTCCAGCAAGCCCTGGATCACGCGCGGATTCTGCCCCGCCTGCATCGCCAGCAGCCCGTCGACCACCAGCGCGTGCTGCGTCGCCTCCTCGGCGCCGCGCAGCTTCAGCTTGTCGGCGATGGGCAGGCAGACGACGTTGGCCAGCAGCGAGCCGTAGAGCGTGGTGAGCAGCGCCACCGCCATCGCCGGGCCGATGGACTTGGGGTCGTCCATGTTCGCGAGCATCTGCACCAGGCCGACCAGCGTGCCGATCATGCCCATTGCCGGACCGACGTCGGCCATCGCGAGGAAGATGCGCTGGCCCCATTCGTGGCGTTCCATCGCCTGCCTGCGGTCCTTCGACAGCGCGGCCTGCACGTGCTCGGCGTCGTGGCCGTCGATCAGCAGGCGCAGGCCGTCGGCGAGGAAGCGGTTCGAGACCGGCTGCTCCTCCAGCGCGAGCAGGCCGCCGCGGCGCGCCAGGTTGGCCAGCTCGACGATGCGCGCGATCAGCTCCCCCGACTCCTCGGGACGGAACAGGAAGGCCTTGCCCGCCACCCTGAAGGCGCCGGCGAACTGGTTCATGCCGAACTTGCTCATCACGACGAACACGGTGCCGCCGATCACGATCAGGAACGAGGGCGCATCGAGGAACATCACCGGATCGCCGCCGAGGAATATCGCGGCCATGATGATGAGCAGGGCCCCGAGCAGGCCGATTATCGTCGCCAGATCCACGTCTTCCCCTCGCACGCTACGCACTGCATGCATTCTAGCCGCCTTTGCGGGTTCGACTTCAGCCCCGGCGGGGTCGGCATTCATGCCGAGGGGTGCGCACCGGGACCCGGCGGGTTCGGCTGCGCCGAATCCTTGTCGGGCTGAAGCCCGAATTACAAGCCCGAACTACACGTTGATTTGTGCGGGGGCTCGGGCTACTGTCGCGCGCGTCAACTCCTCCACAGGCCGGAGCACCGTGTCAGCACCGCGCAAGCCCCTGAACTTCGAGAAATCCCTGGCCGACCTGGAGGCGCTGGTCGAGCGCATGGAGGACGGGGAACTGAGCCTGGAGGAATCGCTGAAGGCTTTCGAGGCGGGAATCCGCCTGACCCAGCAGTGCCAGCAGGCCCTCACCCAGGCACAGCAGCGCGTGCAACTGCTCTCGGTGCAGGACGGCGAGGTGCACGCCACGCCGTTCGCCGAGGCAGACGACGCCGACGAGGACGCCGGTGTCTGAGGTGCCGGTCAACGGCGCACACCTCGAGACCTACCGCGCGCGCGCCGAGGCGGCGCTGGCGACGCTGTTCGACGGCGAACTGGTCGGCCGCGCCGATGCTCGGCTGCGCGAGGCGATGCGCTACAGCCTGCTGGCCGGCGGCAAGCGCCTGCGTCCGGTGCTGCTTTACGCGGCGGCAACGGCGGTCGGCGGCAGCCGTGCCAGTGCCCCGGACACCGATCGCGCCGCGTGCGCTATCGAATGCATCCACACCTACTCGCTGATCCACGACGACCTGCCGGCCATGGACAACGACGACCTGCGCCGCGGGCAGCCCACCTGTCACAGGGCTTTCGATGAGGCCACCGCCATCCTCGCCGGCGATGCCCTGCAGACACTGGGCTTCGAGTTGTTGTGCGCCGCCGACTCGGTGGATGCCGCCACGCGGCTCGCGCTGGTCGCGGAACTGGCCAGCGCGAGCGGCAGTCGTGGCATGGTCGGCGGCCAGGCGGTCGACGTCGCCCATGTCGGGCGCCAGATCACGGCGGCCACGCTGGAGTCCATGCACGCGCTGAAGACCGGCGCGCTGATCCGCGCGGCACTGCGCATGGGCGCGCTGCTCGGGGCGGCGGACGTGCGCGCTCGCGCCTGCCTGGACGAGTACGCGCGCTGCATCGGACTCGCCTTCCAGGTGCAGGACGACATCCTCGACGCCTGCGGCGACGTGGCGGCGCTCGGCAAGAACCCGGGTTCCGACGCCGCGCAGACCAAGCCGACCTATGTCACCGAGCTCGGCGAGGCCGGCGCCCGCGCGCTTGCCCTCGAGCTGCGCGATGCGGCACTGGCGACGCTGGCGCCCCTCGGCGGGCCCGCGGCGGCACTGGCGGAAATGGCGCGTTTCATCGTGAGCCGGGATCGCTGAGCGCCGATTACGGGCAACCCGCCGGATGCGTTAGAATCGCGGCCTCGAACGGCCGGAGCACACCGGCACTCCCGCAGGAAAGCCCAACGCATGAAGTTGTTCCAGGAAATTCCCGTGACGCGCCCGGCGACGCCGCTGCTCGATCGCGTGACATTTCCCGCCGACCTGCGCCAGCTCGACGAGGCCCAGCTGCTGCAGCTGGCCAACGAGCTGCGCGAATTCCTGCTCTACACCGTGGGCCAGACCGGCGGGCATTTCGGCGCCGGCCTCGGCGTGGTCGAGCTCAGCATCGCGCTGCATTACCTGTTTGACACCCCGCGTGACCGACTGGTCTGGGACGTGGGCCACCAGAGCTACCCGCACAAGATCCTGACGGGGCGGCGCGAGGCGATGCTGACGATCCGCAAGGCCGGCGGCCTGGCGGCATTCAACAACCGCGCCGAGAGCGAGTACGACTGCTTCGGCGTCGGTCATTCCAGCACCAGCATCAGTGCCGCGCTCGGCATGGCGCTGGCGGCGCGCGCGCACGGCGAGGACCGCAGGGCGGTCGCGATCATCGGCGACGGCGCGATGACGGCAGGCATGGCCTTCGAGGCGCTGAACCACGCCTCGCACACGGGTGCTGACCTTCTGGTGATCCTGAACGACAACCAGATGTCGATCTCGCGCAACGAAGGCGGGCTGGCCTCCTACTTCGCGCGCATCTGGGCCAGCCGCTCGTACAACCACATGCGCGAGGCCGGCAAGCGCGTGCTGTCGCGCCTGCCGGGGCCGGCGCTCGAGATCGCGCGGCGCACCGAGGAACACATGAAGGGCATGGTCGCGCCGGGCACCCTGTTCGAGGAGCTCGGCTTCAACTATATCGGCCCCGTCGACGGCCATGACCTCCCGACGCTGCTCGCCACGCTGCGCAACGTGCGCGAACTGAAAGGCGCGCAGCTGCTGCACGTGATGACGGTAAAGGGCAAGGGCTTCGCGCCGGCCGAGCGCGACCCGGTGGGCTACCACGCGATCAACAAGATCGACCCGGCGCCGCGCGTCGCCGGCACCAAGCCCGTCCCGGTACGCCCGAAGTACCAGGAAGTCTTCGGCGACTGGCTGTGCGACATGGCCTGGCGCGACGAGCGCCTGGTCGGCATCACGCCGGCGATGTGCGAAGGCTCGGGCATGGTGGAGTTCGCGCGCCGCTTCCCGGCGCGCTTTCACGACGTCGCGATCGCCGAGCAGCACGCGGTGACGCTGGCCGCCGGCCTCGCCTGCGAGAACATGAAGCCGGTGGTGGCGATCTACTCGACGTTCCTGCAGCGCGGCTACGACCAGCTGGTCCACGACGTGGCGTTGCAGAACCTCGACGTGCTGTTCGCGATCGATCGTGCCGGGCTGGTCGGCGAGGACGGCCCCACGCACGCCGGCAGTTTCGACCTCGGCTACCTGCGCTGCGTACCCAACATGGTGGTGATGGCGCCCTCCGACGAGGACGAGACGCGCAAGCTCCTCTCGACGGGCTTCCTGCACCACGGACCCGCCGCGGTGCGCTACCCGCGCGGCACCGGCCCTGGCGCCACGATCGACCCGACGCTGGAGGCAGTGGCAATCGGCAAGGGTGTGCTGCGCCGCGCCGGACGCGAGGTAGCGATCCTCGGTTTCGGCAGCATGGTCGCGCCGGCGTTGGCAGCAGCGAGCGCACTGGAGGCAAGCGTCGCCGACATGCGCTTCGTCAAGCCGCTGGACGAGGAGTTGATCCTGGAACTGTGCGCCAGCCATTCGCTGCTGGTCACGGTGGAGGAGAATGCCGTGGCCGGCGGCGCGGGCGGCGCGGTGGCCGAGTTGCTGGCCGCGCGCGGCATCGTGATGCCGCTGCTCGTGCTCGGGCTCCCCGACCGTTTCCTGGAGCATGGCAAGCCGCAGCAAATGCTGCACGACGTGGGACTGGATGCCGAGGGCATCGAGGCCGCCATCCGCGAGCGCCTGGCGGCGATGCGGCCCTCGCGCTGGAGCGCCGTGAGCCAGCTGTAGGTTCGGCTTCAGCCGAACAATCGTCCGGATAAATCCGGACCTACAGCCTGACCCGCAATCTCAGCCGCCAGGATCCTCGTCCATCCAGTGTCCGAGCTTGCCGGCCTTGGTTTCGAGGTAGCGCACGTTGTGGGGGTTCTGTCCGGTGCGGATCGAGATCCGCTCCACGACCTTGATCCCCATGTCCTCGATCGCCGCGACCTTGCGCGGGTTGTTGGTCATCAACCGCAGCGATGTGATGTGCAGATGCTTGAGCATCGTGCGGCAGATGCTGTAGTCGCGCATGTCGGCGCCAAAACCGAGTTGCTCGTTGGCCTCGACGGTATCCGCGCCCGCGTCCTGCAGGCGATAGGCCTTGATCTTGTTCAACAACCCGATGCCGCGTCCCTCCTGGCGCAGGTAGAGCAGCGCGCCGCGCCCTTCGCGCGCGATGCGCTCCAGCGCCGTGCGCAACTGCGCGCCGCAATCGCAGCGCATGCTGAACAGCGCGTCTCCGGTGAGGCATTCCGAATGGATCCGCGCCAGCACGGGTTCGCCGTTGCTGACATCACCCATGGTGAGGACCACGTGCTCCTTCTCGCTCTCGATATCCTCGAAGCCATGCATGTCGAACACCCCCCAGGGTGTCGGCAAGCGTGACGAGGCGATATAACGGACAGACACGGGCGGCTCCGGCCGGCTCAAGGGGCGCCGATTCTAGCAGCTGGCCCGCATTTCTCACACCAGCGTGTCACGCGCGTGACAATGGAGCGCGAGGCGCGGCTATTTTTCCTCGAGATAGAGCACACCGTGCTCTTCACGCATCGTGACGCGTCCGAGCCACGACATGCCGAGCAGCAGCTGCGCGGGGTAGTTGCCCTCGATCACCGACGCCGCCACGTTGCGCACCGCGATCCCCGCGACCTCGACGCGATCCAGCGTGACCGACCAGGCCTGCACGACCCCGCTGGCGGTCTGCACCGCACCCGGCCTGCCGTGCAGGCGGTAATCGACACCGAGTCGGCGCGCGTCGGCGCCGTTCATCGCAACGACGTTCGCGCCGGTATCGACAAGGAACTGCACCTGCAGTCCGTTCACGGTACCTGCCACCAGGTATTCATGCCGGGCGCCGCGCTGGATCGCGACGCGCTTGCGCTCGGGCGCGGCAAAGCCGCCGCCGGTGTCGCGCCCCGGCGCGAGCGTCTGGCGCCGGCCGTCGATCTCGATCACCGCCTCGCGCGCAGTGGCACTGACCAGCTTCACGCCTTCCGGCGAGGTCTCGCCCACGCGCAGCAGGCGCCGGCTGCCGTCGATGCCGAGCATCGCGCGGCCCTCGAACAGCGCCGCTGCCGTGACGTGCAGGGACTCTGCCGCTACGGCGAGCGGCAGCAGCGTCGCGGCCAGCATCCAGCGTCGCAGCACCGGGGTCCGCCTGCGGCCGACGCGGGAGCGCATGGCTTCAGGCACCACGGAAATGCTGGTAACCGCCCGTACGCGGCACGAAACCCGCGCACGTCGCGCCCTGCCCCGCCAGCACACGGCCGATGCGCGTGCACGCGAGCCCGAGGTCCGCGGCGGCGCCGGCAATGGCCGCGCCATGGCGTGGCGGCGCCGTGAAGCAGAGCTCGTAATCGTCGCCGCCGCCCAGTGCGAGCGCGCACGCGTCGTCGCGATCGGCGAGTGACTCCAGTTGCGGGGAGAACGGCAGGCGCTCGCGCTCCAGCGCGATCGCCACCCCGCTGCGCGCGGCGATATGGCCGGCGTCGGCGAGCAGGCCGTCCGAGACATCGATCGCGGCCGAGGCGAGCCCGCGCAACGCGAGCCCCAGCGCGACCCGCGGCGCCGGCGCCGCGAACACCCGCGCCGCCTCGTCGCGCGCGCCGCCCGCCAGGAGTTGTCGCAGGCCCAGCGCCGCGGTGCCCGGATGGCCGCTGACCCAGACGTCGTCGCCCGCGCGCGCGCCATCGCGGCGCAGCGCGAGCCCGGGCGGCACGCAGCCGTGGACCTGGATGGTGATGCTGAGCGGTCCGCGCGTGGTGTCGCCGCCGACCAGCGCGACATGGTGGCGCCGCGCCAGCGCGGCAAGGCCGCGGCTGAACCCGGCGAGCCAGGTCTCATCGGCCTCGGGCAGGGTCAGCGCGAGCGTGAACCACAGCGGGCGTGCACCCATCGCGGCCAGGTCGCTGAGGTTGACCGCCAGCGCGCGGTGGCCGATCTGCTCCGGGCTGCTGGCGGCGGGAAAATGCACGCCGGCGACCAGCGTGTCGATGGAGACCGCGAGATCCTCGCCCGGCGGCAACCGGAGGATCGCGGCGTCGTCACCGATGCCGAGCAGCACGCCCTCGGCCTCGGGCAGCGCGAAGTCCTGAGAATCGAAGTAGCGCGCGATCAGTTCGAATTCGGACAGCGCCACGGCTATGGACCCGGGCTCAGCGCGCGCGGCCGGCTTCCGCGGGACGCAGGTCGCGCGCGACCTTGTCGAGCACACCGTTGACGAAGCGGTGGCTCTCGGCGGCGCCGAATTTCTTCGCCAGCGCGACGGCTTCGCTGAGCACCACGCGATAGGGCACGTCGGGACGGCTCTTGAGCTCCCACACCGCGAGGCGCAGCACCGCGCGCTCGACCGGGCCGAGCTTTTCGAGGGCAATGTCGAGGTAGGGCTCCATCGCGGCCTCGATCGCGGAGAGATCGGCCGGCACACCATGCAGCAGTTCACGGAAGTACTCCGTGTCCGCGCCGCGGAAATCGAATTCCTCGGTGAAATGCTGCTCGATGTCGGCCAGGTAATTGCCGGTCATCGCCCACTGGTACAGCGCCTGCACCGCATAATGGCGCGCCTTGCGCCGCGCTGCCGCGAGCTGGCGACGTTCGTTTTCGAGCGCGTTGTCGCTCAAGCCGACACCCGCGCTCACAACCGGCCGAGCAGGCTGACCATCTCGAGCGCCGACAGGGCCGCTTCCGCGCCCTTGTTGCCGGCCTTGGTGCCGGCGCGCTCGATGGCCTGCTCGATGGTATCCACGGTCAGCACGCCGAAGGCGATCGGCAGACCGCTCGCGAGCGACACCTGCGCGATGCCCTTGGTGCACTCGCCCGCGACGTACTCGAAGTGCGGCGTGCCGCCGCGGATCACCGCGCCGAGCGCGACGATCGCGTCGAAGTTACCGCTCGCCGCGACCTTCTGCACCACCAGCGGCAGCTCGAAGGCGCCGGGCGAGCGCACCAGCGTGATCTGCGCGTCGGCTACGCCATGACGACGCAGCGTATCGACGGCACCGGCGATCAGGCTCTCCACCACGAAACTGTTGAAGCGGCTGGCGACCAGCGCGAAACGCGCCTCTCCCGCCGCGAAGACTCCCTCGATTGTCCTGATCTCAGCCATCGTCCTGCCTGTGGGTTGTAGCGCGAAAGGGCGCCAATTCTGCCATCAAACGCCTGCTGCGGCCATCGCCGCGCGCGGGCCGCTCAGTACATGACGTACTCCGCCACCTCGAGACCGAAGCCCGAGATCGCGTTGTAGCGTATCGGCGGGCCCATGACCCGCATCTGCCCCACGCCGAGCTGGCGCAGGATCTGCGAGCCCACGCCGACCAGGTTCAGCACGCTCTGTCCGCCCTCGGGTGCCGTCGGCTCGGTTGCCGCCTCGCCGCCGAGAGCCGCGTCCACGCTGGCCAGCAGCTGCTGCTCGGTTTCGGGCTGGCTCAGCAGCACGATCACGCCGCGGCCCTCCCGGTCGATGCATTCCAGGCAGCGCGAGACGTTCCAGTTCGGCTTGCGTCCCGGCACCTCCGTGCCGAGCACGTCGCGCAGCGTGGCCGCCTGTTGCACGCGCACCAGCGTCGGCGCGTCCGGATCGATGGCGCCGCGCACCAGCGCGACGTGCAGGCGCCCGTCGTCGGCGTCGCGAAAGGCGTGCAGGCGAAAAGCACCGAAGGCTGTCTGCACCTCGCCCTCGCGGAAGCGGTGCACCGTGGTCTCGTTGATCAGGCGGAACTGGATCAGCCCCGCGATGGTGCCAATGCGCAGGCCGTGCTGGCGCGCGAAGGCCAGCAGGCGTTGTCCGGTAGCCAGCGTGCCGTCGTCGTTCAGCACGTCGGCCAGCACCGCGGCGGGCTCGAAGCCCGCGAGGCGCGCGAGGTCACAGCCGCCCTCGGTGTGGCCGGCGCGCTTGAGCACCCCGCCTGGCTCGGCGCGCAATGGAAACACATGCCCGGGCTGTACCAGGTCGCGCGGCTGCGCGCCGCGCGCCACGGCGGTACGTATCGTATGCGCGCGGTCGGCGGCGGAAATGCCGGTACTGATGCCTTCGGCAGCCTCTATGGAGACCGTGAACCGGCTGGCGTAGACGCTGTGCGAAGCGCTCTCGACCATCAGCGGCAGGCGCAACTGCGCGCAGCGTTCGCCCGTGAGGCTCAGGCAGATCAGCCCGCGGGCCTGGCGCGCCATGAAGTTGACCGTCTCGGCCGTGATGTCCTGCGCGGGAGCGAGCAGCACGCCGCCGAGGTTTTCGTCGTCGTCGTCGAGCAGCACCACCATGTCGCCGTGGCGGAAGCTGTCGATCAGTTGCTGGGTGGTGTCGAATTTCATGTTCCGGGGAATCCGTTCTGGGCCAGGAGTTCACGCGTGACGCCGCGGTGCGCGGACCCGGAGTGGGCGGCCGCATCGCCCTGCAGCAGGCGTTCGAGGTAGCGCGCGATCACGTCGACCTCGAGGTTCACGCGCGTGCCGGGACGGTAGTCGCCGAAGATGGTCTCGTGCGCCGTCACCGGGATGATGTTCAGCTCGAACCCGGCGCCGTCGACGCTGTTCACCGTGAGGCTCACGCCGTCGACGCAGATCGAGCCCTTGTGCGCGATGTAGCGCGCCAGCGCCGCGGGCGCGCGCAGGCTGTAGCGCGTGGAACGTCCGTCGGGCGTCATCGAAAGCACTTCGCCGACGCCATCGACATGGCCGCTGACGATATGCCCGCCGAGGCGCTCACCCACCGCCATCGCCTTTTCCAGGTTGACGCGCGCGCCCGCCGCGAGGCCGCCGAGCGTGGTGAGCCCCAGCGTTTCCAGCGAAACGTCGGCCGCGAACCAGTCGGTGCCGAACTCCACCACCGTGAGGCACACGCCGCTGGTCGCGATGCTGTCTCCCGCGCGCACGTCGCCGAGTTCGAGCTTGCCGGTGCCGACGTGCAGCCGCACGTCGCCGCCGCGGCGCTCGAGGTGGCGCACCGCGCCGGTGGCCTGGATGATTCCTGTGAACATTGGTACCTGACCTTCCGCGTCAATCGTACATTGCAGGTGGGCGCGCGGCTCGCGCCTCCATCTGCGCTTGTGGGTCCGGCTTGAGCCGAACATTCGTTTCAATCCTGTTCCAGTCGAAACCGTCGGTTGGATGTCGGGCTGAAGCCCGACCTACGCACGACGTACGCCCGACCTACGCCCCGCCCACGCTCGCCGTGATCCGCCAGTCGCTGCCCACGGCCGTGATATCGCTGATCTGCAGCCCGAGTTTCTCGTCCATCGACGCGAACGGCAGGTCCAGCAGCGGGCGCGCCGCGCTGCCCATCAGCGTGGGCGCCATGTAAATGATCAGCTCATCGACCAGCCCGGCGCGCAGCGCGGCGCCCGCGAGCGTTGCGCCGGCCTCGATCAGCACTTCGTTGCACTGCGCCACGGCAAGGTGCGCGAGCAGCGCGCGCAGGTCGACGCGCCCGTCCGGGGCCGGCAAATGCAGCAGTGTCACGCCGGCATCGGCGAGCGCCTGCTCGCGGGCGGCATCGCGCCCGGCGGTGGCGACGAGCGTGTCACCGGCCGCGCCGATCACGCGCGCCGAGGGCGGCATGCGCAGCTGCGAATCCACCACCACGCGCAGCGGCTGGCGCCCGGGCGTCACGCCGTCATCCGTCGCGATACGCACATCCAGGCGCGGGTCGTCGTGCAGCACGGTACCGACGCCGGTCACGATCGCGCAGCTGCGCGCGCGCAGGCGCTGCACATCGGCGCGCGCCGCATCCGCGGTGATCCACTTGCTGCTGCCATCGGCCATCGCGGTGCGGCCGTCCAGACTCATTGCCAGTTTTACGCGCACCCAAGGCATCCCGGTTCTCATGCGCTTGAAGAAGCCCGGGTTCAGCGCCATCGCCTCGCGCTCGAGGATGCCGGATTCGACCGCGATGCCGGCCGCGCGCAGCCTATCCAGGCCGCTTCCGGCGACCAGCGGGTTCGGATCGAGCGAGGCCGAAACCACGCGCGCGACACCGACATCGATCAGCGCATCGGCGCAGGGCGGCGTGCGGCCGTGGTGGCTGCAGGGCTCCAGGGTCACGTAGGCGGTCGCCCCGCGCACCGGCTCGCGCGCCGCGCGCAGCGCCTCGACCTCGGCATGTGCCTGACCGGCACGACGGTGGAAGCCGCTCGCTATCACGCGCTCGCCCTGCGCGATCACGCAGCCCACGCGCGGGTTGGGCGCGGTGGTGCACAGGCCGCGGCGCGCGAGCCCGATGGCCTGCGCCATGTGGCGCACGTCGGTGATCTGCTGACTCATGGCCGCAGGCTAGCCCGCTGCGCCCGGCGGCGGACTGTCCTGCTCCTCGGCCAGGCGCTCGATCTCGGCGCGGAATTCGTTCAGGTCCTGGAAGCTGCGATAGACGGAAGCAAATCGCACGAAAGCGACGTGATCGACCGCCTTCAGCTGACGCATCACCTGCTCTCCCACGACCCGCGAGGCGACTTCGCGCTCGCCCGTCGCCTGCAGCGCATGCTTGATCTGGCTCAGCATCAGCTCGACGCGCTCCATGCTGACGGGACGCTTCTCGATCGCGCGCAGGATGCCCTGGCGCAGCTTGTCCTCGTTGAACGGCTCGCGCACGCCACTCTGCTTGATGATGCGCGGCAGCAGCAGTTCGGCCGTCTCGTAGGTGGTGAAGCGCTCCGCGCAGCTCAGGCATTCGCGCCGGCGCCGCACCTGGTCGCCTTCCGCGACCAGGCGTGAATCGATGACCTTGGTGTCGGCGGCGGAACAGAAGGGGCAGCGCATGGTCTTGGAACGCGTCGAAAAATGACGCGGCATGGTAACACAGCGCCGATTGATCGAAATTTGATCCCTCCGCCCGCTTTGATGATCCAGGCCAAGTTCCGGCAGCGCCGGGAGGCGTAAGATTTTTACGAGTTTGTTGAAATCAGGGAGGTGCGGCATGGCCCGCAAACGCAGCGACACGAAAACCGTATTCATCACCGGCGCGGGCGGCGGCCTTGGCGGCGCTACCGCGCGCTACCTGGCAGAGCGGGACTGGACCGTGTTCGCGGCCGATTTCGATGCCAGGGCTCTGAAGGCGCTGGCCGCGGAAACCGACGTCATCCCGGTGCAACTCGACGTGACCGACGCCACGAGCTGCGAGGCGGCGCGCCGGCGCGTGGCGCGTACCTGTGACGGGCTGGACGGCATCGTGAACTTCGCGGGCATCCTCGCGGTGGGCTCGGTGATCGAGATCGACCCCGATACGATACGCCGCGTGCTCGACGTCAACGTGATGGGCACGGTGCGCGTGAACCACGCGCTGTTTCCGCTGCTGCTGGCGCGCAAGGGCCGCATCGTCAACATCAGCTCAGAGACCGGCTGGCAGAGCGCGATGCCCTTCAACGGCGCCTATGCGCTCAGCAAGCACGCGATCGAGGCCTACTCCGACGCACTGCGGCGAGAACTGATGTTCCTCGACGTGCCGGTGATCAAGATCCAGCCGGGGCCGTTCCGCACCGGGATGGTTGCCAGCATCGAGCAGAACTTCGAGCGCGTCGCGCAAGCCTCGCGCTACTTCAAGGAGCTGCTGCAGACGCTCAAGAAAGCGACCGTCAGGGAACAGGGCACGGCGCACGATCCCGCGCTGCTGGCGGAAGTCGTGCACACCGCCCTGACGACGCGCTACCCGCGCATCGCCTACTCGGTGAAGCCCGACCCGCAACGCGTTGCACTGAGTGCCCTGCCCGACCGCGTCGCCGACCCGCTGCTGAAGCTCGCCCTCGGCGCCCTCGCCAGGTAACTCCTCATTGCGCGGGGACCCTGTTCGGGACCCGCTCGGGTGTCAGGGGGCGGCGCTGGAGCCCAGGCGGCGCAGCACGATGCCGCTGAGGCGCATGCCGGCAGCCATCGCGGCGACGAACAGCAGCGCGCCAGGCACGCCGCCGACGGCGATGATCAGCCCCGGTCCCGGGCAGATGCCCGACATGCCCCAGCCGATGCCGAACACCACCGCGCCCACGACCAGCGACGTGTCGATCGGGTTGCGGTTGGCGATGTCGCAGCTCTCGCCGGCGAGCGTTTTGCCTCGCTTCTTCAGGAGCCACAACGCGGGCGCGGTGATCGCGATGGCCGTTGCCATCACCACCGCCAGCCCGGGGTTCCAGTTACCGGCGATATCGAGGAAAGCCAGCACGTTTCGCGGGTCCGTCATGCCCGAAACAATCAATCCCGTACCGAACAGCAGGCCGGCGACGAGGGCGGAGAGGAAGGCGGGAATACGCATCGGCTTCACCCCTGCACCACGTGACGCACGACGTAGACGGTAGCCATCGCCGCACTCATGAAGAGCAGCGTGGCCACGATCGATCGCTTCGAGAGATTCGCGGTGCCGCACACCCCGTGACCGCTAGTGCAGCCCGAGCCGACGCGCGTGCCGATGCCCACCAGCAACCCGGCCACGAGCAGCCAGGCCACGCCGCCGGCCATCGCCACATCCACCCCGTTCAGCAGCAGGTAGAGCGCGGGCAGCAGCAGCCCCAGCAGGAAGCCGAGCCGCCAGCGCTGCGGACCGGCGTCGCCGTCGAGCAGGTTGCCGAAGGCGCCACTGATGCCGGCGATACGGCCGTTGGCCAAGGCGAGCACGGCCGAGCCGGCGCCGATGAGGGCGCCGCCGGCCACCAGGTGAACCAAGTCAGTCATGCGTCAGAAACCTTTGGAAATACTCGAGTGTCAATATATTAGCGACCACGCCAGGCCGAAGGAATCCTCCGCCAGCGAGATGTTGGCCTCGCCGCCGCCGAGCATCGCCGGGATGGAACCCTTGCCATGCACCTCGTGCTCCAGCCCCCGCGTGTAGGCGATGCTGAGCTCGTTGCGCTCGTTGAAGGCAAAGGTGGCACCCAGCGACACGTGCTCTTCGACCACGCCGGGCGCGATGATATTGAAGAAGGTCTGGTCGCGCGGAACCGGCTGGTCGCCCTGACTGTAGCCTGCGCGCAGCGTGACGCGATCCGAGTACTGGTGCAGCACGGCAATTTTCAGCGTACTCATGTCCTGCCAGCCGAAACCCGGGCCGTTGTCGCTGCCGAGCGGGTTTCCCAGAAACAGCTGGCCCAGAGCGTTGCCCACCGAAGCGACATCGTTGTACTTGATGGTCTGCCAGTCGAGCGCGACGGTGGTGGCGTCGCTGAGTTTGAATGCCGCGCCGAGTACGTAGTTTTCGGGCACGTCGAAGCCACCCTGCTCGGCGAACAGCCCGGCGTACTTGTCGAATTCCTGCATCCAGGTCGTCGACTGCCAGCTGGCACCGAGCGTCAGGCGGTCGGTGATTTGCCCGAGCCAGCCGATGCGCACACCGGCACCGAACCCGTCGTCGGTGCCGTTGTGCTCGAGGTTCGCCGGATCGGCCGAGAGCGGCGCGAAGGCAGACAAGCCCTTCGCCTCGAAGCGCTGGTAGGCCAGGTTGAGCGCGAGCCCGATCGTCTGGCCGGGGCTGAATTCCCACGCCAATGCCGGCGCGATGAACAGCTGCTCGAAATTCATGTAACTCTTGCCCTTGCTGCCAAAGCGCGCGTAAGGGTTTTCGTCGTAATCGGTGTTCATGCCGCCGTTGCCGAACATCGCAAAACCCACCGCGAGGTCGTCGCAGACCAGGTGGCTGTGGCCCAGCTCGGGAATGAGGAAGTACTCGGTGCCGTTGCCGTCGAAGGACTGGTCCGGACCGAAGGCATTGCCCTTGATCTCGCCGCCGCGATCCGGCACGAAGAGCTCCACTCCCAAGTCCGAACGGTGACCCGCCTCGATCAAGCCGGCGGGATTGGTCGCGATCGTGAGCGTGTCCTGGGGCAGCGCGGCGCCCACGCCGGCCGCACCCTTGGCCTTGATGCCATAACCGTGCGACAGGTAGCCGTTGGTGGCGTGCGCCGCGGACCCGCCGGCGATGGCAAGGGTCAGGCTGGCGCGGAGCAGAACTCGAACAGAGGACATGCGGTACTTCCTTTCAGCCGGTCGGTGCGGATTCCGCCGCACCAAAAAAGCGCGCAGCTTAAGGTCGCTCGGCTAATTTAGTAAATAATAAAAAGATGAAACCTTATTCCGAAATGAATGGTAGTTCGCGTCAAGCGCCCGCCTGCCGGCAAGCCGTCGCAGCGGACCATGACGCTGTTCCGTCGCGCCGCCGCGCACCGTATGCTGTGCGCCTCCGATTCATCGCCTCGCCACAGGATTCACGCATGGATGTGCGCAAGCTCAGCGACGCTGTCAGCGTCGCTCCGCAGCTCTCGGTGCGGGAAATCGCCGACGCCGCGCGGCTCGGCTTCAGGACGCTGATCAACAACCGGCCCGACGGGGAGGACTTCCTGCAACCTTCGGCGCGGGAGCTGGAGGCTGCGGCGCGCGAGCAGGGACTCGAATACCACCACCTTCCCGTGGTGTCCGGCGCACTGACCGAGCGCGACGTGCACGCCTTCCGCGCGCTGCTGGCGCACGCGGAACAACCCGTGCTGGCCTTCTGCCGCAGCGGCACGCGCTCGACCACGCTGTGGGCGCTGGCGCAGGCCGGCGGCGGCAACGCCGACGCGGTGATCGCCGCCGCCGCACAGGCCGGCTATGACGTGAGCGGCCTGCGCGGCATCCTCGAACGCGGGCTCTGAGCCAACCGGCGGCGGTAGCGTCGCGACAAAACTGGTAGCATGCCCCTCAATTTCCAGCTCACGGAGTTTCCCGCAATGAAAGGCGACAAGCAGGTCATCCAGTTCCTCAACAAGGTCCTCCGCCAGGAGCTCACCGCAATCAACCAGTACTTCCTGCATGCGCGCATGTACAAGAACTGGGGCCTCAAGCAACTCGACGAGCACGAGTACCACGAATCGATCGACGAGATGAAGCATGCCGACCGGCTGATCGAGCGCATCCTGTTCCTCGAGGGCCTGCCGAACCTGCAGGACCTCGGCACGCTGCGCATCGGCGAGAACACCCGCGAGATCCTCGAGGCCGACCTGGCGCTCGAACTGGAGGCGGTGCCGGTGCTGCGCGAGGCCATCGCGCACAGCGAATCGGTGCGCGACTATGTCTCGCGCGAACTGTTCGAGGACATCCTCGAGTCCGAGGAGGAGCACATCGACTGGATCGAGACCCAACTCGAGCTGATCGGCAAGGTCGGAATCGAGAACTACCTGCAGTCGAAGATGTAAGCACTCCGGCGGCGCGGAATGCGCTACGGATCTGTAATGTTTTTGTATTGCGAATCACTCTCATTTCACCTAGCATGACGCCATCGTTCGCATCTTCTCCCCCGGGAGGCCTCGATGTACGTCTGTATCTGCAATGCCGTGACCGACAGCGAGATCGCGGATGCCGTGTACAACGGCGCCGCGACCATGGCGCATCTCGAAGACACGCTGCTGGTCGGTACCTGCTGCGGCAAATGCCGCGACAAGGCCAGTGAATGCCTGGAACGTTACAGCCCCGCGCGGCCCCGCCTGAGTCTCGCGATGAGCGCCTGAACGGCGGCCTGCCGTTCGGCGACGCGTTGCGCTCGTCCATCGCCGCCCGCCTCGATACTTTCACCCCGCACATCCTCAGCCCCGAAGAACTGCGGCGCGCCGCCGTGGTGATCGCCATCGTCGCCGGCGCGCACGGAGAGGCCGCCTGCCTGTTGACCCGGCGCCCCGAGACGATCAAGCGCCACGCGGGCCAGTTCGCATTGCCGGGCGGGCGCGTCGATCCCGGCGAGAGCGAGGCCGACGCGGCGTTGCGCGAACTGCACGAGGAAATCGGCATCAGCGCCGCGCGCTCCGACATCCTGGGCACGCTCGATGACTACGCCACGCAGTCGGGCTTTCGCATGCGGCCCTTCGTGCTGTGGATCGAGGACGAGGCCGGCCTGGCGCCGGATCCGCGCGAGGTTGCCCGGATCTACCGCATCCCGCTGGCCGAGCTCGCGTCGCCCGCGCTCCCGACCCTGCACCCGGTGCCGCACAGCGAGCAGCCCGCCATCAGCCTGCGCCTGCCGACGATCGGCGACGAACTGCACGCCCCGACCGGCGCCATCCTCTACCAGTTCCGCGAGGTCGCCTTCGCCGGGCGCCACACCCGCGTCGGCCACTTCGCCCAGCCGCGCTTCAGCTGGCAATAACATCGGGCGCAGCCCGGCAGGAGGAATCGAGCCATGTCGTTGAAACGCAGCAACTGGCCCGAGGGCCAGCTCGTCACGCTCGAGCACGTCTCCACGGTGCTGCGGGACAACCCGCTCGGCGACCCCCACGTGCGCAAGCTGCACGCCTGGCTGCCCCCGCAATACCACGCCTCCGGCCCGCGCCGGCGCTTCCCCGTGCTGTTCGATCTCGCGGGGTTCATGGGCTCGGGGCCGGCACACCTCGCCTGGCGCGGTTTCGAGGAGAACGTGCCCGAGCGGCTGGCGCGCCTGGTGCACCAGAAGCGCATGAAGCCGGCGATCGTGGTGTTTCCCGACTGTTTCACCGCGCTCGGCGGCAACCAGTACATCAACTCGAGCGCGATCGGGCGCTACGCCGACTACCTCACGCGCGAACTGATCCCCGCCATCGACCAGGAATTCCGCACCCGCGCCAGCCGCGATTCGCGCGGCTGTTTCGGCAAGTCCTCGGGCGGCTACGGCGCGATCGTGCACGCGATGAAATACGCCGGGCACTGGGGCGCGGTGGCGAACCACTCGGGCGATGCCTACTTCGACTTCCTCTACCGCGCCGACTGGCCGAACACGCTGGACGAACTGGCGAAATACCGCCGCCCGGCGCGCACGGCAGGCCGGTACGACACTGAAAAGGCCAGCGCTGCACTGAAGCCCGGCCTGGATGATGGCCGCGTGCGCCGCTTTCTGGAGCACATCTGGAAAACCGACCGGCCCGGGCACGCGGAGACCATGTGCCTGATGAATCTCGCGATGGCCGCGAGCTACGACCCGGACCCGCGCGCGCCCAACGGCTTTCGCCTGCCCTTTCACCTCGAGACCGGCGAGTTGATCGAGGCGCGCTGGCAGCGCTGGCTGGCGCACGACCCGATCCACATGGTCGCCGCGCACCGCGCGAACCTGGCGTCGATGCGCGGCATCTTCATCGACTGCGGCTGGCGCGACCAGTTCCACATCCACTACGGCTGCCGCCAGCTGTCGCGCGAGCTGGCGCGCCACGGCATCGTGCACACCTACGAGGAATTCGACGGCACCCACTCCGGCATCGATTACCGCCTGGAGCGCAGCCTGCCCTTCCTCACGCGAGCGCTGGCCCCGGGATGAACATGGACAGCGAATCCCTGCGCAAGCTGGTGACGCTGCCGATGCCCTTCGGCAAGTACCAGGGCCGGCTGATCGCCGACCTGCCCGGCAACTACCTCGCCTGGTTCGCGCGCCAGGGCTTCCCGCCGGGCGAGATCGGCCGGCTGCTGGCGCTCATGCACGAGATCGACCACAACGGGCTGAAGGAACTGCTTGCGCCGTTGCGCAACAGTCCGCGGCAAGGGCAACGCGCCACGCCGCGCTGAAGCGCGCCCCCGCGGATTTCCCGCAACACGCGCGTCGTGCGCCGGCGGCGACTCGTCGCATCGGCCCGCGCATCCTTGCGTATACTTTCGCCCCGAACGGACCCGGACCACCCCTGCCAATGCACGACCACGACATGAACGGCTGGCGCCACAGCCACGATTTCGGCGGCCACACCGACCGCGCCGAGACCAGCACGCGGCGCGTGATTGCGCTCACCGCGGTGATGATGGTGATCGAGATCGTGGCCGGCACGGCCAGCGGCTCGATGGCGCTGCTGGCCGACGGCTGGCACATGGCCACGCATGTCGCCGCCTTCGGCATCACGCTGTTCGCCTATCGCTACGCGCGCATCCACGCGACGAACCCGCGCTACAGCTACGGTACCGGCAAGGTCGGCGTGCTCGGCGGCTTCGCCAGCGCGGTGGCGCTGGCCATGGTCGCGCTCATGATGGCACTGGAATCGGGGATGCGACTGATCGAGCCGCAGGCGATTCACTACAGCCAGGCCATCGGCGTCGCCGTGGCCGGCCTCGTGGTCAACCTGGTGTGCGGCGCGATGCTGCACGACCATCACCACGACCATGATCGCGCGGAGGACCATGACCATGACCATGGTCACCACGACCACAACCTGCGCGCGGCCTACTTCCATGTGCTCGCCGATGCGCTCACCTCGTTGTTCGCGATCGTGGCGCTGCTCGCAGGCAAGTACGTGGGCTGGACCTGGCTGGACCCCGTGGTCGGGATCATCGGCGCGCTCGTGATCGCGCGCTGGGCCTGGGGCCTGTTGCGCGACAGCGGCCACATCCTGCTGGACGCGGCCGCCGACGAGGGGACCCAGGCCGCGATCACGCGCGTCATCGAATCCGACGCCGACAACCGCATCGCCGACCTGCACGTGTGGCCGCTCGGGCCGCGCCATTACGCCGCCAGCCTTTCCGTGGTGACACACGATCCGCGGCCGCCGGAACACTACAAGGCACTGCTACGGGAGATCCCGCTGCTGGCGCACGTGGTCGTGGAGGTCAACCGCTGCTGCGAGGAGCTGTAGGTTGGTGTAGGTCGGAGTAGGTCGGGCTTCAGAGGGTGTCGCAAAAGCCATTA
>DAORUQ010000021.1:0-28962 GCA_035433265.1 Pseudomonadales bacterium | reverse complement strand
GCGGCACGCCGTTGGCGTCCTTCTTCTTCTTGATCTCGACGCCGTCGGGGTTGTTCGAGCCGACCTCGTGCAGCGCCAGCAGGTGCAGCACCACCAGCGCGAGCAGGATGATCGGCACCGCGACCACGTGCAGCGCGAAGAAACGGTTCAGCGTGATGCCCGAGATCAGGTAGTCACCGCGGATCCATTGCACCAGGTCTTCGCCGAAGTACGGGATCGCGCCGAACAGCGAGATGATCACCTGTGCACCCCAGTACGACATCTGACCCCAGGGCAGCACGTAGCCGAGGAAACCCTCCGCCATCAGCATGAAGTAGATGAACATGCCGAAGATCCAGACCAGCTCGCGCGGCTTGCGATAGGAGCCGTAGAGCAGCCCGCGGAACATGTGCAGGTACACCACGACAAAGAACGCCGAGGCCCCGGTCGAGTGCATGTAGCGGATCAGCCAGCCGTACTCGACATCGCGCATGATGTATTCGACGGCGGCGAACGCGCGCTCGGCCGAGGGCTCGAAGCTCATCGTCAGCCAGACGCCTGTCAGCAGCTGGTTGACCAGCACCAGCAGCGAGAGCACGCCGAAGAAGTACCAGAAGTTGAAGTTCTTCGGCGCGTAGTACTTGCCCATGTGGGTGTCCCACGCGCGCACGATCGGCAGACGCGCATCGACCCAGTCCCGCAGACCAACAAGCCAGTTCATTACGCGGTCTCCTGATCAACGCCGATTACCAGAACCTTGTCGCCCTCGTACATATGGGGCGGCACCTCGAGATTCAGCGGCGCCGGCACGCCCTTGAACACGCGTCCCGCGAGGTCGAACTTCGAACCGTGGCAGGGACAGAAGAAGCCGCCGAGCCACTGATCGCCCCCGAGATCGGTCGCGCCGACGTCGGGCCGGTACTTCGGCGCGCACCCCAGGTGGGTGCACAGTCCGACCAGCACCAGGAATTCCGGCTTGATCGAGCGCTGGACACCGCCAGCGTAAGCCGGCTGCGCGGATTCGGCAGAATCCGCGTCACGCAGCACTTCGACCAGCGATCCGGTCGTCAACGCATCCAGGCTCTCCTGGGTGCGGCGCACCACGTAGACCGGCTTCCCGCGCCACTCGACCACGATCATCTGGCCGGGCTCGAGCTTGCTGATGTCCGCCTTCACCGGCGCCCCTGCCGCCTTGGCCTTGGCGCTGGGATTCCAGGAAGACAGGAACGGGACGGCTACGCCGACGACTCCAGCCGCACCTACGACCGAGGTGGCGGCGGTCAGGAACTGCCGCCTCCCCTTGTTAACGCCTTTTTTACTCACGAGGGAGATTCTCCAATCCTGGATGGACGCAACACCGCGCCGCGGGGCGAATTTTGCGGCCGGAATGCTAAAGAAATTCCCTGCCGGTGACAAGGAATTTGGGGATATTGCGCTGTCATCGGCATCGTTGCGCGCAAACTGCCGCCCCGCACGGCAAAACGCCCGGGCCATTGCTGGACCGGGCGTTCCGGAGGATGAGCATTGATCGGGGCCCGGGCGGCAACCCGGGCGCCACGATCAGCGCTTCGAGTACTGCGGACGCTTGCGCGCCTTGCGCAGGCCGACCTTCTTGCGCTCGACCTCGCGCGCATCGCGGGTCACATAACCCTGCTGGCGCAGCGCGGATTTGAGCGTCTCGTCGTACTCGATCAAGGCGCGGGTGATGCCATGACGGATCGCGCCCGCCTGGCCGAAGCTGCCACCGCCGGCAACCGAGACGTGAATGTCGAATTTCTCGCCCAGCCCGACCAGTTCCAGTGGCTGGCGCACGATCATGCGCGCCACCTGGCGCCCGAAATACTGATCCAGCGGGCGATCATTGATCGAGATGGCGCCCCGACCCTGTCTCAGAAAGACTCGGGCAGTGGCGGTCTTGCGTCGTCCGGTTCCGTAATACTGCGTAGCGGCCATGTGTTTGTATGTTCCAGTCAGAGCTCGAGTGCTTTCGGTTGCTGCGCCGCGTGCGGGTGTTCGCTGCCAGCGTACACCTTCAGCTTGCGCGCCATGGCCCGGCCCAGCGGGTTCTTCGGGAGCATGCCCTTGACCGCCATTTCGATTGCCTGCTCGGGCGCTTTCTCGATCAGCTTCTCGAAGCTGATCGACTTCAGACCACCCGGATAGCCCGTGTGGTGGTGATAGATCTTGGCTTTCGCCTTGTTGCCGGTCACGTGCACCTTCTCGGCATTCACCACGACGATGAAGTCGCCGGTGTCCGTGTGCGGGGTGAACTCGGGCTTGTGCTTGCCGCGCAGGCGCGACGCAATGGCACTGGCCATGCGGCCAAGTGTCTGGCCGTTGGCATCGATTACGTACCAGGACTGCTCAACGCTGCCGGGTTTGGCGGAAATTGTCTTCATCTGCTCGCCTCAACGGGAAAGGGCCCGGAAAAGGGTGCGAATACTACACCACGGATATTGACCCGGACAAGCACGATGCCGGGAATTTTCACGCCGCCCGCGCTCACGCGCGATGCGCGCGCGCCAGGTACTCATGCGACTGCATCTCCATCAGGCGGCTGACGGTGCGCTGGAACTCGAAACCGAGCCGTCCACCGGCATAGAGTTCGGCCAGCGGTGCGGCCGCCGACAGCACCAGCTTGACGTTGCGGTCGTAGAATTCATCGACCAGGTTGATGAATCGCCGCGCCTGGTCGTCCTTGTCGGCGGTGAACACCGGCACGCCACCCACCAGCACCGCATGGAACTCGCGCGCCAGCTCGATGTAGTCGTTCTGGCTGCGCGGGCCGTCACACAGCTCGGCGAAGTCGAACCATACCACGTCATCGGCGCAGAAGCGCGTGCGTATGGGCCGCCCCTCCACCTCGAGCACACGCTCGCGCACGGGCTCCTCCGGCGCCAGGCTGGTAAAGCTTCGCATCAGGCTTTCGTCGGCCCTGTCGCCCAGGGGGCAGTGGTAGAGCTGCGCCTGCTCGAGCCGGCGCAGCCGGTGGTCGATGCCGCCGTCGACGTTGATGACCCGCGTATGGCGCTTGATCATCGCGATGGCCGGCAGGAAGCGCGCGCGCTGCAAGCCGTCGCGGTAGAGATCGTCGGGCTCCACGTTGGATGTCGCCACCAGCGTCACGCCGCGCGCGAACAGTTCCTCGAACAAACCTGCGAGCAGCATGGCATCGGTGATGTCCGCGACGAAGAACTCGTCGAAGCAGAGCAACCGGGCCTCGCGTGCGATCCTCTTTCCGATCAACCTGAGCGGGTTCTTCTCCCCGGCGCAGTCGCGCAGTTCGCGGTGCACGCGCTGCATGAAACGATGGAAGTGCGTGCGCAGCTTCTCGTCGAACGGGATGCTCGCGTAAAAGAGATCCATCAGGTGCGTCTTGCCGCGCCCCACGCCGCCCCAGAGATAGAGCCCCATGACCGGCTCACGGCTGTCGCCCGCGACCCGCGACACCAGTCGGCGCATGCGACCGCGCGCGGGTCGCGCCGTGAGTTCCTCGTAGACGCGTTGCAACTCCCCGACCGCCCGCTCCTGCGCCGGGTCGCGCACGAAACCGGGTCGCCCCAATTCCGCGCGATAGCGCTCTGCCGGTCCCATTCCCCTCAGCTCATCCACGATGCAACTCCCTGCGCGGTTGCGCAATGTATAGAGACGCCCCCGCGGTCGCAACCGTTGAGCGCCTACCTCGACCCCGGCATAGTGGTTATACTCTGGCGGAGTACGCCAAACCGACTCAGGAGAGCCGTTCCGTTGTACAGTTCTGCCGTTTTCTGGATCACCGTCGTCGCATGCCTGCTCGCCGGCGTCGCAGCCGGGTGGCTGATCCGGCGCCAATTCGACCCCGCGGAACAGCGTCAGCGCGACCTCGAGCGGCGGCTGCTCGAGAACGAACTGGCGTTGCGCGACTACAAGTCGCAGGTCACCGCGCACTTCAAGGGCACCGCCGAACGAGTGAACCGGCTCACGGAAGATTACCGCGAGTTGCACCAGCACCTTGCCGAAGGCGCGCTGGGGCTGTGCGAACCGCGCCAGCCCGGCGACGAGCCGCCGTTGCTGACCAGCCTCGGCGGCCCGGGATATCGCTCGGCCGCTTCAGTGCCGCCTTCCGTGAACCCGCCACTCGACTACGCGCCGCGCGGTTCGACGCAGCAGCCCGGCATGCTCAACGAGGAATATGACCTGGAAAGGGTCCATGCCGGCTGAGCGCACACCCGCACGCAGGGACGGCTCTTGGCCGAAACGCCGGGGTTGAACGGCTGGCGCGCCATGGGCTGGCCGGTCGCCACCGGACTGATGGCGGCGCTGCTGATCCTGCAGACCCTGCATTACCGTGAACTCGCCGGGCGGCCCACGACGAGCACCGAGGCTGCCAGCGTCGATGCACCGACGTCCTACGCCGCTGCCGTGCGCCGTGCCACGCCCGCCGTGGTCAACATCTACACGCGCAAGGTCGTGCGCCGTCCTTACAGCCCGCTGTTCGACGAGCCCTTCTTCCAGCGGCTGCTCAATCGCGGCACGGCTCCGCAGCGCGAGCGCATCCAGCGCAGCCTGGGCTCCGGGGTGATCATGTCCGGCGACGGTTACCTGCTCACCAACAACCACGTCATCGAAGGTGCGAACGAGATCCTGGTGCTGCTCGCGGACGGACGCGATGCGATCGCGAAAGTGATCGGCACCGATCCCGACACCGATCTCGCGGTGCTCGACATAGACCTGCCGCAGTTGCAGCCGATCCCGGTCGGCAACCCCGACGCCGCGGAGGTCGGCGACGTGGTGCTCGCGATCGGCAACCCCTACGGCTTCGGCCAGAGCGTGTCGCAGGGAATCATCAGCGCGACCGGCCGCTTCGGCCTGCAGCTGAACACCTACGAAAACTACATCCAGACCGATGCCGCGATCAATCCCGGCAACTCCGGCGGCGCGCTGCTCGATGCGCGCGGCAACCTGCTCGGGATCAACACCGCGATCTATTCACGCTCGGGCGGATCGCAGGGCATCGGGCTGGCGATCCCGGCGGACTACGCGATCAAGGTGCTGCGCGACATCGTCGCGCACGGCTACGTGGTGCGCGGCTGGCTGGGCGTGGAAGTGCAACCGTTGCCAGCGCGCATCGTTACCGCCGACGGAGCGCACACGGGGCTGGTCGTGAGCGAAGTCGAGCCGGGCAGCCCGGCGCAGACCGCCGGCGTACAGGCCGGCGACATCCTGCTCGCGCTGAACGGCACCGCGACCAGCCAGGGACGCAATGCGATGTACCGCATAGCACTGATGGCTCCCGGGGACGCGTTCGAACTGGAAATCTATCGCGGCGAGAAGCTCACCCGGCTCGCCGGAACCCTGGGGCAGCGCCCTCAGGACTGAACGGCCAGCTCGGCATCCAGCGCCGCGAGCATGGCATCGTTCTCGGGCGGCGCCCCGATCGTCAGGCGCAGGCAGTTCGCGAGCAGCGGGTGCCCCCCGTCGAGACACTTCACCAGCACGCCGCGCCGGGCCATGCCGGCATGCACGGTCCGGGCCGACGCCGCGTGCGGGCGCACCAGCAGGAAATTCGCCTCGCTCTGCCAGCAATGCAGCCTCGCATCGGCCTGCAGCCGCACGAGCAGCCGGGCGCGCTCGGAGACGATCAGCCGCGTCTGCGCGTCCAGCACGTCGAAATGCTCCAGCGCCACCTCGGCGGCGACCTGGTTCAGCGTGCCGATGTTGTAGGGCAGGCGGATCTTGTCGAACTCCGCGATCCAGCGCGGATCGCCGACCAGGTAACCCAGGCGCAGCGCCGCGAGCCCGAGTTTCGACAACGTGCGCATGATCAGCAGGTTCGGGTATTCGTCGAGCAGGGCGGTGTGGTCGCGCGAAGCGAACGCGAGATAGGCCTCATCGATCACGACCAGCGCATCGGCCGCCTCCAGCACCGCGCGCAGGCTCGCCTCGTCGAACAGGTTGCCGGTGGGGTTGTTCGGACAGGCAAGGAAGATCAGCCGCGGCCGGTGCAGCCGTATCGCTTCGCGCATCGCGGGCACGTCGAGCTGGAAATCGCTGCGCAGCGTCACTTCCTCGAAGCGCACGTTCAGCCACTGCGAAATCAGCCGGAACATCACGAAGGACGGTGCCGGGGCGAGCACGCAGCACCCGGGCCCCGACACGCCGGCGATCAGCATCTGGATGATCTCGTCGCTGCCGTTGCCGAGCAGGATCCCCCAGCGCGGATCGATCCCGAAGGTGCTGCGGATGCTTGCGCTCAGCGCCCTCGCCTGCGGATCCGGGTAGCGGTTGAGCGCCGCGGTGGCGACGCGCTCGCCGAGCAGCGACTGCAGCTGCGCAGGCAGCGCAAAGGGGTTTTCCATGGCATCGAGCTTGACCATGCCGCGCGCATCGGCGACGTGATAGGCGGCGGTCGCGCGCACGTCGGCGCGCACCAGCGCATTCACCCAGTCCGCGGCATCGCGTCGCGTCATGCGCCCTCTCCCGGTTTGCGCACCCGCGCCGCGGCCGAGAGCGCGTGCGCCTGCAGCGACTCGGATTCCGCGAGCACGCGCGCGAGCTGGCCCAGCCGGTCCGCGCCGCCCGGCGAACAGCCGATCAGCGAACTGCGCTTCTGGAAATCGTGCACGCCCAGCGGCGAGGCGAAACGCGCCGTGCCCGCCGTTGGCAGCACGTGGCTGGGTCCGGCGCAGTAGTCGCCAATGGCCTCCGGCGTGTGGCGCCCGAGAAACACCGCGCCGGCGTGGCGTATCGCCGCGAGCAGCTGCTCGGGCTCGGCGACCGAGAGCTCGAGGTGTTCCGGCGCGATGCGGTTGCTGATCTCTGCGGCCTCGGCGAGATCGCGCACGAGGATGAACGCGCCGCGCGCCGCCAGCGAGCGCCCGATGATGTCCGCGCGCGCCATAGTCGGCAGCAGCCGCGCGATACGGTTCGCCACCGCATCGAGAAAGGCGGCATCGGGGCTGATCAGGATGGACTGGGCGTGCTCGTCGTGCTCGGCCTGCGAGAACAGGTCGAGCGCGATCCACTCGGGATCGGTGGCGCCGTCGCAGATCACCGCGATTTCGGACGGGCCGGCGATCATGTCGATGCCAACCTCGCCGAACACCTGGCGCTTGGCCTCGGCGACATACACGTTGCCGGGACCGACGATCTTGTCGACGCGCGGCACCGTGGCCGTGCCGAATGCCAGCGCCGCCACCGCCTGCGCGCCGCCGATCGTGAACACGCGATCCACGCGGGCGATGTGAGCGGCCGCCAGCACCGCGTCGCTCAGTTCTCCGCGCGGGGCCGGCACGACCATCACCAGCTCGCCCACGCCGGCGACCCGCGCCGGAATGGCGTTCATCAGCACCGACGAGGGATAGCTGGCCTTGCCGCCCGGCACGTAGAGCCCGGCGCGATCGAGCGCGGTGATGCGCTGCCCGAGCAACGTGCCGTCGGCGTCGCGGTATTGCCACGATTCCTGGCGCTGGCGCAGGTGATAGGACTCGATGCGCGATGCGGCTGCCTGCAGCGCCTCGCCCAGCTGCGCGGGGATGCGCGCCGACGCCTGCGCCAGCGCGGCGGGCGCAACCTCCAGTCCGGTGGCCTCAACGAGCGCGCGCGCATCGAAACGGTTGGTGTATTCGAGCAGCGCCGCGTCGCCGCGCGCGCGCACGTCGGCAATGATCGCGGCGACCTGCTCCACGACACCCGCGTCGCGCTGCGCGCTGAAATCCAGCAGTGCCGCCAGTTCGCCCGCGAAACCGGGTGCCGACGCGTCGAGGCGACGCATCATGGCGCGCCGCCCGCCCCACCCCGGGGCGCAGCCGCATCGCGCTGCCCGACCGCCGCTGCGAGCCCCTCGATGAGCTCTCCCAGCGGCCCGGGCCGCAGTTTCATCGCGGCCTTGTTCACCACCAGGCGCGAACTGATCTCGGCGATGGTCTCGATGGGCTCCAGGCCGTTGGCGCGCAGCGTGTTGCCGGTGTCGACGATATCGACGATGCGCTCGGCGAGCCCCAGCACCGGGGCGAGCTCCATCGCGCCGTAGAGCTTGATGATGTCGGCCTGCAGGCCCTGGGCGGCATAGAAACGGCGCGCCACGTTGACGAACTTCGTGGCCACGCGCACCCGCGAGCGCAGCGGCGCTCGCTCGACCAGGCCGGCCGTCATCAGCCGGCAGCGCGCGATTCCCAGATCCAGCGGTTCGTAGAGACCCTCGCTGCCGGCCTCGAGCAGCATGTCGCGCCCCACGACACCGGCATCAGCCGCGCCGTGGCGCACGTACACCGAGACATCCGAGCCGCGCAGTACCAGCAACCTGACGTCCGCGCGGTTGGTGCCTATGACCAGCTTGCGGCTCGAACCCGGGTCTTCCTCGGGCACGATGCCGGCGGCCGCCAGCAGCGGCAGGCAGTCCTTGAGGATGCGCCCGCGCGTCAGCGCCAGCGTCAGCGGCGTGCCGGCTGAGGCGCTCATGCGCGTACCCGGCGAATATCGGCACCCAGCATCTGCAACTTCTCCTCGATGCATTCGTAGCCGCGATCGATGTGGTAGATCCGCTCGACCACGGTCTCACCCTCGGCCACGAGCCCGGCGATCACCAGGCTCGCCGAGGCCCGCAGGTCCGTCGCCATCACCGGCGCACCGCGCAGCGCGGACACGCCCTCGACGATGGCGGTATGCCCCTCGACGACGATGTGCGCCCCCATGCGGTTCATCTCGTGCACCTGGATCAGGCGGTTCTCGAAAATGGTCTCGGTCATCGTGGACGAGCCTTCCGCCACCGCGTTCATCGCAGTGAACTGCGCCTGCATGTCGGTCGGGAACGCCGGATAGGGCGCGGTGCGGATACTGACCGCCCGCGGTCGCCGCCCCTGCATGTCGAGCGCGATCCAGTCCTCGCCCTCCTCGATGTGCGCGCCGGCCTCGGTCAGCTTTACCAGCACGGCCTCGAGGATGTCGGCGCGCGTGTCGCGCAGCTTCACGCGCCCGCGCGTCGCGGCCGCCGCAACCAGGAAGGTGCCGGTCTCGATGCGATCCGGCATCACGGTATAGTCGCAGCCGTGCAGGCGCTCGACGCCCTCGATCACCAGCGTGTCCGTGCCGGCGCCGGCAATCTGCGCGCCCATGCGCTGCAGGCAGCGGGCCAGATCGACGATCTCGGGCTCGCGCGCGGCGTTCTCGAGCACCGTGCGCCCATCGGCCAGGCAGGCCGCCATCAACAGGTTCTCCGTGCCCCCCACGGTGACCTTGTCGAACAGCACGTGGGCGCCGCGCAGCCTGCCCTGCACCCGGGCATTGATGTAGCCGCCGTCGATCTCGATCTCGGCACCCATGGCCTGCAGGCCGTGCAGGTGCAGGTCGATGGGCCGGCTGCCGATGGCGCAGCCGCCGGGGAACGAGACCTGCGCCTGGCCGAAGCGCGCCAGCATCGGGCCCAGCACCAGGATCGAGGCGCGCATCGTCTTCACGAGCTCGTAGGGCGCCGTGAAACTGCCGATGTTCGCGCCGTCCGCCTCGAGACCGTGGCGTTCGTCGCGGCGCAGCACGACGCCCATGCTGGCCAGCAGGTCGATCATCGTGGTGATGTCCTGCAGATCGGGCACGTTGCGGATGCGCAGCGTATCGTCGGTCAGCAGCGTCGCGGCGAGGATCGGCAGGGCCGCGTTCTTGGCACCGGAGATGCGGATCTCCCCGTCGAGGCGCCTGCCGCCGTGGATCGAAAACTTTTCCATCAATGCAGCGCCCCGCGTCAGATCGTCGCCTGGCTCTCGGCCGCTGTCAGTGCGCGGATGTTCACCGCGTGCAGCGCGCCGGAACGGATCACGTCGGCCAGCACGCCGTAGACGAGCTGCTGGCGCTTGACGCGATTGAGGCCCTCGAATGCGTCGCTGACCACCGTCAGATCGATGTGGTAGCCGTCACCGCCCACCGCGACGTCGGCGCCCGGCATGCCGGCCATCACCAGAGCCCTGATTTCGTCTTCCGTCATTGCGCTTGACCCCGTATCGATGCGGCGAGAGCCGTGCTGTGCGGTCACGGGTACCGCAAACCCGCTGGGTCCGCCCCGCCGCAGCACGGCATTGAATCCGGAAACCGGCTATCATACGCGCCCGACAGAACCACAGT
Source organism: Pseudomonadales bacterium (assembly GCA_035433265.1). GTDB lineage: Bacteria > Pseudomonadota > Gammaproteobacteria > Pseudomonadales > UBA5518 > UBA5518. Next base: position 18,891 of record DAORUQ010000021.1, on the reverse strand, counting down.
GAACTCCCGCGTCCGTGACTTTCACCGCCATTTGCACGCGCCGTCCGACACCACCGTGCCAGCCCCTGGGCGGCCTGCGGCACCGGCGTCGCGCCGCGACAACGAACACCCCGTGAGTCCGACCATGGCTGCGGACAACGCCTCCCCGAGCTCACCCTGGCTGCAGTCGGCCCAACGCACCGTGGCACTGGAGATCGAGGCCGTGACGCGTCTGCGCGAGCGGCTCGACGAATCCTTCGTGCGTGCCTGCGAGATCCTGCTCGGCTGCGCCGGGCGGGTCGTTGTCACCGGGATGGGCAAGTCGGGCCACATCGGCAACAAGATCGCGGCAACGCTGGCGAGCACCGGAACGCCGGCGTTCTACGTTCATCCCGGCGAGGCGAGCCATGGCGACCTCGGCATGATCACCGGCAAGGACGTGGTGCTGGCGCTGTCCAATTCGGGCACCACGCCCGAGATCCTCACGATCCTGCCGCTGATCAAGCGCATGGGCGCGCCGCTGATCGCCCTGACCGGCAAGCCCGAATCGACCCTGGCGCGCCTGGCCGACGTGAACCTCGACGTCGGCGTGGAAACGGAGGCCTGCCCGCTCGACCTCGCGCCGACCTCCAGCACCACCGTGGCACTGGTGATGGGGGACGCGCTCGCGATCGCGCTGCTCGAGGCGCGCGGCTTCTCGGCCGAGGATTTCGCGTTCTCGCACCCGGGCGGCGCCCTGGGACGCAAGCTGCTGCTGCGGGTCAACGACATCATGCACCAGGGCCGCGAGGTCCCGCGCGTGCCCCCGGAAACGGTGATCCGCGAGGCGCTGCTGGAGATGACTGCCAAGGGTTTCGGCATGACCACGGTAACCGACCCCGGGGGACACCTGCTCGGCATCTTCACCGACGGCGACCTGCGCCGTGCGCTCGACCGCGGCATCGACTTCCAGCACGAGCGCATCGGCGACTTCATGACGACGCGCTGCAAGACCGTCAACGGCGAGGCGCTGGCCGCGGAGGCATTGCACCTGATCGAGGAGAGCAAGATCACCTCGCTGGTCGTCCTCGACGACGAGCGGCGCCCCACCGGCGTCATTCACCTGCACGACCTGCTGCGCGCGGGCATTGCCTGAGCGCGCGCCCGGCCCGGAGCCACGCATGACCGAGGAACTGAAAGCCATCGCCCGGCGCATCCGCCTGCTGGCGCTCGACGTCGACGGCGTGCTGACCGATGGCCGCATCCACTACAGCGGCGACGGCGAGGAAATGAAGAGCTTCTCGATCCTCGACGGGCTGGGCATCAAGCTCGTGCGCCGCTGCGGGATCCAGGTGGCGATCATCACCGCGCGCCGTTCGGGCGCGGTGGAACGCCGGGCGCGCGAGCTCGGCATCGACCACTGCGTGCAGGGGCGCGAGGACAAGCTCGAGGCGCTACGGGAACTCCTGGCCAGCACCGGGCTGACACTGGCCGAGACCGCCTACATGGGCGACGACCTGCCTGACCTGCGCGCCATCCTGGCGGTGGGGCTCGGCATGACCGTGGCCAATGCCAGCAGCGAGATCGCGCGCCGGGCCGCGTGGCAGAGCCGCGCCCGCGGCGGTGAGGGCGCCGTGCGCGAGGCCTGCGAGATGCTGCTGCGCGCCCGCGAGCAGTGGACGGAGGCGCTCGCGCCCTATCTGCCCGAGGCCGGCGGCACCGCGGGACACCGTGGACTATGATCGAATCACGAGCAATGAGGAGGACAGGTGGGCGCTGAGACAGGGGTATTGCGTATTGGCCGGCTCAGGTTGCGCACGATCGCGGCCAGGGCCGCGGCGCTCGTGCTATGGGGCGTGCTGGCACCGCGGCCGGGCCTCGCATTGCCAGACGATCGCAATCAGCCCATCTATATCCAGTCCGATCGCGCCGAGCGCGACGAACGCAAGGGCATCACCGTCTATACCGGCGACGTCGAGATCGACCAGGGCAGCCTGCACATATCGGCCGACCGCGTGACGATCGCGATGGACGGGGACCAGGTCACCCGCATCGACGCCCTCGGTGCGCCCGCGAAGATGCACCAGAAGCCCTCGCCCGAGCGCGAGCCGGTGTACGCGCGCGCGACCACGATCCAGTACGACGTGGCGCGCGAGATCCTCACGCTGATCGAAAAGGCCGCGGTCACCCAGGAAGGCTCGACGGTCAAGGGCGAGCGCATCGAGTATTTCGTGCAGGAGCAGCGCGTCAAGGCCAGCTCGGGCAGCGCGGAATCGGGCGCCTCGCGGGTGCAGATGGTGATCCAGCCGCGGCGCGCCACGCTGGCGCCGCCGGCGAGCGACGGACAGCCGCCAGCCGAGGCATCCCCCGATGGCGCGCCTTGAAGCGCTGAACCTTGCGAAGTCCTACCGGAGCCGCAAGGTCATCCGCGACGTCTCCATCAGCATGGACAGCGGCGAGATCGTGGGCCTGCTCGGACCCAACGGCGCCGGCAAGACCACGTGCTTCTACATGATCCTCGGCATCGTGCCGGCCGACTCCGGGCGCATCCTGCTCGGCGGCGAGGACATCACCCGGCTGCCCATGTACGGGCGCGCGCGCAAGGGCATCGGCTACCTGCCGCAGGAGGCCTCCGTGTTCCGGCGTCTCACGGTGGCGCAGAACATCCTGGCGATCCTGCAGACACGCAAGACGCTCAGCCGCCAGCGCATGCAGGAGAAGCTCGAAGAGCTGCTGCAGGAATTCAACCTCACGCACCTCAGCGACGCACGCGGCATCGCGCTCTCGGGCGGCGAACGCCGGCGCGTGGAGATCGCGCGCGCGCTGGCCAGCGATCCATCCTTCATCCTGCTCGACGAACCCTTCGCCGGCGTCGACCCGATATCGGTGAAGGACATCAAGGACATCGTGCGCCACCTGCAGGCGCGCGGCATCGGGGTGCTGATCACAGACCACAATGTGCGCGAGACCCTGGACATCTGCGAGCGCGCCTACATCGTGGGCGAGGGCCACATCATCACCGAGGGCGACGCCGCCACGATCCTGGCCAACGACAAGGCCAGAGAAATCTATCTGGGGCAGCAGTTCCGCATGTAAATGCATAAGCTGGCGCGACTGTTGCATGCATTTGCCGCCCCGACTACACTGAATTTGCCACCCGCTCTTCCCGGTTGGCCACCATCACCGACAGGGTTTCCGTACACCGCTCATGAAGCAGTCGCTCCAGCTCAAACTGGGTCAGCACCTGACCATGACGCCCCAGTTGCAGCAGGCGATACGGCTGCTCCAGCTGTCGACGCTGGACCTGCAGCAGGAAATCCAGGAGGCACTCGACAGCAACCCGCTGCTCGAACTGGTCGAGAGCACGCCTGCCGACGATGTCGTGCCGGGGATGGCGAGCTCGCAGCAGGAGCTCCCGGAGGAGTACGCCGGATCGGCGGAGCGCGAAGTCGCAGAGCCCGACACGGTCGATGACGTGACCGCCGAATCGATGCCCTCCGATCTCGCCGTGGACACCAGCTGGGACGATATCTACGAGACCGGCAGCGCCGGCCCGGCGGGCAGCGGCGACGAGGGGCAGGACTTCGAGCAGTACACCGCCGAGGCCTCCACGCTTTCCGACCACCTGCTGTGGCAGCTGAACCTGACGCCGATGTCGGAAACCGATCGCATGATCGCGATGTCGATCATCGACGCCATCGATGCCGACGGCATGCTGAGCGTGAGCCTCGAGGACCTTGCCGAGGGCTTCGGCCCCGAGAGCGGGATCGAGATCGACGAAATCGTCGCGGTCCTGCATCGCATCCAGCATTTCGACCCGGTCGGCGTGGGCGCCCGCGACCTGCGCGAGTGCCTGCTGATCCAGCTGCGCCAGCTCGACCCCGAAGAACCCGCCGTGCGGCACGCGCGCGTGATCATCGACAAGCACATCCAGCTGCTGGGCGCCAAGGACTACGCCACGCTGATGCGCCGCCTGCACATCAGCGAACCGGAGCTCAAGGCGGCGATCCACTGCATCCAGCAGCTCAACCCGCGTCCGGGCAGCGTGATCAGCGCGAGCGCCGCGGAATACGTGGTCCCGGACGTGATCGTGAGCAAGCGCAACGGCCGCTGGCTGGTGGAGCTCAACCCGGAAATAGCGCCGCGCCTGCGCGTCAATTCCTACTACGCGGCGATGATCCGGCGCGCCGACAATTCCGCCGACAACGTCTTCCTGCGCGACAACCTGCAGGAAGCCAAGTGGTTCATCAAGAGCCTGCAGAGCCGCAACGAAACGCTGCTCAAGGTGGCGCGGTGCATCGTCGAGCGCCAGCAGGGCTTCCTCGAGCACGGCCCCGAGGCCATGCGGCCGATGATCCTGCACGACGTGGCGACCGCGGTGAGCATGCACGAATCCACCATCTCCCGGGTAACGACGCAGAAGTACATGCATACGCCCGGCGGGATATTCGAGCTGAAGTACTTCTTCTCCAGCCACGTGAGCACTGCCGCCGGCGGGGAATGCTCATCGGTGGCGATACGGGCTATCATCAAAAAGCTGGTCAGCGCCGAGCACCCGCGCAAGCCGCTGAGCGACAGCAAGATTGCGTCCATACTCGAACAGCAAGGCATCAACGTGGCGCGGCGCACCATCGCCAAGTACCGCGAAGCGTTGGGCATTGCGCCGTCCAACGAAAGGAAGCAGCTGGTCTGACGATGTCGCCGCCAGCACGGCGCGCACCGCAACGACAGCGCACACCACACCGGGCCCACAGCAGGAGAAACCCCATGCAGATCAACATCACCGGCCACCACGTCGACCTCACCGATGCGCTGCGCGACTACGTCGCCAGCAAGCTGGGCCGGCTGGAGCGCCACGAATCCCGGATCACGCACGCCGACGTGGTGCTGAACGTGGAGAAGCTGCGCCAGAAAGTGGAGGCCACGATCCGCATGGCGGGCGCCGAACTATTCGCCGCCGCGGAGTCCGAGGACATGTACGCGGCCATCGATGCGCTCACCGACAAGCTGGACCGCCAGCTGAACAAGCACAAGGGCAAGAGCCAGGATCACCACCAGGGCCTCGCGCCGCGCTGAGATCCCGGCACCAGACCATGACCATCACGGCGCTGGACGCACTGCTGACACCGCAGCGAGTGCTCTGTGGCGCGGATTGTGGCAGCAAGAAGCGGGTGCTCGAGACGATCGCAGGCCTGATCGCGGGCGGACGCGGGAAGGAAATCGAGGACCAGCTCTGCGAGAGCCTCAATGCGCGCGAGCGCCTCGGCAGCACCGGCATCGGCGAAGGCATCGCCATTCCGCATTGCCGCGAGGCCGACTGCAGCGCGCCGATGGCGGCCCTCGTCACCCTCGCCCGGCCCGTCGACTTCGCGGCCATCGACGACAACCCGGTCGACATCGTGTTCGCGCTCGTCGTGCCCGATGGCGCAACCGACGAGCACCTGCGCGTGCTGGCCCGCCTCGCGGGCCTGTTCAGCCGGCCCGGCGTGCGCGAGCGGCTTCGTGCCTGCCGCGACGACGAGTCGCTGCGCGCCACGATGCTGGCGGCCTGGGCACAGGGCGACGAGGCCTGAGGTCGCCGCGATGGACGGCACTCCCACCCCCGCAAAGCTCGTGATCGTCAGCGGCCGCTCCGGCTCGGGCAAGAGCACCGCCCTGCACGTGCTGGAGGACGCGGGCTTCTACTGCATCGACAACCTGCCGGCGCTGCTGCTCCCGGAACTGATCGAGCAGGCCCGGGAAAGCGACGGCATCACGAACAAGCGCATGGCCGTGAGCATCGACGCGCGCAACATGGCAGGCCACCTGTCGCGCTTCGGCGACATCCTGCGCATGCTGCCGCAGGACCTCCCCACCGAGGTGATCTACCTCGACGCCGATGACGCGACGCTGATCAGGCGCTTCAGCGAGACGCGGCGCAAGCACCCGCTGAGCAACAGGAATACCTCGCTGAACGAGGCGATCGCGGCCGAACGCATGCTGCTCGCAGCCATCGCCGAGCGCGCGGCGCTCACCATCGACACCAGCGCGCTGTCTCCGCACGACCTGCGCGAGCTGGTCGGCCGGACGGTGGCCGTGGAGACCGATGGCAGCATGGTGATCCTGTTCGAGTCCTTCGGCTTCAAGCGCGGCATCCCCATCTACGCCGACATGGTATTCGACCTGCGCTGCCTGCCCAACCCGCACTGGAACCCGGCACTGCGCCGGCTGAGCGGACTGGACGAGGACGTGGCGAAATTCCTGCAGGAGCGGCCCGAGGTCGGGGAGATGCTGGGCGACATCACCGCATACCTCGCTCGCTGGTTGCCGCGCTTCGCGCGCAGCAGCCGCAGCTACGTCACGGTCGCGCTGGGCTGCACCGGCGGCCAGCACCGCTCCGTCTACATGTGCGAGCAGCTCGAGCGCCACTTCCGGGACCTGTTCCCGGGCGTGCAGGTGCGCCACCGCGATCTCGCCGGCAACAGGCAGAACTGAACATGGTCAGCAGGGAACTCGTCATCATCAACCGCCTCGGGCTGCATGCGCGCGCCGCCGCGAAGCTGGTTTCGACCGCCGGGCGTTTTTCCAGCACCGTGCGCATCGAGCGCGACGGCAAGGGCGCCGACGCCAAGAGCATCATGGCCGTGATGATGCTGGCCGCCGGGAAGGGTACTGCGGTCACCGTGCACACCGAGGGTGATGACGCGGTGGCAGCCCTGGAGGCGGTCGCCGAGCTGATCAACGACCGTTTCGGCGAAGACGAATGACGCTTGCGTCCGGGCGCGGCTCGATCCGGCTGCGACTCGAGGAACTGCTGGCGGCGATCGACGCCGGCACGCTGGCACCGGCCAAGCGGCTGCTGAACCACCTGAGCGCGGTAGACGTCGCGCACCTGCTCGAATCCTCCCCGCCCCGCGCACGCCACGTCCTCTGGCAGCTGATCGATGCCGAGCAGGAAGGCGAAGTCCTGCAGGAGCTCGGTGACGACGTCAAGGGCGCGCTGCTCGAGCAGATGGATGCCATCGACGTGCTGGCCCTGATGGAGCACCTCGAGCCCGACGACGTGGCCGACATCCTGCAACAGCTGCCGGGGCGCATCATGCAGGACGTGCTGCGCGGCATGGACGCGCAGGATCGCCGCCGCGTCGAGCGCGTGCTCTCCTTCGAGGAGGACAGCGCCGGCGGCCTGATGAACACCGACACCATCACGGTGCGCCCGCGGCACACCGTCGATGTGGTACTGCGCTACCTGCGCCGCCTCGGCGAGATCCCGCATGCGACCGACGCCCTGTTCGTGGTCAGCCGCAACGACCACTTCCTCGGCCTGCTGCCGGTGGCCAAGCTGCTGGTCTGCGACCCGGAACTCACGGTGCGCGAGATCATGCAGACCGACGTGGACCCGATAACGGTCGACATGCCGGCGCGCGAGGTGGCGAAACTGTTCCGGCGCCACGACTGGGTGTCGGCGGCGGTGGTGGATTCCGAGGGCAAGCTGGCCGGGCGCATCACGATCGACGACGTGGTCGACGTGATCGTCGAGGACGCCGATCATTCGTTCATGGGCATGGCCGGCCTCGGCGAGGACGAAGACACCTTCGCGCCGGTGCTCAAGGCCACGCCGCGGCGCGCCATCTGGCTGGGGATCAACCTGCTGACGGCGTTCATCGCCTCCTCCGTGATCAACCTGTTCGAGCAGACCATCGACAAGGTGGTGGCGCTGGCGGTGCTGATGCCCATCGTCGCCAGCATGGGCGGTGTCGCGGGCAGCCAGACGCTGACCGTGGTGGTGCGCGGCATGGCGCTGGGCCACATCGAGCGCAGCAATGCCGGCTGGCTGCTGAACCGGGAACTCATGCTGGCCGGCCTCAACGGCATGCTGTGGGCGCTGGTGTGTGCCGCCGCCGCGGTGCTGTGGTTCGGCGACTACCTGATCGGGCTGTGCATCGCCGCGGCGATGCTGATCAACCTGCTGGCGGCAGCCGCCGCCGGCGTGCTGCTGCCGATGCTGATGCGCTCGTTGCGGATCGATCCGGCGCTGGCCGGCAGCGTGGTACTGACCACGATAACCGACGCCGTGGGCTTCCTGTCCTTCCTCGGCCTCGCCACCCTCTTCTACGCCTGAACAGGTCCGAGCGCATGTCCAGAAAGCCGCAAGCCGACGACGAACTCCCGCCGAGCAAATCGCAGCGCAAGCGCGAGCACCGCGCGCTGCAGACGCTGGCCGAAGCGCTGATCGCGCTGCCGCAGAGCCGCTTTCGCAGGCTGGCGCTCGCCGAACGCACGCGCGAGGCGCTCGAGATGGCACGCGCCATGAGCGCCAGCGGCGCGCGCAATCGCCAGGTGCGGCTGATCGCTCACCTGCTCGAGGACGAGGACATCGAGGCGCTGGCGCGGCCGGTCACGGAGCTGTCGGCCCAGGCTCGCGCCGAGACCGCGCTGCATCATCGCGCCGAGAGGCTGCGCGACGTGGTGCTGGAACAGGGTCCGCTGGCACTCGGCTTCCCGCTCGGCGCCGCCGACAGCGCGCGCCTCACCGAATTGCGCACGGAGGCGCTCGCCCCCCGGGATGCCGCCCGCGCCCGCCACGCACGGCGCGAGATCTACCGCGTGATCCTCGCGCTGCTGCCGGATCAGCCGGGAACGTAAAAACGCTGGTGCGCGCGCACCGGGAGCCGCTCGCGCGCGTCGCGCAGCACCGCGGCGTCGACCTCGGCCGCGATCACCGCCTCACCGCTGGCCGCGCTCGCCAGCACCCGCCCCCACGGATCGATGATGACCGAGCCGCCCCAGGTCTCGCGCGTGGCCGAATGCCGTCCGCCCTGGTCGGGCGCGATCACGTAGACCTGGTTCTCGATCGCGCGTGCGCGCAGCAGCACGTGCCAGTGCGCTTCGCCGGTGAGTCGCGTGAACGCCGAGGGCAGCGCGAGCACATCCATCCCGCGCTGGCCCAGCGCGCGGAACATCTCGGGAAAGCGCAGGTCGTAACACACACCCAGCCCGAGCATGCCGCACGCGGTCGGCGCGCACACGAGCCGCTCGCCCGGTGCGTAACTGTCCGATTCACGGTAGCGGCGCTGTGCATCGGGCAGATCGACGTCGAAGAGATGGATCTTGTCGTAGCGGGCGAGTTCGCTGCCGTCCTCGGCGTAGAGAAAGCACGCCGCGTGCGGGCGTGCCCCGGGCGCCTCCCCAGCCACCGGGATGGTGCCGCCGACCAGCAGGATGCCGTGCTCGCGCGCCGTCGCCGCGAGAAAGCTGCGCAGCGGACCTGCGGAATCGCGCTCGGCGCCGGCGAGTGCGCCCGCGTCGGCGCTGCCGTAGCACGCAAAAGCCTCGGGCAGGACCACCAGGCGCGCGCCGCCGGAGGCCGCGGTGGCGATCAGCGCGCGCGCACGCTCCAGGTTGTGCCCGATGTCCTCGCCGCTCACCATCTGCACGGCGGCGACGCGCACGCCGCTCACGGCGACTCCGACGCCGGCGCCGGCGTTGCGCTATCGGGGGATCGCGCGGGCGGCGCCGCGGAGGGCGCGGATTCGCCGCGCGCCGGCGCGGCACTCGTGTCGTCCTGCCCGTCCTCGGTATCGAACACTTTCACGAACTCGACCGCCGGATCGTCGAGCTTGCCGCTCACCTTGTAGATCGCGCTGGAAAACTTGCCGAGCTGATCCTCGAAGATGCGGCTTGCGACGTAGACGCCCGCGGCCGCGGGCAAGCCCCCGGCGAGCGCCGCAACCCACGGCAGGTTGCTGCCGATCGGCAGCGTCACGATGAGATCGGCGTCGATGGTCTGCGCCCGCAGGTCGGAACGGCCCGAGAACTTCATGCGCGCCGAAGGCCCTTCCAGCGTGATCGGCTCGAGGGTGTGCGCGAAACCCTGCCCGAGCTCGATCTCACCCTTGAAGCGGTCGAAGGCCAGGCCACTCTGGTAGAGGTCCTTGAAATCGAGCCGGATGCGTCGCAGCACCTGGTCGAAATTCATCAGCCCGAGCGTGCGCATGAACGGATTGTCGCCGCCCCCGAACAGCAGACGGCCATCCCGCCAGGAGAAGGCCAGCGTGCCGTTGACGTTCGCCATCTCGAACTGCGCCGGGTTGCCGGGCCAGCTGAACTCGATATCGGCCCTGCCCTTGCGCCCTTGCAGCACGTTGGCATAACCCCAGGTCGCGAAAAAACGCTCGATGTCGTCACTGCGCGCCCCCGCGACGAGTTCGCTGCGCGGCTCGCCGCCGATCCAGCGCAGGCGGAAGCTGCCACCGCTGTCCTTGCCGGTGCCGCCGAGACGCAGCCCGGGAAGCGTGGCACGCACGTCCGTCATCGCCAGCGCATCGACCTCGGACCCGATGCGGAACGTCCACTCGCCGAGGTCCTTGTCGTCGAGAGTGGCGCGGCGCACCTGCACATCGGTCTCGGGCAGGCGGGCATCCTGCAGGCTGCGCCAGGCCTGCGCGTCCCGGGCCATCGACGCGCCGCCGGCAGCGTCCGCCTCCCCGGCGACCGGCGTCGCCGCGATGGGCCCCAGGAAAGCGCGTAGCTGAAGTTGTTCGAGCGTCAGCGCAAAGCGCGCGCCGGGATCGGCGGGCAGGCGGAACTCGCCGCTCAGCGCATCGGAAACGAAATCCAGCACGAAATCGCGCTCCGCCCAGCGCGAATCGACCCGCAGCTCGTGCAACTCTGCGCCGAGCAGCGTGGCCGTTGCCAGTTCCAGCCCGTCCAGACGCAGCACGGTGCGCGGCCCGTCCTCGCGCGCGGCATTCGCGGCCACGACGTGCTGCACGGCCACGATCCAAGCCCCGGCATCGGCCTGCGGCACCCTCCCCCTGATGCGCAGGTCCTCGCCGCCCGCCACCGGCTCGGCGCCCAGCGCGATCTCGCCGCTGAAGCGTCCCTGCCGGTCACGTTGCATGAGCCCCCAGATATCCATGCCGAGCTGCAGGCTGATATCCGTGCCCGCGGCATGCGGCGACCAGCGCAGCTCGAGCGGCAGCGAATCGGCGGGCGCCTTCGCGAGCGGCGCCGGCAGCGTGCTGGCCGCGCCCGCGAGCGACGATCGCAGCACGAAGCCGAAGCCGTGCTCCGGTTGTTGCGCAAGCTCCACGCTGAAGGGCGCCACGCCGGCAAGGTACTCGTCGAGGTCCCAGCCCAGCCATTGGGCCACGCGCGGCAACTGCGCGGCGCCGTCTACCCGGATCGCGATGCGGTGCTCCGGACCCTCGGTGGCACCGATGGTCGCGCGCAGCGGCTGCCCCCACAGCCTGCCGTCCAGGCGCTCGCTGTAAAGGCCGCGCTGCAGGTCGAAACCGAGCCGCCCCTGCACGCCGTCGAAGGGCAGCCGCAGGTCGGCGACAAAGAGGCGCCCGCCCGCGATGTCGGCGGCCAGATCGAGGCGCGAGGTCTCCGGCGCCAGCCGCCCGCCGAAGGGCATGTCGAGATCGAGCCGCAGCGCCATGGCGCCGCTGGACTGCCAGCTGCGCAGCGCGCCACCCGTCGTCTTCGCCAGCGGCGAGGTATTGATGACCCGCAGGCCGTCGGCGAGATCGCCGTCGAGCTCGGCACTGAGGCGCAAGCGACGCTCGTCGCGTCGCGGCAGCACCTCGACCGTCGCGTTGCGCAGCTCGCTCTGCAGCATGCGCCCGGAACCGGCCCACACGCGCACACGCCGTTCGTCGACCAGGACGCGCCCCGCCGCCCCGCTCACCTCCGGCCAGTCGGGGTGATAGGACACCGCGGCGTCGCGCAGGTCGAGCCCGAGCTGCATCGCATACGAGAACGGACGATCCGGACGGCTGAATACCGCGTGATAGGTAAAGGCCGCGCTGTCGACATGACCGGCCTCGATGCTGGCATCGAGCCACTCGCGCAACGCCGGTGACACCGTGTATGGCAGATAGGTGCGGTAGGCAAGGGCATCGGCGTCACGCAGGCCGAACGCGAGCGAGAGGGTGTCGTCGGCCGCCGGATCCTTGCGCAAATCGAGGCCGAAATTCGCGCTGATCCCGGTGGCGCCCGTCACCGCCCGCAGCAGCTCGCTGCCGACCCGCAGTCCGCCGCCGTCGCGCTCCCAGTGCACGCGCCCGGCGACGTGATCGAACTCGAGGTCATCGCGGTAGAGCCGCGGGAATTCCAGCGAGATCGCACCGCTGTCGATATCCACGAAGCCCCCACGCGGAGTGATCTCCAGGTAACCGCGCGCATTGCGCACGCCCGGCGCCTGTCGCCTCGGCGAGACCGAGACGTCGACCATGGCGGCACGGAAACGGAAATCGGGCGCCGACGCGGCGGGCAGCGACAGGTCGAGGTGCGCATTGACCAGCCCGCCGTACGGCGAGAGCTCGGCGAGCGCCTCGCCCCACACCCCCCCGAGCAGTGTCGAGCTCTGCAGCGCGCCGGCCAGGGCCCCGATGTCGAGATACTCCGCGCCCACCCCTATCCGGTTCACGCCCCCGGCACGCTCGGCGTCGATGCGCACGCGCTCGAGCTCGAGCGGCTGCCCGAACCACTGGCAGCGCAGCTCGTCGAGCCACAGCGAGCCGCGGTTCCCGGCCCACTGCCCGCTGAAGCGCAGGTCGAGATCGCTCAGCGGCTGCAACTGCGCGCGCTCGGGCCAGAACGCGCGCGGGTCGAGCTCCGGAGCACGCAGCGCGCCGCTCAGGCTCACGATCCCCTCCTCCGACAGGCGCGCCCAGAGCTCTCCGCTCAGCGCCGCCTCGGGCATGCGCAGCGCGGGCGGCAGCAGCGGCTGCAACCGCGACAGTCGCGCAGAGTCCAGACGCACGTAGGCGGCAGCGGAGAATTCGTCGCGCTGCCGCGGGTCGCCGTGCGATTCCAGCACCAGGCTGAACTCTCCTCCGGGCGACTCGTCACGCGCCGTCACCTGCAGGCGGCGGAAGCGGCGGTAGTTCTGCATCGACAGCTCGGCACCCTCGGTCTCGACGCGCCCGCCCTCGTGGGCGCGCAATACCAGGCGCGTTCGCCGCAGATCGATCTCCTCGATGGCGAGGAAGAAATCGACGATCGCCTCGGGATTGGACGGCGCGCGGCCTCCGCCCACGCCGGCGATATGCCACCTGCCGTCGGCCTCCTCGGTGAAGCCGAGCTGCACGTCCTCGGCGACGATGCGGCGCAACCGCGGCGCCAGGCTGAACAGCGAGCGCAGCATGTCGATGCGCAGCTCCGAGCTGCTGGAGGAGAGGATCGTCACCTCGGGCTCGTCGCGCGCGAACAGGCGCAGGCCCCGCACGTGCAGCGTGGGTGCAAGACCGCTCCACTCCGTGCCGAGCCCCGCCACTTCGACGCCAAACGGCAGGTCCGCGGCGACACGCGCCAGCAGCGCGTCCTTGTGCTCGCCGAGGTAGGGAAAATAGTACTGCCCGAGCGTCACCAGTGCGGCGCACAGCACCAGCACGATGGCCGCGAGATACCAGCCCCAGCGCAGGAGCCGGCCCAGCACGCGCCTCATCGCCGCGCCACCCCGGCCGCGGCAGGCCGGCGCAATGCTGCCGGACTCTCAGAGCAGCACGACGTCATATTGCTCCTGGGTGTACAGCGTCTCGACCTGGAAGCGGATGGTCTTGCCGATGAACTCCTCGAGGTCCGCGACGTTGCCGGACTCCTCGTCCAGCAGGCGGTCGACGACAGACTGCGCGGCGAGCACCAGCAGCGTGTCGTTCTCGTAGCTGCGCGCCTCGCGCAGGATCTCGCGGAAGATTTCGTAGCACACCGTCTCGGCGGACTTCACCGTGCCACGGCCCTGGCAGGTCGAACAGGTCTCGCACAGTGTGCGTTCCAGGCTCTCGCGCGTGCGCTTGCGCGTCATCTGCACCAGGCCGAGCTCCGAGACCGTGCTGATCGCCGTGCGCGCGTGGTCACGCTCCATCGCGCGCTCGAGGTTGCGCAGCACCTGGCGCTTGTGCTCGGGATCCTGCATGTCGATGAAGTCGATGATGATGATGCCGCCGAGGTTGCGCACGCGCAGTTGGCGCGCGAGCGCGGTCGCCGCCTCGAGGTTGGTCTTGAAGATCGTCTCCTCGAGGTTGCGGCTGCCGACGAAGGCGCCCGTGTTGACGTCGATCGTGGTCATCGCCTCGGTCTGGTCCACGATCAGGTAGCCGCCGGACTTCAACTGCACCCGCCGGCCCAGCGCCTTCTCGATCTCGTCCTCCACGCTGTAGAGGTCGAAGATAGGCCGGTCTCCCTGGTACAGCTCGAGCCGCTCGACCGCTTCCGGTACGAACCGGCCCGCGAATTCACGCAGGCGCTCGAAATTTTCCGTCGAGTCGATGCGGATTTTCTCGAGATCGGGGCGCACGAGGTCACGCAGCGTGCGCATGGCCAGCGGCAGATCCTCGTGCACCAGGGCCGGCGCCTTGGCCAGCGCGATGCGCTCGCGCAGCGAACCCCACAACCGCACCAGGAAGCGCATGTCGCCCTCGATGCCCTCGCGCTCCACGCCCTCGGCCGCGGTGCGCACGATGAAACCGCCGGGCGCGGCGCTGCCCTCGGCGACGGCGATGCTCTCGACCAGCGTGCGCAGGCGCTCGCGCTCGGACTCCTGCTCGATGCGCTGCGAAATGCCGACATGGCGCGTGTACGGCATGAACACGACGTAGCGCGAAGACAGCGACAGATGCGTGGTGAGCCGCGCGCCCTTGCTGCCCAGCGGATCCTTCACCACCTGCACCACCACCGACTGGCCCTCGCACACCAGGTCGCGGATGTCGCGCGTCTCGTCGCTGCGCACCTCGACGCCGTTCGCGTCCAGCGTGACCAGGTCGCTCGCATGCAGGAAACTCGCACGCTCCAGGCCGATGTCGACGAAGGCGGCCTGCATGCCCGGCAGCACGCGCATCACGCGCCCGAGGTAGATGTTGCCGACCAGCCCCTTGTGGCTGCTGCGCTCGACGTAGATTTCCTGCAGCACGCCGCTCTCGACGAGCGCGACGCGGGTCTGCACCGGCGTGGAGTTGATCAGTATCTCTTCACTCATGGTCCGGCGCATCCTGTTGCCAGCCGCTGACACCCGAATCCTGCAGCAAGCGCGCGGTCTCGAAAAGGGGCAGGCCGACGACGCCGGAATAACTGCCCTCGATACGCTCCACGAAGGCCGCCGCCAGCCCCTGGATCGCGTAGCCACCGGCCTTGTCGCGCGGCTCGCCGGTATCCCAGTAGCGCTGCATCTCCGCGACCGAGACCGGCCGGAACACCACGCGGGTCGCGCTCTGCGCGGTATCGAGACGCCCCGCATGCAGCAGTGCCACGCCGGTCAGCACGTGGTGTTCACGCCCCGACAGCAGCGACAGCATCGCTACCGCCTCGTCGCGGGTGGCGGGCTTGCCGAGAATCCGCCCATCGACGCTTACGGCCGTGTCAGCGCCGAGCACCGGCCGCGGGTCATTGAGCGCCACCAGGCGCGCGCCCGCGGCGGCCTTCTGCCCCGCCAGGCGCAGCACCAGCCCGGCCGCGGTCTCGCCCGGCTGCGGCGTCTCGTCGATGTCCACCTGCAGCGCGGCGAAACGGTAGCGCAACTGCGCCAGCAACTCGCGGCGTCGCGGCGAAGCGGAGGCGAGATAGAAATCGGGGGCTGGTGTCGGCATATGGTAGTTCGTTGCGCCCGCGCCGCGGGCTCAGGGCGACGACCTCCAGCTTTCGAGGGAGCGCTCGCGGGGCGCGCCGAACGCGAACAGCGGCCAGCAGAAGGCACTGGTCAGGCTGCCCATCAGAAAGATCAGGCTCGAGGTCGCGTGGCCGGCCAGGTTCTGCACCCAGTGACACAGAACCTGGTCCGTTGCGCACAGCGCAAACACCAGCAGCATCTGCTGCAGCAGGCTGTAGTGCAGCATCCTTTGCCGCAGCAGGACGGCTGCGTAAGCGACAACGGACAGCGCGAGCGCGTGGCGCCCGAGCACACCGCCCTCGAGACCGTCCATCAGCAGTCCCAGCATCCAGGCCGATCCGATGCCGAAACCCTGGGGCAGGCGCAGGATCCAGAAGATCACCACCAGCGCGAGCCAATTCGGCCGCGCCGGCTGCAGCCACACCGGCAGCGGATACAGCGAGGCGAGCAGCGCGGCCAGCCCGGTCGCCGCCACCGCGAACGGTAGCGGGGCGCCCTGCTCGTCGGCCCTCACGGGGGGCCGTCCTGGCCGGGCGCGGCCGGCGCGCCAGCATCGGCTCGCGGCGCCGCCCCCGGCACTCCGGCATCCACCGGCTCCTGCGCGGTCCCGGACGGCGCGGCTTCGGAAGACGCGGCGTCAACGCTCGCCTCGCCCTCGGTGACGACCAGCACGTGACGGCTGCGATCGAGTTGTGCGCTGGGACGCGCCACCACCACCGCGAAGGGTTTGCCGGGATCGTTGGTCACCGACTCGACCACGCCGACCGGATAGCCTCCCGGAAACCGCTGCCCCAGCCCGGAGCTGACCAGGAGATCCCCGGGGCGCACGTCCATCGTCGAGGCGACATGGTTGACGTCGAGGACATCGATACGACCCTCTCCCTCGACCATCACCCGGACGCCGTTGCGCACCACCTGCGCGGGCAACGCATGCATGGAATCGGTGACGAGCAGCACGCGGCTGCTGAAACGGCTGACCTCGATGATCTGCCCGAACAGGCCGTAGGCATCGATCACCGCCTGTCCCTCGGCGAGGCCGTGGGCAGTGCCCTTGTCGATCACCACGGTCTGGCTGGACATGTCGGGCGAGACGCCGATGATCTCGGCGACGAGCACGCGCTCGTCGAGCAGCGCCGTGGAATTCAGCAACTCGCGCAGGCGCACGTTCTCCGCCGCGAGCGCGGCGAGACGCTGGGTACTGGCGCGCAGCACGAGCGCCTCGGCCCGCAGCACGCGGTTCTCCTCGATCAGGGTGTCGCGGGAAACGACCACTTCGCGCGCCCAGCCGAACAGTCGGCCGGGCAGCGTGGTCACCCAGTAGAACGGCACGGCAGCATCGGCAAACGCGACGCGCGCCGGCCCGAGCGCGCCAAAGCGCCAGTCCGCGAGCATCAGCAGCACGGACGCAATCACCAGCGCCGCAACACGCGCGCTTATCGACGGTCCGCTGCGGAATATGGGCTTGATCGCGTTTCTCCCCGTCACCACCGGCAATGCTCGGATCCGGTCCCGCCCGGCCGGGTCGGTCGCCGGGCCTGCTCACGCCACGCGGATCACTCCGACGACAGCAGTTCCAGGCGATGGCGATCCATCATCTCGAGCGCCTTGCCGCCGCCGCGGGCCACGCAGGTCAGCGGATCGTCTGCGACCACGACCGGCAGGCCGGTCTCGCGCGCGATCAGGCGGTCGATGTCGCGCAGCAGCGCACCGCCGCCGGTCAGCACGATGCCGCTCTCGGCAATGTCCGATGCCAGTTCGGGCGGTGACTGCTCGAGCGCGCCCTTGACGGCCTGCACGATGATGTTCAGCGGCTCCTGCAGCGCCTCGAGGATCTCGTCGCTGGTCAGCGTGAACGAACGTGGCACGCCCTCGGCGAGGTTGCGCCCGCGCACGTCGATCTCGCGGATTTCGCCGCCGGCCATGGCGCAGCCGATCTCCTCCTTGATGCGCTCGGCCGTCGCGTCGCCGATCAGGCTGCCGAAGGTGCGCCGCACATAGGTCACGATGGCCTCGTCGAAGCGGTCGCCGCCGATGCGCACCGAGTCCGAGTACACCACGCCGTTGAGCGACAGGATCGCGATCTCCGTGGTGCCGCCACCGATGTCGACGACCATCGAACCGCTGGCCTCCTCGACCGAGAGCCCGGCGCCGATCGCCGCCGCCATCGGCTCCTCGATCAGGCGCACGTCGCGTGCCCCGGCACCGTAAGCCGACTCGCGGATGGCGCGACGCTCGACCTGGGTGGATTTGCAGGGCACGCACACCAGCACGCGCGGACTGGGGCGGATGAAGCTGTGCTGGTGCGCCTTGGCAATGAAGTGCTGCAGCATCTTCTCGGTGACCTGGAAGTCGGCGATCACCCCGTCCTTCAGCGGGCGGATCGCGGTGATGTTGCCCGGCGTGCGGCCCAGCATGCGCTTGGCCTCGATTCCCACCGCCTCGATGGTCTTCTGGCCGTTGTGGACCCGGATCGCGACCACCGAGGGCTCGTCCAGCACGATGCCCTGGTCGCGCACGTAGATCAGCGTGTTGGCGGTTCCCAGGTCTATCGACAGGTCATTGGAGAAAAGTCCGCGGATTCTCTTGAACATACTACGTGTCTAAACCTCGGATGGAGCAACGCCCGTGCGCACCGGATGCCGGCGGTGGTGCCGGGCCGCGGCGCAACAGGCGAACCCGGCAGGCTGGAAGTGCCGGCGCAGACGGCACGGTTTCAAACCGGTCAATCTAACAACCGTGCGTATTCTGGGCAAGGCTGGAATGTGCTAAGTTTACGCCCCCTGACGCCCCGACGGCGAATGAAATTTCAGGGTAATCCACCCGGCAACACGCGCCAGCGGCCAGGGCCCGCCGCCCTGGCTCCTGCCGTATTTGGACCATTGCAGATGTCGATCAGTGAACAGGACATGGCCCGCGTCGCCGAACTGGCACGCATCCGCCTCGACGACGCCACCGTGGCCGACGTCACCCGCCGCATCCGGGACATCCTCGCGATGATCGACCAGATGCAGGCCGTGAATACCGACCACGTGCTGCCGATGGCCAACCCGCTGGACGCCACCCAGCGCCTGCGTGACGACGAGGTCACCGAACCCGACCAGCGCGAGCACTTCCTCGCGATCGCACCGGCGACCGAGGACGGCCTCTACCTCGTGCCGCGGGTCATCGAGTAGGAAACCGGCACCGCGCGCCCCCAGAACGCCCAGGAAACGCCCCGCATGCACGACCTTTCCCTCCACGCCATCCGCGATGCACTCGCGCGCCGGGAGTTCTCCTCGGCGGAGATCACGGCGCACTTCCTCGCGCGCATCGCCCGGATGAACCCGACCCTGAATGCCTACATC
>DAORUQ010000020.1:16420-29177 GCA_035433265.1 Pseudomonadales bacterium | reverse complement strand
GGCGAGCGCGAAGGCGATGCCCTGGCCCACGCCCTGGCCGGCGCCGGTGACGAGTGCGATCCTGTTGTCGAGCAGACCCATGATGTTTCTCCCGGGGTTGGTGATGCGAAAAGGCTCGGATGACAGGCGCCGGGAAATCCCGGCGCATCACCCGATCGGTCTAGAGCTTCCGCAGGAACTCGGCGCGGATGTCCTTCTTCAGGATCTTGCCGGTGGCGTTGCGCGGCAGGTGCTCGCTGCGCACCTCGACGTAGTGCGGCACCTTGAAGTGCGCGAGCTTCGCGGCGGCGAATCGCTTCACGTCCTCGACGCTGATCGTCGTGCCGGGCGTGGCATGCACCACCACCGCGAGCTGCTCGCCCCAGGTCTCGTCGGGCACGCCGAACGCGGCGACCTCGTCGACCTCGGGGCATTCGAGGATCGCGCCCTCGATCTCGGCGGGATAGATGTTCTCGCCGCCGCGGATGACCAGGTCCTTGGCACGGTCCGACAGGAACAGGTAGCCGTCGTCATCGAGGTACCCGATGTCACCGCTGTCGAACCAGCCGTCGCGGAATTCGGTCTCGTTGGCTTCGGGGCGGTTCCAGTAGCCGCTGACCAGCGTGGGTGTCCTGACCCACAGCCTTCCCGGCACGCCCTGTGGCAGTTCGTTGCCCTCTTCGTCGCGGATGCTGAGATCCACCGTCGGATGCAGGAAGCCGGCCGTGCCGGGCTTCTCGCGGAACGGACGGCCGGTGCAGGCGCTGCCGTTGGAATTGGTCTCGGTCAGCCCCCAGCCCGCGCCCGGGTAGGAATCCGCAACCTTGTCCATGAACAGGCGCGCGGCGCGCGGGGGCGTGGCCGCGCCCCCGCCGCCGATGCCGCTCAGGCTCGAGGTGTCGAAGCGCTCGAAGTCGGGCGACTCCATCAGTTCCATCAGCATGCCCGGCGCGGCGCTCAGCGCCGTGACGCGCTCGCGCTGGATCAGTTCCAGCGCCTTGCGCACGTCCCATTTGTACATCATCACCACGCGCCGCGCGCCGCGAAGCGCGCACAGGAACACCGCGTGGCAGCCGCTCACATGGAACAGCGGCACCGCGAGCAGCTGCGTGGGCGGGAAGCCCTTTTTCATCATCGCACCTATGGCTTCGGGATTGATCATCGCCGAGGCCATGGCCTGGCAGTCGAAGTTCATCAGCGACTGGCACACCGCGCGCTGTGTCGACAACGCGCCCTTGGGCGTGCCCGTGGTGCCCGATGTGTACATCATCAGCGCGGGCTCCTCGGGCCCGATATCCACGGCCGGAAAGGCGGTTTCATCGATCTCGGCAACGAAGTCCTCCAGGCTGCGCGTCCCGCCAGACAGCCCGGCGCCCGTGGGGCGCGCCACGATGGCCGGCAACCCGGTCGCGGCCAGGTGCGTAGCGAGCTGGTCGCAGCGCTGCTGGTCGCAGAAAACCGCGCGCGCGCCGGCGTCGTCGAGCGCGAACGCGAGTTCGCGCGCCTGGCCCCAGCTGTTCAGCGGCACCGCGACGGCGCCCAGCGTGGCGATGCCGATGAAGGCGCTCATCCACTCGGGGTAGTTGCGCATCGCGATCGCGACGCGGTCACCCGGGCGGATGCCGCAATGCCGGCGCAGGGCGTGCGCGATGCGCGCCCCCTGCGCCAGCAACTGCGTGTAGCTCCAGCGCTCGCCCTCGTAGACCAGGAACTCGCGCTCGCCGTGCGCGGTCGCCTGCGCGAAGACCTCCGCAAGGCTGCGTGGCGCATTGCGATAGAGACGGTATTCGACACCGTCGATCGTGGCATTGACCAGCTCGAAGGGGGCGCCCGGGGCGGTGATCCGTGCAACGGCGGCGTCGTATTCGGTCTTGATGGAACTCATCCGGGTTGACTCCTGAAAATCGGGCTCGCCATTTCCGGTGCACCCGTCGGCATGAATGCCGACCTGCACGGTGATCAGAAATGTACGCCTTTCATCAATTGTGCCATGGCGACCTGCTCGCTGGTCACCTCCGACGGGGCCGAGCCGGCAGGCAGGCCCTTGGCGGCCTCGGAGTCCGGGAACATGCGGAAGGTCGCATTGTTCACGATCTCGGCGACCTTCGGGAAAAGCGCACCCATGGCCGACATGAACACCCCCATCCCGGTCGCCACGCGTGCCTTCCTGTGGATGATGGCCTCCACGATCAGGTCCACGGCCTCCTGCACCTCCATGACCGGCGCGTACTCGTAAATCTTGGTGGGCGCGATCATTTCCGTGCGCACCAGAGGCATGTTGATATTGGTGAAGTGGATATTGCGGTCGGAATATTCTGCCGCGGCGCAGCGCGAGAATGCCTCCAGCGCCGACTTGGAGGCGATATAGGCCGAGAAGCGCGGTGGGTGTCCCAGCACGCCGATCGAGGAGATGTTGACGATGTGGCCGCGGCGCCGCTTGTCCATGCCCGGCAGCACGCGCAGGATCATGCGCAGCGCGCCGAAGTAATTGAGTTGCATGGTGCGCTCGAAATCGTGGAAGCGGTCGTAGGCCAGCGCCACCGAGCGGCGGATCGAGCGGCCGGCGTTGTTGATCAGGATGTCGACGCCGCCGTGATCGGCTTCGATCTGCCGCATCACGTGGTCGACCGATTCGAGGTCCGCGCCGTCGCACACGTAGCTGAAGGCCTGGCCGCCCTGTGTCGCGATCTCGGCGCAGGTCTCGTCGAGCTTCTCCTGCGTGCGCGCGGTGATCACCACCCTGGCGCCGGCGCCCGCCAGGCGGATCGCGGCGGCCTTCCCGATGCCCGCGGAGCCCCCGGTGATCAGTACCAGGCGATCCTTCACCTGGCCTTCCAGCGTGCGATCGACGAAGAGGTCGGGGTCCAGGTTGCGCTCCCAGTAGTCCCAGATGCGCGGGGCATAGCTCGCCAGGCGCGGCGGCGCGATGCCGCTGCCCTCCAGCAGGCGCCGGGTGTGGCGGCTGTCGTACTTCGTGGCGTACTTGGTCAGGATGGAGGCCGACTCCGGCATGCCGATGCGCTCGAAGACCGCGGCCTTCAAGCGCTTGACCGGCGGCAGCTTGGCCAGCAGGTCGACGAGCGTCGCGGGCATGAAGTTGAAGATCTTCGGGTCGAAGCGCACGCTGAACTTCGGCGCGTGCGCGGCCTCGGCGAAGATGTTCATCATCTGGCCGGTGGAGTGGTGCTCGGTGTCGACGATGTGGAAGCAGCCGCCGTCCTGGCCCTCGAGGTGCGCGAGGTAGTCGATCGCGTTCACGACGTAGTCGACCGGTACGATGTTGTTGACGCCGGACTCGACACCCACCAGGGGCATCCACTTCGGCATCACGTTGCGGATGCGCTGGATGGTCTTGAACGAGTAATACGGGCCGTCGATCTTGTCGATCTCTCCGGTGCGTGAATGACCGACCACCGCGGCCGGACGGTAGATCCGGTACGGGACGCGGCACTGCTGGCGTACCACCTTTTCCGACTCGTGCTTGGTGCGGAAGTAGGGGTGGTCGAGGTTCTCGGCCTCCTCGAACATGTCCTCGCGGAAGGTGCCGCGGTACAGGCCGCTCACCGCGATCGAGCTCACGTGATGGAAGCAGCCCGCGCCGAGCTGCGCGGCGGCGTTCACCGCGTGCAGGGTGCCGCTGATGTTGGCGGCGTTCTGGCTCGCCTCGCTGGCGGCCATGTCGTAGATCGCGGCGAAGTGGAAGAAGTGGTCGATCGAGCCCTTCAGCCGCTCGAGGTCCGCCGCGCAGAGCCCGAGCCCGGGCCGGGTGATGTCGCCGGTAACGGCGGCGATGCGCCCGGCCGCCAGCGGGAAGCGCGACCGCAGCTCCTCGAGCTTGTGCTGCGAGGATTCGCGCACGAGCACGTGGATGGTGCCTTGTCGCTGCAGCAGGTTCTCGATGAAGAAGCGGCCGATGAAACCGGTCCCGCCGGTAAGGAAATAGTTCATGCGATTCTCCTGATTATTGTTCGATGAAAGCGCGGATGAGGGCAATTTACACCTCGCTGGCCACGGGCGCATCAGCACAATGCGTCAGTTTCGATAGACAGGAATCGTCAGGCCCTGACGGGGGCGAACCGCAATGGCAATCGGGATGGACGTTGCCGTACTCTGCAGGGCCCGCAAGATCCGGCATGCTGGGCCCGGAGTTGGTCGGCAGCTCTTGCGTGGTTCCGGCTTCAGTCCGAGAAGGGCCAGGCAACGCCGAATCCGCCATGCGCAAGCACGAGTCGGCATGAACGCCGAGCCGCGTCGGTACGTTTATTCAGTGGGCAAGCCGTCCGGTCGAGGCCGGACCTGCCTCGGAGACAGGAGAGAAGCGAAGTGGGCATGTATGCAATGACGGGAGGCGCCACCGGCATCGGCGCGGCGATCAGGACGCGCCTGCGCGCGGCGGGCCACGAGGTGATCGTGGTCGATATCAAGGACGCCGACATCGTCGCGGACCTCGGCACCGCGCAAGGCCGCCGCGCCGCACTGGACGGTATTCGCGCGCGCGCCGGCGACGGGCTGGACGGCTTCGTTCCCTGCGCCGGACTGAGCGGCAACGTGGCCGACCATGCACTGATGGCGAGCCTGAACTTCTTCGGCACCGTGGAACTGGTCGAGGGGCTGAAGGACCTGCTGGTTGCGCGCAAGGGCGCGGTGGTGCTGATTGCCTCGAACTCCGCGCCGCACCCGACCAGCGAGGACTACGTGAACGCCCTGCTGGCGGGGGACGAAGCGACGGCGCGCACGCTGGCCGGGGCGATGCAGGGTCACCCGGTCTACAGCGGCTCGAAGCTGGCGCTGGCGCGCTGGATGCGTCGCAACATGCGCGAATACGCCGCGGCCGGCGTGCGACTGAACGCGATCGCGCCAGGCTACACCCGCACACCGATGACCAGCGCGGTCGAGGCCGATCCGGCTTACGCCGATGCCATCCGCGAGTTCCTGGCGGCGACACCGCTCGGGCGCGCCGGCCAGCCCGAGGACCAGGCCGATGCCGTGCTGTTCCTGCTGGGCCCGGCGGCGAGCTTCATCTGCGGTTCGGTGCTGTTCGTGGACGGCGGCTATGACGCGATGACGCGGCCTGACGCGTTTTAGGTCCGGCTCGAGAGGGCGTAGCAAAAAGCCATTACGTTGCGAGCGAGCGGCTTGGTGCGTCGCTGGCTGTGCTGCCCGCTATTGCCCTGCGGGGCACGCACGAGTACGTCCCTGTAGCTCCGCGCCGCGTCCTGCGGCGCAAGGCCCCGCAAGCCAACAGCGGGCAGCACAGCCGCTCGGTCGACCGCGTGTCGCATCGAGCAAATCCGGGAACGGGCGTCTTTCCGAGGGTTTCCACCACGGCGAGGGGTTCGAGCACCCATCGGTGTGGCGGACACTCTGTCGCCAGGACGGCGACAGGGTGCTCGGGCGCCGGTGGCTCGCGATACGCGGGATGGTCGGGCCGCTATCCACAGCACCGATGGCTTTGCGACACCCTCTCGAGCCGGGCATTGGCAATCAGCGCGGTTTGCGCGAGGGTGCAGTATTCGGTGCCGCCGTCTTCTTCACCGGCGTTTTCTGCTTCGCCGGCGCTGACTTCTTGTTCGCGACGAGCTTGCGTGGCGAGGCCTTCGCAACCATGCCTGCCGCCTTGTCCACCGCGGCGAGCGACTTCGCCAGTGCGTCCATGAACGCGCCCACGTCGGGCACGATATTCCTGTCGGCCGTAATGCCCCAGCACGTCAGGCCGTTGTAGCTCATGACACCGATGCCGATGCCCATGTCTTCCAGCAAGGGCACGATCGGGTAGGCCGCGAGCTGCTTCGCGCCCATCTGGTAAAGAGCGACCTGCGGGCCGGGAATGTTGGTGATCAACGTGTTGGAAGGGCCGGCGGCGTTGCGCACCGCCAGCGACACCAGGCCGGGCGCGAGACTCAGCACGGATTCGAGGGTCTTCACGCCGAGGGGGCGGTCGGAGTGCTTGAGCCTTGCCGTCACCTCGCGAATGGCCCGCAGTTGCGCACGCGGCGCGGACTTCCCCAGCGGCAGCTCGATCATCCAGACCGCGATCTGGTTGCCGATCTCGCCCTTGCGACGATCTCCCCAGATGCTCACGGGCACGGTGGCGCGAAACGGCGCCGAGCCGGGCGCGAAATCCGTCTGCAGCAGGTACTCGCGCAAGGCACCCGTGAGGATGGTGAGCACCACGTCGTTCACGGTGCATTCCATGGCCTTGCTCGCCGCCTTGATCCGCTGCAGCGGAACCGTCATCCAGTCGATCGCGCGATGGGGGCCGTTGCGGCCGTTGAGCGGCGTTGCCGTGCGCGTCGCGCCGGCAGTCTCGGCGAAGGTTTCACCAATGCCCTTGATGCGGTGCACGATCTCCCCGGCCAGCTCCGCGCGGTCTCGCTGGAGCAGGTCCCGGAGCATGCGCAGCGGTGCGCTCAGTTGCTCGCGCTGCAGTTCGCGTTCCAGTTCCTGGCGCGTCGGGGCGCGCCGCGGGCGCCAGGGCGAGGGCTTGCCGGGAACGAAGTCGGGCGAGGTCGAGGAGAGAATGGTTGCGGCGTCCATGCCCGACATGCCGTCGATCATGCAGTGGTGCAGTTTCGAGATCAGCGCGAAGCGCTCGCCGTCCAGGCCCTCGACGACCCACGTCTCCCACAACGGTCGCGAACGATCGAGCGGCTGCGAGGCGATGCGCCCGGCGAGCGTCTTGAGTTGCGCGTCGCTGCCCGGGCGGGGAAGCGCCGTGTGCCGCATGTGGTAGTCGATGTCGAAGTGCGGGTCGTCCACCCATACCGGCGGCAGCGATTCGTTCTCGTGCGCGCCGTCGCCGAAACCCAGGTAGCTGCCCAGTTCGCGGTGCGCGCGCCACATGAGCTTCTGGCGGTAGCGCGGTATCTGCTCGATCGCGACGGCGGTCGCGTTCCTGATGGCCGCGAAGTCGATGCCGCCGCCCGGACGGCGCAACGGGCCAGCCTCGAAAATCGCCACGCCGGCCACGCTCATGTGCCGCTCGGGCGTTTCCTGCGCCAGGAAGGAATAGTCGATGAGTCCGAGGGGTTCGAAGTGGTAGTCGTTCACGGCGCGACTCCGCAGGCTGTTGTCGTGTGCACGACCCTCCCGCACCCCGGGCGCGAAGTCAATGCACTGGCGCCGGCGCGTAACAAACTTACTTTGAAGAGAATTCGCGGGAATTGCTAACATGGGGCATTCATCCGCTCCGGTCCCAGGAAATTCCCGCATGGCACGCGCCGTCACCCGCAAGGCGAAAATCACGGCTGTCAGCGCCGTACCCGAGAAGCAGACCGACGCGAAGCCGGCTCGCCGGGCGTCCAGCCCCGGGCGCCCGGCGCGGCTGTCGCGCGAGATGATCCTCGGGAAGTCGGTGGAGTTACTGGCGGAGCATTCGATCGAGGGGTTCACGCTGGCGCGCGTGGCCGATGCGCTCGATACGGTCTCGATGGCGCTCTACAACTACTTTCCCAGCCGCGAGGCACTGCTCAACGCGGTCGCCGATCACATCTGCAAGCAGTTCCGCATGCCGAAGGCGAAAGCGGGCCAGGCCTGGCAGGACACGCTGCGCGCCTGGCTATGGGCCGTGAAGAAGCACGCGGAGAAGAACCCGGTCATCTTCAAGGTCATGGGCGTCGACGGCCGCACCTCCGCCGGCTGGCTCAGCATCACCCACACGGTGGGCAAGACGCTATACGAGCAGGGCCTGCGCGACAGGGACCTTGCCGCCGCCATCTGGCTCTTCTGCTCGCAGGCGATCGGTCTGCTGTTGTCGGAGTACGGTCAGGGCAGTTTCCGCAGCTCGCTCTCGCTGTCCCAGCTGGAACAGCTCGGGCCCGAGCAGCAGGCATTCTTCCTGCAATTGCGGAACTACCACGTTCCGCTCACGACGGAAGAGTTGCTGGAGGAAGGCTTCAATGACCTGATCGCCAATCTCGAGCGCAAGATCGCTCTGCTCGGAAAGAAGTAGCCTTTCCGCGTACGAGAAACCCGCGTGGGTCCGGCTTCAGCAGGACGTGTGCGCGGAAACCGTAAATGTCCGGCTGAAGCCGGACCCACGGCAGCCGGGGGCGGACGCTATACTGCCACCCCGCCAGATAACCACTCCAAGGAGCGCCCATGTCCCAGCCCGCCTATTCCCATCTGCTCTCGCCCGGTCGCATCGGCGCCATGCAATTGCGCAACCGCATCGTGGTCATGGCGATGGGTGTCAATTTCAGCGAGGACGACGGGTCCAGCGGCGATCGCGTGGTGGCCTACCACGAGGAGCAGGCGCGCGGCGGCGCCGGGCTGGTCATCTCCGGCGCCTGCGGCGTGATGTACCCGATCGGCCAGGTGCAGCCCTGGCAGATCGGCATCTCCGACGACAGGTTCATCCCGGGCCTGGCGCGCGTGGTCGAGGCCGTGCACCGCCACGGCGCGAAGTACGCCGTGCAACTGCACCAGGGCGGGCTGGTAGCCGGCGACGACACCAAGGCCGGGCGCCCGCAGTGGTGCCCCTCGGTGCCCGAGCCGATGAAGGGCGACTTCACCGAGGGCTTCCTGCTCGAGGAGCTGCAGGCCTTTGCCAGCGCCGGCATGCCCACCTACAAGGTGCTGACCCACGAGGACATCCAGGTCGTCGTGGATGCTTACGCGGCCGGCGCGCGCCGCGCGAAGCAGGCGGGCTGCGATGCGGTCGAGATCCACGGCGGGCACGGCTACCTGCTGTCTTCGTTCCTGTCGCCAAAGACCAACAAGCGCACCGACGAGTACGGCGGCAGCACGGAGAACCGCTCGCGTTTCCTGGTCGAGGTCGTGCGCGCGGTACGCGCGGCCGTGGGCCCGGATTTCGCCGTGATCGTGAAGATGGACTCGCGCGAGGTGGGCAAGGAAGGCGGTATCACGCTGGAGCACGCCAGGGTGACGGCGAAGCTGGTCGAGCAAGCCGGCGCCGACGCGATCACCGTGACCGCCTACCACGACACCGGCATCGGCAAGCTGCACTCGGCCTCGAACATCCCCCACGAGCCCAACACCAACCTGCCCGCGGGCGCCGAGATCAAGAAGATCGTGGACATCCCGGTGATCTGCTCGGGTCGGGTCGAGCCCGAGCACGGCGACGCCGAGATTGCCGCCGGCCGGCTCGACTTCCTCGGCATGGGCCGCAAGCTGCTCGCCGACCCCGGACTGCCGAACAAGCTGGCGGCCGGCAAGGCCGAGCAGGTGCGCCCGTGCATCTACTGCTACACCTGCGTCAGCGCGATCTACACGCTGGAGTCCACGCGCTGTGCCGTGAACGCCGAGTGCGGCATCGAGTACCTGCGCGTGGACGCGCCGAAGCCCGGCGCGCGCAAGCGCGTGGTGGTGGTCGGCGGCGGCCCCGGCGGCATGGAGTCGGCGCGGCGTCTCGCGCGCGATGGCCACGAGGTGATCCTGATCGAGAAGGGCGACCGTCTCGGCGGCACGCTGCGCTTCGCCTCGCTGGCCTATGCCGCGAACGAGCGCCTGCTCGACTGGCTGCGCCTGCAGGTGGAGCAGGCCACGATCGAGGTGCGCCTGAACACCGTTGCCACCCCCGAGTTGCTGAAGTCGCTGAAACCCGACGAGGTCATCGTGGCCACGGGCGCGCTGCGCAACATGCCGCCGATCCCGGGCGCGGATCTGGCGCATGTTTTCAGCGGCGACGACATGCGCAAGATGATGCTTGGCGAGAGCTCCGAGGCGCTGGCGCAGAAGACCTCGCTGCTGACGCGCATCGCCACCAAGGCGGGCGCGGCGACCGGGCTCACGGCGAACCTCGATTTCGTGCGCAAGGCCACGCATGCGTGGATGCCGCTCGGCAGGAACGTCGCGATCATCGGCGGCGAGCTGGTCGGGCTCGAGCTGGCGGAGTTCCTGATCGAGCGCGGGCGCAAGGTCAGCGTGATCGACGAGGTGCCGCGCCTGGGCAAGGGGCTGACGCTGGTGCGGCGCATGCGCCTGCTCGCCGAGCTCAAGGAGCACGGGCTCGGCCTGTTCGCGAGCGCGAAGGACATCCGCATCGAGACCGGCCGCGTGAGCTTCACCGATGCCGGCGGCGCGGCGCGCACGGTGGAGGCCGACCACGTGATCGTGGCCAAGGGCGCGACCGGCGATTCCTCGCAGGCCGAGGCCTTCCGTGCCGCGGGCCTGCGCGTGCATGAGGTCGGTGACGGTACCGGCGTGGGCTATATCGAGGGGGCGATGCGCGGCGCGATGCTCGCCGTGGACGCGATCAATGCGGGAGGAGCCGGCGCCGCCTGAGGCGCGCGCCGGCGCGGCGTGCCGCGCGGCTCACCAGAGCGCGCGGCCGCCGTCGATCACGTGATCGCCGCCGGTGATATAGGCGCTCTCGTCCGAGGCCAGGAACACCGCCAGCTGCGATACCTCGCTCTTGCGTCCCGTGCGGCGCAGCGGGATTGCCGCCAGCTGCGTCTCGTCGAGCGGCCCGCCCGCCATGCCCGTTTCCTCGATCGCACCGGGCAATATCGCGTTGACGCGGATGCCCGAAGGGCCGAGGTCGTAGGCTGCCGTCTTGGTCAGCCCGCGGATGGCCCATTTCGAGGTGCCGTAGATGCCGTGCCACGGGATCCCGCGCATCCCCGCCAGCGACGACAGGTTGATGATCGAGCCGCCGCCGGCCTCGCGCATCACCGGGGCGAGCTTGCTGATGCCGAGCCAGCTGCCGTAGATGTTCACGTCGAGCAGTTTGCGCACGCGCTCGGGATCGGCCTCGTCCACGGGGCAGATGAAATACATCGCGGCGTTGTTGATCAACACGTTGGCCGGGCCGAATGCCGTGCGCGTGGCCGCGATCACGGCATCCCAGTCTTGCGCCTTGCTCACGTCGTGGCGCACGAACAGCGCGTTCGGTCCGAGCTCGGCGGCGAGCGCCTGCCCCGCGGGCTCCTGCAGGTCGGTCAGCACCACGCGTGCGCCTTCGGCGATGAATGCGCGCGCGTGTTCCGCGCCCATGCCCTGGGCCGCGCCCGTGATGATCGCGATCCTGCCCTGCAGCCTGCCGGTGCCCGCCATGCCTGTACTCCCGTGGTGTGGTTATGAGGAAGCGGGAGTATAGAGGTGCCGCGGGCAGGCCATCTAATCCAAATGGCTGATGTTCCAGCGCTGAGCTTGCTCCGCCCCGGGGCCCCGGAGCGTCGACGCCGGCGCAGTTGGTTAACAAACTGTAATGTTTTCTGCCTATATTCCGAATGGTATTCGGAATATTGTCCTCGCACATTCGATCACCATGAAACGGGGGGAAGACCATGGCAGATATCCTGATTCGCGGCGGCACGGTCATCGACGGCACCGGCGCCGCGGCCTACCCGGCCGACGTGCGCGTGACCGCGGGCCTGATCTCGGAGATCGGCCGCGGGCTCGCCCCGCGCGCCGCAGAAGAGGTGCACGACGCCAGCGGCTGCTACGTGACGCCCGGCTTCATCGAGGCTCACACCCATTACGATGCCACGATGTGGTGGCAGCCCGACCTCGACCCGCTGCCCGGCAACGGCGCGACCACGATCATCCTCGGCAACTGCGGGTTTGCCGCCGCGCCGATGTCGCGCGACAAGGCCGCGCAGCTGGAGATGGTGAAGATCTTCTCGTTCTTCGAGGACATCCCGATGGGGCCGTTCCTCGAGAACGTGCCGTGGGATTGGGAGACATGGTCCGAATACAAGGCCTCGCTGACCAGCAAGGTCAAGGTGCCGGCGAACTACGCGATATTCGTCGGCCACATCGCGATCCGCATCGCGGTGATGGGCCTGGACGCCTGGGAGCGCGTCGCCACGCCGGCGGAGACCGCGCGCATGGCGCAACTGCTCGAGGACGCGCTCGCCGCCGGCGCGCTGGGGCTCTCGGACAATATGCACGACCACGACGGCGACAACCGGCCCATCCCGACCCTGGTGGCCGACGACGCGGAGTTCACCGCGTTGTTCGACGTCCTCGAGCGCTACCCGGCGGCGAGCTACCAGGTCATCGTCGATACCGCGATGCGCAAGACCGGGCCGCAGTCGCTGGAGCGCCTGGAGCGACTGCTGAAGGGACGCAGGACGCGCGTGCAGATCGCCGGCGCGATTCCCACGCTGGAGTTCCAGAAAGACATCCTTCCGGCGATGGAAGCCTCGGTGAAGAAGATGCAGGACGCCGGCGTGGACCTGTGGCCGGGCTACGCGCACGTCTCGCCGACCAGCACGCTCAGCCTGGTGAAGTCGTTGATCTTCGCGCAGTCGAACGACTACGTCTGGCACGAGGTGGTGCTGGCCGAGACGCACGAGGAAAAGGCGCGGTTGCTGGCCGATCCCGGCTGGCGGGCGCGGGCGCGCGAGTCCTGGGACACGAAGGCGTGGAAACACTCGCCGATGAACAACCCCCAGGATCTCTACCTGCTCGATTCCGCGAACGGCACCGGCCCGGTCGACATCACGCTGAAGCAGTTCGCCGACAGCCGCGGCCTGCACCGCTCCGACGCGATGGCGCAGTGGATCCTGGAGAACGGCACGCATTCCACCGTGCACATGGCGCCTTTCCCGAAGGACGAGGCGCTCACCACGCGGTTGCTGCTCGAACCGAAGACGGTGGGCAACATCTCGGATGCCGGCGCGCACCTGCAGATGCTCTGCGGCGGCGGCGAGAACATC
Source organism: Pseudomonadales bacterium (assembly GCA_035433265.1). Taxonomy (GTDB): domain Bacteria; phylum Pseudomonadota; class Gammaproteobacteria; order Pseudomonadales; family UBA5518; genus UBA5518. The sequence goes on along the minus strand of DAORUQ010000020.1, from coordinate 16,572 downwards.
CTGCTGTTCAGCAAGTACGTGAAGGAGAACCGCATCACGCTGGAGCAGGCGATCCACGTGATGACCGGCAAGCTCGCGAATTTCTTCAACCTGCACGACCGCGGCGAGATCAGGGTCGGCAAGCGCGCGGACATCGCGGTGTTCGACCTCGA
>DAORUQ010000020.1:0-16410 GCA_035433265.1 Pseudomonadales bacterium | reverse complement strand
ATCGCAAGATGGAGAAGCGCTTCGACGTGCCGGACGGCAAGGGCGGCACCACGTGGCGCTTCACGCGCCCGCCGGCGCCGATGCGCCTCACGCTGGTCAATGGTGTGTCCACCTTCGACGGCCGGCAGTTCACCGGGGCGATGCCGGGCGAGTTCCTCGGCCCCGCGCTCGCCTGAGCCCGATGGTGGGCCGGTCGCGGGGGTTCGCGCTCCCGGCCGGTCCCCCGCGCAGCGCGCCGGCCGGTTGCCACAAGCCGCGGCGATTGCGCTTCTCGGCGATTGCACTTCTCTTAGATATAAGTTAAACAGTCGGGCGGAATGGCCCGGCGGCGTCCCCGTCTAGTCGGAACGGGTGATGTCGCCCGGCCTGCGGTCGCCTAGGCTGTGCCGCTCGAACAATAATCTTCAGTCGAGGAGAGCCATGAACATGGACAAGGAACGCGCGGTATTCGGCGGCGGCGTGGCGGTGATCACCGGCGCGGGCTCGGGGATCGGCGAGGGCCTGGCGCGGCACGCGGCGGCGCTGGGCATGAAGGTGGTGCTCGCGGACATCGCGGTGGAGCGCATGGAAGCGGTCGCGGCCGAGATCCGCGCCGCGGGTGGCGAGGCGATGGCCGTTCCCACCGATGTCACCGACGCTGCCGCGATAGATCGGCTCGCCGCGATCACGCACGAAACCTGGGGCGACGTGCGACTGCTGATGAACAACGCCGGCGTCGAGACCCTCGGCTTCGTCTGGGAAATGTCGGCCGCGACCTGGGACAAGACGCTCGCGATCAACATCAACGCGATGGTGCACGGCGTGCGCGCCTTCGCGCCGCGCATGATCGCGGCCGGCAAGCCGGCGTTCATCACCAACACCTCCTCGATCGGCGGTCTCGGCATGATGCCGGTGCAGACCTCCTACGTCATGAGCAAGCACGCGGTGCTCTCGTTCAGCGAATGCCTCAGCCTCGAGATGCAGGTTAAGAAGGCGCCCATCCAGGTCTCGGCGATCCTGCCCGGACCCGTGGCCACACGCATTTTCGAGGACTCGAAGCCCGGCACCGACCCGATGGTGGCGCACCACCGCGAGGTGATGCGCGCGATGCTCGAGCAGTCGGGCATCAGCGGTCTCGAGGCGGCGCAGCGCATCCTGCGCCAGATTGCCGCCGGCGAGTTCTGGGTCTCGACGCATCCCGAGATGACCGCGGAGTTCGCGCGCCAGCGCGCCGCGCACCTCTCCGGGCTGACCAAACCGCAGATGGCAGCGGAAACGCTGGCCCTGCTCGGCGCGCACTAGCGCGCCACAACCCGCAGGTCGGGCCGGCCCCGTAGGTCGGGCTTCAGCCCGACAAGAACCCGCAGGTCGGCCTGCCCCCGTAGGTCGGGCTTCAGCCCGACAGAGACGCGGCACCACCCAACCCGCCGGGTCGAAATCGGCACGAATGCCGACCCGCATGGAAAATCAGACGAGAGGCTGCACATGATCGTTGTCCAGGATCGTATCGACGTCGCCCCCGCGGACCTGCCGCGCCTGCGGACGATGCTGCGGGAACGCTACCTGCCCGGCGCCGCGGCGCGAGGCCTCACGCTGATCGACGAACTGGTCTCCCCGCCGCTGCAGCTGCAGGAGCGGCCCAACACCCTCTGGCTGCGCTGGTCGCTGGCCGACGCGGGCGCTTTCTGGGCCGCGCGCTATGCCTCGGGGGATCCCGCCGTCGTGGCTTTCTGGGCCGAGCTCGACACGTTCGTACTAGAGCGCGAGCGGCATTACCTGGTGCCGGCCGATGCGGCGTTGCCGGGGCCCGAGGACACCACGGCGTACCGGTGCCAGCCGCTCGCCTGGCGCGAGACCGCGCAGCTCTACCTGAAGAACGAGATCACGGCCGCGGAGCGCGCCGCCCTTGTCGCGCTGCTGGAGCGCGCCGCGACGGAACTGCCCGGCCTGGGTACGGTGAGCCTTGCCGCGAACTTCGTGCCCGATTACGGCGCCGGCCATTACACCTGGGACCTCGTGTACCCCGACCGCGCCACGGCCGAGACGGCGCGCGCCTCGTCGTTCTGGCGCGAGCAACTGCTGCCTGCGCTCGATCGCCACTGCCGCGCGCGCGCCGCGCTCGGCCTCGAGACCCTGGGCGCCGGTGCACGCGCACCCGCGCTCGCCAGCGGCGTGAAGCGCACGGCACTGTTCCGCCTGCTGCCGGATGTTTCCCCGGAGCTGCAGGCGCGTTTCGCGCGCGACACCCTCGAGATGGCCGCCCAGATCCCGGCGATCCTCAACTGGCGCCTGAGCCGCGCCGTGGCGCTCGCTTGGGACGCGCCGGACTGCGCCCCCTGGAGTTTCGTGTGGGAGCAGGAGTACGCGACGCTCGATGGACTGAACGTGGACTACATGGTGCATCCGCACCACTGGGCGCACATCGACCGCTGGTTCGATCCGGAATCGGGCGCACAGATCATCGACACCGCGTTGTGCCACGCGTTCGCACCGCTGGCGCAAAGCGTCATTGTGCTGTAGGTCGCCCCGTGGGTCGCCATTCATGGCGACATCAGCATTGGGAAAGGCACCTGTCGGCATGAATGCCGATCAACATTCAAAACCGGGAAGAGGTAGAAAAATGGCCAAGTTACTCGAAGGAAAGATCGCGCTGGTCACCGGCGCAAGCCGCGGCATCGGCCGCGCATTGGCGCAGCGCCTGGGGGCCGAGGGTGCCACCGTGGTGGTGAGTGCGCGCAGCCTGGATACGGCCGGCCAGTACGCCGGCACGCTGCGCGAGACGGTGGCGTTGATCGAGGCGGCCGGCGGGCGCGCGATGCCGCTGGTCGCGGACATCGAGAATCCGGCCGATGTCGAGGGCCTGGTCGGACGCGCGGTGGCGCTCGCCGGTGGCCTCGACATCCTGATCCACAGCGGCGGCAAGGCGGAATACGCGCCCACGGCCGAGATGCCGCTGGATATGTTCGATCGCACCATCCAGCACTACCTGCGCGCGCCCTTCGCGCTGGTGCAGAAGGCCGTGCCCGAGATGCGCAAGCGCGGCGCGGGCTGGATCGTGGTGCTCGGTTCGGTCACGGCGCAGCCGCCCGGACGGCCCTACGACGAATGGGCCACCTATGGTGGCGCCACGGTCTACGCGGCCATCAAGGCCGCCGTGCATCGCATGACGCAGGGGTTGGCCGCCGAGCTGCTGCCCGACAACATCGCCGTGAACACGCTGGCGCCGAGCACCGCGATCCGCACGCCGGGCGCCGTCGACCTGATTCCCGAGGAATACCCGTCGGAGCGCATCGAGTACATCGTCGAGACCGGGCTCGCGCTGTGCCACCTGCCGGCGCGCGAGCGCACCGGGCTCACTGCCTACAGCCTGCACTTCCCGCTGGCGCACAAACTGCCGGTCCACACGCTGGACGGGCGCGAGCGCATCGAGGATCCGGTGATCCCGCCTTACGCCCATCCGGCGATCGTGGCGTCGGGCGAAGGCAGCTGAGCGACACAGGAGAAAACCCCATGTTTGCGATGATCATCAACGAGACCGGTGGCCCCGAGGTCCTGCAATACGGCGAGATCGCCACGCCCGAGCCTGGCCCCGGCGAAGTGCGTATCCGCGTGGCCTACGCCGGCGTGAACCCCGCCGACTGGAAGAACCGCCAGGGCATGCTCGCGGCGTTTCGCCCCTACGTGTTCCCGTACATCATCGGTTTCGATGCCGCGGGGGTGGTCGACAAGCTCGGCGCCGGCGTCAGCGGTTTCAATGTCGGCGACCGCGTGTTCACGCCCACCAATCACGGCCAGGGCGGGCAGGGCAGCTACGCGCAATTCGCGATCGCGACCGCGGACCGCGTGGCGCACATGCCGCAGGGGCTGAGCTTCGCGCAGGCCGCCGCGTTGCCCGTTGCCGCGCTCACCGCGTGGCAGGGCCTGTTCGATCGCGGCGAGCTCAAGGCCGGACAGCGCGCGCTGATCCACGGCGGATCGGGCGGACTGGGCGGCTTCGCGGTGCAGTTCGCGCGCTGGGCCGGCGCGCACGTGGCGGCCACGTGCAGCACGCCGAACGTCGAATACCTGCGCGAGCTCGGCGTGGAGCGCGTGATCGACTACCGCCGGGAGAACATCGCCGAGGCCGTTGCCACGTGGGCGCCGGGCGGGCTCGATTACCTGATGGACGCGGTGGGCGTGAGCACGCTGCCGAACGGACTGGACCTGGTGCGTGCGGGCGGCACCTTCGTCAGCATCCCGACGCTGAACGACGACGGCGACATCCCGGCGGCCGCGGCCGCCGGTGCGGCCAGGGGCGTGAAGCGCGTGTTCTCGACGATGACCGACATCGGTTGCGGGCCCACGCTCACGAAGATCGGTGAATTGCTGGTCGCCGGCCACGTGAAGCTGCCGCCGCTGCGCGAGTTCGCGCTGCGCGAGGCTGCAGCTGCGCATCGTGACATCCAGGGCGGCCACACGCGCGGCAAGATCGTGCTGAAAGTCGCGGATCTCTGATGGCCATCACGGCGGGCTGCCTGCGCAGCACGCCGTCTCCCCTGCAATAACCAAACGGAGAAGGTTCATGAGCACCCTGAGCAACAACTACAGTTTCACCAAGATCGTCGTCGATGATCTGGATCGGACCGCCGATTTCTACAAGCGGGTATTCGATTACAAGGAATTCCAGCGCGTACAGTCGGACGTCGCCGGCGAGCCGATGTCGGAAATCATCATGGTCAAGGGCACGAGCATGGAGGGCGATCTGCCGCTGGTGATCTGGAAGTGGCCCCGGCGTCCGGCGCCTGCCGCAAGCGACGTGATCCTCGGTTTCGTGACATCCAGCGTCGATGAATTGGTGGCACGCGTACCGGCCGCAGGCGGCAGGATCATCCAGGCACCCAAGGACGATCCGGAGCACGGTGTCCGCGTCGGCTTCGTGGCCGACGTGGACGGGCGGCTCATCGAGGTCGTGCAGATGCTGCAGGGCTGAGGTCGGCGCGCGGCTGCAGCCCGCCGATGAAGATGGCGATGACGGAGGCGAGTTCGCGCCGCGCGCCGCGGATGGCCGCAGCCCGGCTGTCCCGCGTTGCGACGTGGTAGTCGATGAGCCCGATGACCTGGTGCACGAACATCCGCGCGGCGGTCGTCGCATCGATGCCCGCGCCCATGTTGCCGCTGGAGGCGCATGCGTTCAGGTAATCGACCAGCGGTGAGACGAAGGCGGCATTGAAGTCGCGGATCATCACGCGCCGCGCCTGCCGCTCCAGCGGCGATCCCTGCAGCGTGAAGCGGTGGAAGGCGCCCACTTCCGGGCTGGTCAGCGCGGGAAGCAGCGCGCGGGCGTAGCGCTCGAGCGCCGTGGCCAGCGGCATCTCCGCAGTGATCACCGTATCCATGCTCGGGCGGTTGCGGTGCAGCTGACCGAGCACGGCCTCGAACAGCGCGAGGCGGTCCGGGTAACGCGCGTACAGCGTGGGCTTGGACACTCCCGCAACCTGCGCGATCGCCTCGATGCTTGCCTGCATGCCGTGAGCGACGAAGGCCGCGGTCGCCGCCGCGAGGATGCGCTCGTTCTTGTGCTTCGCCTCCGCGGCGGTCGGGCGACCGCGGCGCGATGAGCTGCGCGCCCCCGAGGAGCCCTGCGAAATCCTGTCCGACATCTCCTGCTCACCTGGTTGACGCTGTTTCCGGTCCGCGATAATAATACGGAAACGTTTAATTAAGTCCATCGCAAGCCGCGGCGGGAGAACCATGCGCATCATCGACGTCGACAGCCACTTCAACGAACCCTACGGCTGGTTCGAGCAGGCCAACCCGGCGCTCGCGGCGAAGCTGCCCAGGATGACGGCGGCCGAGCAGTTCATCGACATCGTGGTCGGCGATCTGTTCGCCTCGGTGCCGCCGCAGCTGCGCCCCGATCCGCTGGCGCTGGTGCCCGACTATGTGCGCGAGTCCTACGAGCGCTTCCTCAGCGGCGAGGGCGAACCGCCGCCGAGCGCGGTGGAGTCGGGCTCGTTCCTGCCCGCGGCCCACGAGCCCGAGGCGCGCATTGCCTGGATGGACGCGCGCGGCATCGAGAAGCAGGTGTTGCTGCCGAGTTCTGGTTACCACCCGTACCGCCATGCGATGCGCAAGGATCCCTCGCTCGCGCTGCCGGCGCTCGAAACGTACAACCGTTGGGCCGCCGAGCGGCTGCACGGCTACACGGAGCGCCTCATTCCCGCGACCGTGGTCGATCTGATGGACGTCGACTGGAGCGTCGCGGAGATCACGCGCATGCGCGCCGGCGGCTCGCGCGTGGCTTTCGTGAAGGCCGACCCGCACGGCGGCAAGGCGCTGAACCACCCCGACTTCGAACGCTTCTGGTCGGCGGCGGAAGACCTCGGCGTCACGATCATGTTCCACGTCGGCGGCGGGCGTGCGGCGATGCACCCGGGCTGGGCCAACAACGGCGGCGACCTCGCGGCGTTCTACCGCCTCGCTGCGCTGGCGCGCCAGCTGGTGCCGCAGATGGCGCTCGGCGCGATGATCTTCGGCGGCGTGCTCGAGCGCCACCCTAAGCTCGGCATCCTGGTCTCGGAGCTCGGCATCGACTGGCTGCCGCACTTCCTCGACACCATCGACCTCGAAGCCGACAACACGCGCCCGCGCCTGCTGACGATGGCGCCCTACGAGCTGCCGCTGAAGCCCAGCGAGTACATGCAGCGGCAGGTGCGCGTCTCGGTGGTGCACCAGCAGGACGTGCTGCGCCCGACGCTCGACCGCATTCCCGAAGGCCTGGTCGTGTTCTCCTCGGACTTCCCGCACGTCGAGGGCCACCAGGAAGCGGTCGCGCTCTACGACGCGCAGCTCGCCGGCCTCGCCCCGGGCGCGCGCGAGGCCTTCTTCGGGCGCTCCGCGGCGCAGCTGATGGGGATTTGAGCGTCCACGCGCCGGTGTCCGTGTCGCGGGCTCTGCAATCGATGCCGTGCGGAGGTGAATCGTGGAACTGGTGATGATCTTCGACATGCGTGCGCCGGCCTTCGGCGCCCCGCGCCGAGAGCTGTACGCCGCGGCGCTGGACTGCGCGGCGTGGGCCGACGCGATCGGCTTCGACGTGATCGGCTTCGGCGAGCACCACCTCGCCGAGGACGGTTACAACCCCTCGCCGTTGGTGCTCGCCAGCGCGATGGCGGGACGCACGCGGCGCATCCGCCTGCGCACGGCCGTGCTGCTGGCTTCCTGCTACGACCCGGTGCGTCTCGCGGAGGATCTCGCGGTCGCGCAGCTCGTGAGCGACGGTCGCATCGAGCTCGGGCTCGGCTTCGGCTACCGGCCGGTGGAGTTCGCGATGTACGGTCGCAAGCTCGAGGACCGCTTCGACTTCACCTGCCGCATCGCGCAATTCCTCGGGCAGGCCTTCTCGGGCGAAGCCTTCGAGTGGGAGGGGCGTCCCGGCCGCATTTCGCCGCTGCCGGACAAGCCGGTTCCGGTGCTGCTCGGCGGCATGGCGCCCAAGGTCGCGCGCGCCGCGGCGCGCATCGCCGACGGCTTTCTCGTGCCGCTGTTCCCCGCCGACGTCTGGCAACCCTACCGCGACGAGTGCCTGAAGCTCGGCAACGCCGATCCCGGGCTGTACCCGCAGCAGGGGCCGACCTTCCTGTGGGTGTCGGAAGAGCCGGAGCGAGACTGGGAGTGGATCGCGCCGCACGTGCTGCACGTGCTCGATTCCTATTCGCGCTGGACCAGCGCGGCCTATGGCAAGCCGATCGGTCCCTACGCAGGAGGCATGACGGCCGGGACCGTGCGCCAGAGCGCTGCCTACCAGGTGCTGACACCGGCGCAGACGATCGAGCTGGCGCAAGGGCTGGGTGATCACAGCTCGCTCTACCTGACGCCGCTGTTCGGCGGCATCGAGCCGGCGCGCGCGTGGAAGATGCTGCGGCTGTTCGAGCGCGAGGTTTATCCGCAGCTGCCTCGCGGGCCCGTGCCGCGCTGGGGCCTGCGCGCATGAGCGCGCGCGGAAGTTGAGCGTGCCGGTTGCATCGGCAGGATCGGCAAGCGTTATCGAGCGACACCGGAATCTGACGGGAGGACAGTACTCATGACGGACAGGCTGAAGGGCAAGGCAATCATCGTGATCGGTTCGGGCAGCGGCATCGGTGCCGCTACCGTGCGCCGGCTTGCCGCGGAGGGCGCGCGCGTGTGCGCGGCCGACATCAACGAAGCCGGTGCGAAAGCGGTGGCGGAGGAGGTCGTGGCAGCGGGAGGCGAAGCCTTCGCCGTGCACATCGATCTTGCTGACGAGGCCTCGGTCAACGCCGCGGTGGCGGCGGCGGTCGCGCGGCTCGGCGGGCTCGACGGTGCGCACGTCAATGCCGCCGATCTGCAGACGATCATGCGCGACAGCGACGCCCTCTCGGTGGATCTCGCGGTGTTCGACCGCACGCTCGCGATCAACCTGCGCGGCCACCTGTTGTGCACGCGAGCGGTATTGCCGCAGTTGCTCGCACGCGGCGGTGGTGCGATCGTCTACACGAGTTCGGGCTCGGCGGACTCGGGTGAACCGGTGCGGCCGTCCTACGGCACCTCGAAGAGCGGGCTGAACGCCTTCATGCGCCATGTTGCCTCGCGCTGGGGGCGGGAGGGCATCACGGCGAACTGCGTGGCGCCCGGCTTCACCCTTACGCCGGAAATGCAGCGAAGCGGGCAGCTCTCGCAGGAGCTGCTGGATGGCATGCGGGCGCGCATACCGGGCACGCGACTCGGCCGCCCCGAGGATATCGCGGGCGTCGTGGCGATGCTCCTGTCCGAGGACGGCCGCTGGATCAACGGGCAGGTCTACAACGTGAACGGCGGTGCACTGATGCGCTGAGCGCCCTCCCGCTCAGCGTATGCCGCGCGCACCCATCCGGGCCGGCGCCATCTCCGCGTCCGGTTGCTGCGGCAGGCCGTAGCGGATATAGCAGCGCGGCGCGATCAGCAACTGCAGCCCCGCGTACTGGCCGCGGGCAAGGTCGTAGGCCTGTACCGAAGCGCCCTGGATAACGCCGCCGGTGTAGTAGTTCGCCATGGTGTTGCTGAGCAGCAGGCGGAACAGCCTGTCCGACTGGTCCCAGCCCTCGTAGGCGAGCGCGATCCACGAATCCTCGTCGAGGTAGAACAGCTTGCGCTTGGCCACGTGGCGCACGTTGGGAAGGGGGGTGGCCTCCACCACCCAGACGCGCCGCAGTTCGTAGCGGACCTTGTCCGGATGGAAGTGATGCGGACCCAGCAGCTGCGCGGGGTCGCCGCGCAGCAGGTGCATGCGGTAGTTGTTGTACGGCATGTACATGAGCTTGCGGCCTTTCAGCTCGAACCTGAACCGGTCCATGCGCCCCGCGAAGAGGTTGATCTCGTCGAAGAACATCGCGCCGCCGAACTGCGCGACCGGCGTGTCGTAGGCGAACTCCGGCGCCAGGCGCACCCGACGCTGTCCCGCCTGGTAGCTCCAGGCACGCTGCTCGTCCGAATCGTAGTGCAGCGGATACCACAGCAGCGTCTGCGTGCCAGCCTCGCGCGCGGGCTCCAGGGTCGTGGACAGGGAGCGCAGGTAGTAGATCCCGGCGCCCTCGTACGGCGTCTGCTGCGGATTGAAATACGGGTAATCGGCTATCGACCGCGACAGCAGCAGCATCGTGGTTGCGCGGTTGGCGTTGACCAGATAGCCGACGCTGTTGGTCTCGCCCGGCGACGTGTATGTCAGCAGGTGGTTCCACATCGCCTCGTAGCCGTTCTCCGGGATCGGGAACGGTGTGCCGCCCCAGCAGCCGTAGAGTCCCACGCCGTCGCTGCTGGTCCTGCACTCGGGATTGCGCGCGTTCGCCAGTGCGTTCCTGGCGGCATTCTCCGGCACCATCGCGCTGCGGCGCGTGGGGTAAACGTCGAGGCGGTAGTCCGGGTAGCGGCGCATCAACTCCATCTGCGCCTCCATGAGCCGGTCCTGGTACTGCGCCATGTTCTTCGCGTCGATCGAGAACAGCGGCTTGTCCTCCGGGAAGGGATCCGGCCACATGCCGCTCTTCGGATCGTATCCCGGCGGCGGCTCCTTGATGCCGCCTTCGTAGGCGGGATAGCTGCCGTCCGGTGTGCCGGCGATTTCCGCACCCCATGGCGTCAGCGTGGTGCCGAGCCGTGCGGCCGCCTGCGCGTCTACCGCTGCCTGCGTTGCGGCGCAGGCCAGCGCGAGCGTGATAGCGGCGACGATCGACGCGGTTGGCTTCTTCATGTTCTTGCCTCCCCGAGGCGTCTGCAGGTTCGGATGGCGCATGGCCCGCCGGCCTGGGCTCAGGCGGGGATCACCGGCCGATGCCGGCGCCGTGTTTGCTGACGCACGGGCAAAATTAGGCGAATCTGGCGGCGGCGACTTGCGCTGGATCAATTGCTGCTCATTTCACTGTGGCATAAGTTAATTTCGGCCCGATATCGGGGACATTCGCCGTTGCAGGAAGCTTACAAGTAAGATAAACAATTGTGCCAACCGGCCCGGGGCGCGAGCGATCGCCCGCCTCCGGCGCCGGCCCTTCATCACGCTGGCTACGCGGGGTACTCGACATGGATCGCGCCGGACTCGGGAAGCTCTTCGACATGACGGGCCGCGTGGTGATCGTCACCGGCGGCACGCGCGGCATCGGCCGCGCGCTCGCGGAGGGCTACGCGGCGGCCGGCGCGAAGGTCGTGGTTGCCAGCCGCAAGCCCGAGGCCTGCGCCGAGACCGAACGGCACCTGCGCGCGATGGGCGCCGAGGCGCTCGGGGTGCCGACGCACCTCGGCGATCTCGACGCGCTGCGCGTGCTGGTGCAGCGCACGGTGGATGCCTTCGGCGCCATCGATGTCGTGGTCAACAACGCCGCGACCGCGCTCGCGCTGCCGGTGGGCGAATTCACGCTCGAGGCGTGGAACAAGTCGATGGACGTCAACCTGCGCGGGCCGGTGTTCCTGGTGCAGGAGGCGCTGCCCTGGCTGAAGCAGAGCCCGCACGCCGCGGTGCTGAACGTGCTGACCGGTGCGGCCTTCCTGTTCTCCTCGACCATATCGCTCTACGCCATCGGCAAGGCGGGCATGATGGCCGCCACGCGCGCGATGGCGGCCGAGTTCGAACCCTTCGGCATCCGCGTGAACGCGCTGTCTCCCGGGACCGTGGACACCGACATGGTGCGCAAGAACTCGCCCGAGGCGCAGGACGTGATGACCTCGATCCAGTTGATGAAGCGCAAGGCCAGCGCGGACGAGATGGTGGGCCCGGCGCTGATGCTGACCGCGGACGCCGGCAGCTTCATCACCGGCCACGTGGTCTTCGCCGACGGTGGCATGGTGCCGCGCTGAGCGCGCACGCAGCAGTCCGGCCAAATCCGGTTTCAGGAGGACAGAAAATGGACAACGTGCGCATCGAATACCCGCGGCCCGAGGTCGCGGTGCTGCGGCTCAATCGCCCCGAGTGCCTGAATGCGTTGTCTTGGGCGCTGGTGGGCGAGTTGCACGCGGCGCTCGATGCGATCCACGCCAACAATCGCTGCCGCATCGTGGTGCTGACCGGCGCCGGCAAGGGCTTCTGCGCGGGCCTTGACCTGCGCGACCAGGGCAACCCGGGCACGATCGTCGACGGCCTGCCGCCGGGACCGCAGGCGGGACTGATCGCGCAGAACCACATGGCGAGCCTGATCCCGCACCTGCGGCGCATCCAGCAGCCGCTGATCGCGGCGATCAACGGCGTGGCCTACGGCGGCGGGCTCGCGCTCGCGCTCGGCTGCGATATCCGCATCGCGGCGCAGTCGGCGCGCATGTGCGTGCAGTTCATCCGCCTCGGCGTCTCGGGCTGCGACATCGGCGTGAGCTACATGCTGCCCCGCCTGATCGGCGCTTCGCGCGCGCACGACCTGATCCTGAGCGCGCGCGTGATCGATGCGGCCGAAGCCGAGCGCTACGGCATCGTGACGCGCGTGGTGCCGGACGGCGAGATCGAAAGCGCGGCGCTCGCGCTCGCGGACGAGCTCTGCGAGTTCTCGCCCTTCGGCGTGTTCGCGACCAAGCAGGTGATGTGGGCCAATCTCGAGGTGCCGAACCTCGAGGCGGCGATCCAGCTCGAGAACCGCAACCAGATCATGGCAGGACTCTCGGGCGAGACCGAGGAGGCGGCCCGCGCCTTCTTCGAGAAGCGCAAGCCGCGCTGGTCGCAGGCGCGCGGGGAAGGTTGAGCTCACTCACGGGCGCCTGGCCCGCGCGACCGGGGGCCTGTGAGCACAGATGCGGGACATCGGCTCTGGAAGCCGGCGCGCCGGGTTTTCGGCTGCGAGCTACCGTTCGCGAACTTGAACGCTGGGCGGCAACTGCGCAAACAGGGGGATTCAGGAGCCGCCCAGGCGCAACTCGCTGGCAAACGGTTTGGCCGGATAGTGGAAACTCACCGGACCATCGGGCCGCGCATCGACGAACTGGCGCACGAAGGGATTGTCGGACGCCAGAATATCGGCGGTGCTGCCCTCTGCGACGATCTTGCCGTCGAAAATGAAAAAGGCGTGATCGACGACCTTCAATGATTCGGAAACATTGTAGGTGACCACCACCGACGACGTGCCCAGTGCATCGTTGAGATGTCGCAGGATACCGGCAATCACGTTGAGCGAGATCGGGTCGAGCCCGGCAAAGGGTTCGTCGTACATGATCAGCAGGGGGTCGATGGCGATCGCGCGCGCCAGCGCGACGCGCCGCTGCATACCACCGGAGAGTTCGCCCGGCATCATTGCATGCGCGCCACGCAAGCCAACTGCGTGCAGCTTCATCAGCACCAGATCACGAATCATGCTTTCCGGCATGTCCGTATGTTCGCGCATCGGGAACGCCACGTTCTCGAACACCGACAGATCGCTGAACAGGCCACTGACCTGAAACATCATGCCCATCCTGCGCCGCAGGCGATAAAGCCCGTCGTTGTCGAGCGCGTGCACATCCTCGCCATCGATCAGCACCTTGCCGCGTGCAGGGCGCAGCTGCCCGCCGATCAGTCGCAGCAGCGTGCTCTTGCCACAGCCACTGGTGCCGAGTATCGCGACCAGCTTGCCGCGCGGAATGTGCAGATCCATACCCTTCAGGATCGCGCGATCACCGTACGCAAAATGAAGATCGCTCACCTCGATGATGTTGCCTTCGGACACGTTGGCGCCTCTGGATATTGCAGTTGAACCAATCCCGCACGACGCCACCGGCTCGTTGCAGCCGGGACCGCGCACCAGTCTACGGATCGGATCCCTGCAGGTCGAGCGTCACGAAATCACTGGAGTCCGGTGCGATGTTCCGCCCGCCTGCCCCTGGTTGAAAACGGCGAACCGATCGAGGTGGTCTTTAAGTACATCTTATGTTGTAATAAATGCATTGGCGTCTCGCCGCGCTCCACCCGGTACTCCAGGAAAAAGACAAATGATCGCTGAACCGACGAACACGGGCTCCATGCAGGATGCGGCCATCGATGCGCTGGATCCGGTCATCGCGCTGCTCGCGCTGGTGCAGAGCACCGGTGACGTATCGCTGCTACGCAAGTACGGGCCCGCGCTCGAAGGCACGCAGCACCAGGTGAAGGAGGCTTTCGTGGCTTTCGACACGCCGCGCGAGCCCAGCGCCGCGTCGCTGGAAGTCGCCCGCGAAGTCCGCGACCTGCTGCGTGCCGCGGTGAGATCCGGCCGCCCAGCCGTCCTGGCAACGCTCGACAAGCCGCTGTTTCGCGAGATGGCGCGTCTCGCGCTCGGGCTGGAAATGCCCGAGATGTCCATCGACGTCGCCTATCAACACGGCGGTTTCACGACGGATACCCGCGTGCGCCAGCCGAAGAGGCTTCCGCCCGCGGACTTCAAGGTGCTCGTCGTGGGTGCCGGCATGATGGGCATCAACGCCGCCGTGAAGCTGCAGCAGGCCGGGTTCGACTTCCAGGTCATCGAGAAACTCGAAGCGGTCGGCGGCAACTGGCTCGAGAACACCTATCCGGGCGCGGCGGTCGATACGCCGAGCCGCGTCTACTCCTTCTCCTTCGAGCCCAACGCGTCCTGGAGCAAGTACTATCCGGTCGGTCCGGAATTCCTCGCGTACCTGGAGCGGGTGACTGACCGGTACAAGCTGCGCGAGCGCATCACCTTCAACACCACGGTCGAGGGCGCGCAGTGGGACGAGGAGCGAAAGCTCTGGAAGGTGAACGCCCTCCAGGACGGCAACAAGGTCGTCTTCGAAGGCCAGGCGCTGATCATGGCCGTGGGTCCCAATAACGCGCCCAATTATCCCGACGTCGCGCATCTGGACACGTTCGCGGGTCCGGTTATCCATTCCGCGGCTTGGGACCACTCGGTCGACCTGCAGGGCAAGAAGGTCGTGCTGGTCGGCACCGGTTGTTCCGGCGTCCAGGTGGCGAACGCGATCGCGGATACGGTGGGTGAGTTGGTGATCATCCAGCGACAGCCGGAACACATCATCCCCAACCCCGCCGCGCACGATCCCGTCGACGAACTGGAACGCTGGGCGATGGAGCACATCCCCTTCGTCGTGCAATGGAAGCGCCTGCAGAGCCTGTCGAGCGCCATGCAGGACATGCACGGCATGGTGATGAAGGACGAGGAGTATGCCGCGAAGACCGGCGGCTTCGGACCGATCAACGACGGCATTCGCATGATGTGCGAAGCCTACCTGAAGAGCCATTTCCCGGACGATCCCGGGATGGTCGCGCTGCTCACGCCGTCTTTCCCCGTGTTCGCGAAGCGGCCGATCCTGGACTGCGGCTTCTATGACACGCTCAAGAAGCGCAACGTGAGCATCGTGCGCGGCGCGCTGGAGGCCTGCGACGAGAAGGCGGTCATTCTTGCCGACGGGACCCGCATCGAATGCGACGTGCTGTTGCTCTCGACGGGCTACAAGCTGTTCTTCGGGCGCCAGTTCGACATTCGTGGCAGCGGCGGCAGGACGCTGAAGCAAACCTTCGAACCCTACCCGTTCTCGTACGAAGGCATGCTGATCCCGGGCTTCCCCAACTTCGTGTTCATGGGCGCGCCGTACAGCTACCTGGTGGCGAATCACGCCGTTGTCAGCGAGCAGCAGGTGCACTACGCGATCGAGCTCCTGCAGTGGATGGTCGATGACGGCCTGGCGTCCGTCGACGTCACCGAGTCCGCGGCCAGGGCCTTCGTCGAGGATGTCGATGCGAACCTGGCAAGGACGGCCTGGGTGCAGTGCGGCAACGCGCACGGTTACTATCGTGACCACAGCAGGAAGGTCATCCTGGCCATTCCACGCCACAACTCGCGCATCTGGCACGACACGCGTTCGCCGCGCACCGGGGATTTCACGGTTACCCGGCGCCCGGAAATGGGCCCTGCGGTCGAGCCTGAAATGGCAATGCTGACCATCTGACGTGGCGCCACGCCGACAACCCCATTCGAGGAGATACGCCGTGATTACCGAAAACGCCGACAAGTTCCGGCCCGTCGCGCCGCCCCGTATCGTCGAGGATGCCTATACCGAGGACCAGCATCGCCGTCTGCTCGACGTCGTTCGCAACAACGGCCCCTGGCAGCTCATCCTGGCGGAGAACTTCAAGACGCCCGAGGAGGTGATCGCCACGACGTCGGGGATGCTCCCGGAAGGCGTCGAGCTCACCTGGGACATGATCCTCAACCCGGTCTTTCGCGGCTACCTGGCGCGCGGGGGCGCGTGCTTCTACCCGGAGCTCGAGGACTGCTACTACAACTCCAGGTTCCTGGCGCTGGTGCGAGAGTACTGGGGTGCGAAGTACGCCGAGCCCGAGACCTTTCTCTTCAACATCCAGGGTCCTTCGCCCATCGGCGGCCCGCCGCACCTGGACGGCACCGTCTTCCGCGGCATGACGATGGAGAACACGCCGCTGTGGTTGTTGCTCACGATGGCGAAGTCATGCCTGTTCCGTCACTGGCAGGTGAAGAAAGGGCAGGTCATCGCGTGGTACTACAAGGGCAGGATCGGTGGCGGCTTCAATTGCTGGCCCGACGGTCCCAGGGGCGAACCGTTGCAGATCAACGCGCCGTTGTGGGGGCGTGCGGTGGTGGTCGAGAACGAGATGATGTTCCACCACGGCCAGGCCTGCGGGCCGCTCGCCATGCGCAAACCCGCCGGGCTCGACATCTCGTCGAGATTCGGTGCGGATCCGGAGGTCGAGGGCGGCTGGCGCATCACCACGGGCGATGTCGTCAACCAGAAGATTCCCGCCGAGGAGATGCGCTTCCTCGTCCACTGGGGCGCGCGGCTCTACAAGGACTTCGACGAGATGAAGGTCTACATGGACCACAGCGACGACATCTCGGCGGAGCAGGCGCTGAACATCCTCATCGATGACATGCGCAAGCGGGGCGTGGCGTTCGAGATGCCGACCGATCCGATGAACGACCGCAGCTTCATTGGCCTGGTGTCGCAGGTGTACGACATCGG
>DAORUQ010000019.1:0-29214 GCA_035433265.1 Pseudomonadales bacterium | reverse complement strand
AGGCGGTGATGGGATTCAACCCGGGCTGATGCCGGGGCCCCTGCGCGCATCGGCCCGCGGGTCCGGCTTAAGCCGGACCCGCGGTGTGATCTCCGCATGAATGCGGACCCATGGGCGCCGTGTCAGTCGAATATCTGCCCGATTTTCAGGAACATCGCGTACTGGCTGTTCTCGGCCATCCCGACGCCGAGATAGATCGGACCCACCGGCGAGTCGACACCGAGGAACAGGCTGCCCGCGTAGATCAGGTCGTCGAAGCTCGCGTCCGATTCATCGAGCCAGGTGTTGCCTGCCTCGAGGCTCGCACCCGCGTATACCGGCATGTCTACCGGCAGCAGCGACTGCTCGGTGAGGCGGCGGTAATAGGTGAGGCCCGCGAAGCCGAGGTAGTTCCCCGCCAGCGAATCGCTGGTGTAGCCCGACAGCGCGAGGAAGCCGCCCAGCGTGTATGCGCGCGAGAGGAACACGTTCGAGCCGGTCAGGGAGTCTCCGCTGCCATCGAGATCGAGTTCCGCCCAACGCCCGATTGCGGTGAAGGAGTTGCGCCCCAGGCTGATGCTGCCGAACGCGGACGTGTTCCAGGCCTCGTAGTCCTCGCTGGCCCCCAGGCTCCCGTCGCTCCAGGAGTAGCGGCTGAGCAGCCGCAGTCCGCTGCCCGGGAAGTAGGGCCGGTCCAGCGAGTCGTAGCCCAGTTCCGTGAAGTAGCCTCCGTCGTTGTCGCTGCGCGATGACAGTTCCGGCGCTCCGATCTCGACGTCCGTGTTGGCCGTGCCGGCGTAAACGCCGGCACGCCACTGCGCGACCTTGCCGAGGTTGATTCCCGGCGCCAGGTCCACTTGGTGCCCGTCGACGAGCGCGCGCGCGAGCACACGGGCATTGCGGCTCAGGTTGAGCCTGCGCTGGTCGAAGCGGTAACGGCCCTCGACGAAGTAGTGCTGCAGCTGATCCAGCGGCTGGTAGAACTCGGTGCCGAAGTTGGAGTTGCCGCCGACCTGGCCATAGGTGAACCATTCGGCGCCGAGGTCATTGATGCCGCGCTGGCGCCAGCTCGCGCGCAGGCCGAACTCGCTGGTCCCATGGCTGTCCTGGTCCCAGCTCATGCCCAGCTTCAGGTAGTTCACACCGCCCGGGTTGGCCGTCGCGCGCACGACGAGCTCGTTGCCGGCCGCGGTTGGCTGCACCTGGTAATCCACGCGGCTGAAGGTCTCGAAGCCGTAGATCTCGGCGATGTCGCGCTCGAGCAGCTCGCGATCGAGCGGCTCGCCGAGCGGTTGCGTGACGCGGCTGCGCAACAGCTGCTTCGACACGTTCGCGTCGGTCTCCACGCGCGTCGCGTCGATGCGCGGCGGCCCAGGCTCCGTGATGCCCGCCACCTGTTGCGCCGGGCCCGGCGCGGCGAAGGCGGCGAGCTGCGGGGCCAGCGCGCTGGCCGCTTCGTAGCCGAGCCGGATCGCGTCGTCGACCCTGTCGAAACTCATTGTCTGGACGCCCGCTTCATCCAGCGCCGGCAGGATCAGTACGTCGCCCTCGCGCATCAGGGCGAGCTGCTGCTCGGAGTTCTTGCGCGTCATGATCGTGGTGAGCTGGCCGATCAGCGACAGCACGTTCCCGAGTTCCTCGCGCTGTGCCAGCGGCGTGCCGATGTCGATCACGATCAGGCGATCCACCCCCATGCCCTGCACCACGTCGACCGGGATGTTCTTGGCGATGCCGCCGTCGACCAGCAGATGCCCGTCGAGATCGATCGGTGCGAACACGCCCGGTATGGACATGCTGGCGCGCATCGCGACCGCGAGATCCCCGCGATCCAGCACCACCGCGTCGCCGGTGACCACGTCGGCCGCCACGGCCCGGTAGGGGATCGGCAGCTTGTCGAAGTCGTCGATTCCCGAGACGTGCCGCACCAGGTCGTGGAGCAGCAGGTTCAGGTGCTGACCCTCGATTGCGCCCATCGGAATGCTGAGCCTGCCGTCCTTGAAGCGCAGCCTGGCGCCGATCAGGAAGTCGAAATCCTCCTGCTTGCGCCGGAAGCTCTGCTGCTCGCGGGCCGTGCTGTCGTTGAAGGCGAAGCGCCAGTCGAGGGTACGCGCGACCTCCTCGACCTGCGCGGCGTTCATGCCCGAGGCGTACAGGCCGCCGACCACCGAACCCATGCTGGTTCCGGCGATGGCATGGACCTTGATGTTGTTCTCTTCCAGGTACTTGATGACGCCGATGTGCGCGAGGCCACGCGCCCCGCCGCCCGCCAGAACCAGGCCGACGCGCGGTGCGGCCTCGGGCCCGGCGCTGGCGAACTGCGGTGCCATCGTCGTGGCCAATGCCAACAGCAGGAAGGCTTTGAAGGCGTGCCTCATGGAGGATCTCCGTTGCGCGATTCATGACCGGATCATAACCCACTCCCGCTACTTCCGGCTTCAGTGCCTCGCACCGCCAGGCCGGGTCCCATCGGTAAGCGGGGCGTCGCATCCTGGTGTAACTTGTGGACCATCATTCATCACCGCAAACAGAGCGTGCACATGCCGGTGAGCAGCGATGTTTCCTCCCTTGGGCCGCCCGAGCCGGGTCGTCTGATGCGCCCGGTGAGCTCCGAGCTCGCCGGCTGGAAGCGCTGGCTGCCGGGCGTGCAGATGCTCGCCCGCTACGAGCCTGCGTGGCTGGCGCACGACCTGATGGCCGGCCTCGTGCTGACCACGATGCTGGTGCCGGTGGGCATCGCCTACGCCGTGGCCTCGGGCGTGCCAGGCATCTACGGGCTCTACGCCACCATCGTGCCGCTGCTCGCCTACGCGCTGTTCGGCCCCAGCCGCATCCTGGTGCTGGGACCGGATTCCTCGCTGGCGGCGCTGATCCTCGCCGTCGTGCTGCCGCTCTCGGGCGGCGACCCGATGCGGGCCGTCGCGCTGGCCGGCATGATGGCCGTGGTGTCGGGACTGGTATGCATTCTCGCGGGCCTGTTGCGCCTGGGTTTCATCACCGAGCTGCTGTCCAAGCCGATCCGCTACGGCTACATGAACGGCATCGCGTTCACGGTGCTGATCAGCCAGCTGCCGAAGCTGTTCGGGATCTCGATCGACAGCGACGGTCCGCTGCGCGACCTGTGGCATATCGGCGAGGCGCTGCTGGGTGGCGCGGCCAACTGGACGGCGTTCGCCATCGGCGCCGCCACGCTGGCGCTGATATTCCTGCTCAAGCCCTGGCAGCGCATCCCGGGCATCCTGATCGCGGTGGCGGGCGCGACGCTCGCGGTCGGCCTGTTCGATCTCGGGCAGACGGCGGGCGTGAAGGTGCTCGGTGCGCTGCCGCAGGGCCTGCCAGCGTTTGCGCTGCCGTGGGTCGGGCTGGCCGATCTCGGCGCCGTCGTGATCGGCGGCTGCGCCGTGGCGCTGGTGTCCTTCGCCGACACCAGCGTGCTGTCGCGCACCTATGCTGCCAGGACGCGCAGCTACGTCGATCCGAACCAGGAGATGATCGGCCTCGGCGCGGCCAACCTCGCTGCCGGGTTTTTCCAGGGCTTTCCGATCAGCAGCAGCTCCTCGCGCACGCCGGTGGCGGAAGCCGCCGGTGCGAAGACCCAGCTCACCGGCGTGGTCGGTGCGCTCGCGGTCGCGCTGCTGCTGGTGTTTGCGCCCGACCTGCTGCGCAATCTGCCCACCAGCGCGCTGGCCGCCGTTGTGATCGCCTCGGCCATCGGGCTGTTCGAGTTCGCCGACCTGCGGCGCATCTTCCGCATCCAGCGCTGGGAATTCTGGCTGTCCATCGGCTGCTTCGTCGGCGTGGCGGTACTCGGCGCGATTCCCGGCATCGGCCTGGCGGTGGTTGCCGCGATCATCGAATTCCTGTGGGACGGCTGGCGTCCGCACTTCGCGGTGATGGGGCGCGTGGACGGCATCCGTGGCTACCACGACATCAAGCGCTATCCACGGGCACGACGGGTACCGGGACTGGTCCTGTTCCGCTGGGACGCACCGCTGTTCTTTGCCAACGCCGAACTGTTCCGGGAGCGAGTCCTGCAGGCCGTGGCCGATTCGCCCACGCCGGTGCGACGCATCATCGTTTCCGCGGAGCCCGTCACCAGCGTGGACGTGACTTCGGCGGATGTACTGGCCGAAATGGAGCAGACGCTGCGCGAATCGGGCATCGAGCTGCACTTTGCCGAGATGAAGGATCCGGTCAAGGACAAGCTGAGGCGCTTCGAGCTGATGGAGCACTTCGGCCCTGACGTCTTCCACCCGACCCTCGGTGCGGCCGTCGACGACTATCTCGCGGATCACGCGGTGGACTGGCAGCCGTGAGCGCGCGCCTGCACGAGGCTTTCATCGCACCGGGTGCGATCGTATCGCGGCGCGGGCAGGACTACGGGGACTGCCTCCCGGCGCAGGCAGCGCTGCCGACGGCGCCGGGTCCTTCGCGGTCCGCGGACGCGATACCGGGTTGCCATGGGTGCGCGGGGGGATCGATACTCGGCGCCTGGCAATAACGACATGCACGGGGAGTGGTGATGAGCGAAACGAGCAATGATGCGAAGCGCCAGCTGCGCGCGGCATGGGACGAGATGATCGAGTCGCTGCAGCAGGCCCGCGACGGCATCGACGTCCCGCAACTGATGCCCGCGCCGCCCACAGAGCGCAATCTCGCCGAGGGTTATCGCTACCTGATGGGCTTCGTGCATCACGGTATCGAGCGCGCTTTCCACGAGGACCCGGTGCGCCCGCATTTCCACAACGCGCTCAGCATCTTCAACCGCAGTACCATCGACAACCCGGACGCGATCTACTTCTACGCGCCCATCGACGGCAGCAAGAGCTACCTGCTGCGCGGGGAGATGGGCGATGCGCGGCACTGGAAGGGCGAGGCGGCGGCGCCGACCGGGCGCAAGGCGCCGCATTACCTGATCTTCGAGGCCAGCACCGGCGGTCTTTCCGGCGACACCGGCGATCTCTCGGAACTGCGTCCCGGCATGAAGCTGCAGACCGGCCGGCTCGACTGCTCGCGCATCGAGGTGAACCCCGACGGCAGCTTCGAGATCCTGTTCGCGCCCGAGCGTCCCGCGGGCTTTGCCGGCAATTACATCTGCACGCTGAAGGTGGAGCACCGGCCGCACCCGGCGGATCCCACTATGCCGCCCGAGCGCTATGCCAGCTACATTTCCGGTCGCCAGCTGTTCTACGACTGGGCGCGCGAGGATGCGATCCATTTCGAGATGACGCAGCTCGGTGCCGAGGGCACGCATCCGGAGCCCTACACCCCGGTCCGGGCCGCCGCCGACATCCGTCGCTTCGGCCAGCTGGTGAGGGGCCAGATGCATTTCTGGAACGCCTTCTGGACCATCCCGATGGGCGTCTACGGCGAGCGCAAGGGCTCGATGCCGGGTATCGCGATGCCGCGCAACGCGTTCAATACCATCAACGCGGCCTCGGGCGCGACCGGCGGCGGCATGAGCACCAACCTCTATGCCGGCGGCGTGTTCGACCTCGGTCCCGACGAGGCACTGGTGATCGAGAGCCGCATCAAGGTGGCGCCGCGCTACATCGGCTTCCAGCTCGGCAACCTGTGGGGCGAATCATTGGAGTATGCCAGCCAGATCACCTCGCTGAACGGCTGGCAGAGCCACGTGGATCCCGATGGCGTGATCCGCCTGGTGGTCGCGCACCGCGACCCCGGCGTGCCGAACTGGCTCGACACCGCAGGCCACGCGCAGGGCTTCCTGTCGCCGCGCTGGGCCTACAGCGAGCAGCCGCCCCAGGATCAGTGGCCCGAGATCACGGCGACGAAGGTGCGTTTCGACGAAATTCGCGCGCACCTGCACCCGTCCACGCCGACGGTGGGCCCGGATCAGCGCCGGCGCGAGATCGAGATGCGCCAGCGCCACGTGCGCAAGCGTTACCGCGTGTTCTAGCGCCGGGTGCATAATCGGCGGGCCAATAACAGGACGGGAGAACGCCCATGCTCCAGCTCACGATCAACGGCCGCGAGCACCGTGTCGATGCCGCGCCCGATACGCCCCTGCTGTGGATCCTGCGCGATCATCTGGACATGCCCGGCACGAAGTTCGGCTGCGGCGTGGCGCTGTGCGGCGCCTGCACCGTGCACATCGACGGTCAGCCGGCGCGCGCCTGCGCGACCCGCGCGGCGGATGCCGCCGGCAAGGCGATCACCACCATCGAGGGGCTCGACGGCAAGGTCGCCCAGGCAGTGCAGCAGGCCTGGGAAGCCCTCGACGTGCCGCAGTGCGGTTATTGCCAGTCGGGGCAGATCATGTCGGCAACCGCGCTGCTCGCGCACAATCCCAGGCCGGATGACGCCGCGATCACCGCCGCGATGGACGGCAACATCTGCCGCTGCGGCACCTATTCGCGCATCCGCCAGGCCATCAGGAACGCCGCCACGGCGCTGGAGGGCTGAGCCATGGAACGTCGCCAATTCCTCAAGCTGGGCGCCACCGCGACCGGCGGCATGATCCTCGGCCTGCACCTGCCGCAAAGCCGCGCCGCGGGCGTGGCCGAGGAGCCGGTACAGATGAACGCCTGGATCCGCATCGACCCCGACAACCGCATCACCTTCATCTGTCACCGCAACGAGATGGGCCAGGACGTGCACACCTCGCTGGCGATGCTGGTGGCCGAAGAGCTGCAGGTGCCGGTTGCCAGCCTGGGCATCGAGCAGGCGCCGGTGGCCGCGGTGTACACGAACGCGATGATCGGCGCGCAGATCACCGGCGGCTCGACCTCCATCCGCGATGCCTGGCTGCCGCTGCGCCGCGCCGGCGCCACGGTGCGCACGGTGCTGCTCGAAGCCGCGGCCAGGACGTGGCAGGTGGATGTGGGCGTGCTCGAGGCCCGCGACGGCTACGTGCACAACCGCAACGGCAACAAGCTCAGCTACGGCTTCCTGTCGGGCATCGCGGCAGACCTGCCGGTGCCGGCCCCCGAATACCTGGCGTTGAAGGCGCCGGGCGCGTTCACGCAGATCGGATCGGCGACGCAGAAGCGGCTGGATACGCGCGCCAAGGTGCACGGCGAGCGCCTGTTCGGGCTGGATGCGACGCAGCCGGGCATGGTGCATGCCGCGCTCACCCAGTGCCCGGTGATCGGCGGCACCGTCGCGAGCGTGGATGCGGCGGCGGCGCGGGCGATGCCGGGCGTGCGCGACGTGATCGACATCGGCGAGGGAGTGGCCGTGGTGGCCGATCACTTCTGGATCGCGAAACAGGCGCGCGATGCGCTGAAGATCAGCTGGAACCTGGGGGCGGGCACGGCGGTGTCCGATGCCTCCGTCGCCGCGGCGCTGCGCGCGGGCCTCAAGGAGACCGGCGCGGTGGCCAGGGCCAATGGCGATATCGATGCCGGGCTGGCGCGCGCGACGAAACGCCTCGAGGCCGATTACGAGCTGCCGCTGCTGGCGCACGTTGCCATGGAGCCGATGAACTGCCTCGCCCGCGTGGACGATGAGGGTTGCGACATCTGGACCTCGACGCAGTACCCGGCCGGAGCCCGGGCCGTGGCCGCCGCGCGCACCGGGCTTGCGCCGGAACGGGTGAGGATCCATTCGCAGTTCATCGGCGGCGGTTTCGGGCGCCGCCTCGACGTGGATTTCATCGCGCAGGCCGCCGCGATCGCGAAGGCCGTGCCGGGCGTGCCGGTCAAGCTGGTCTGGACGCGCGAGGACGACACCACGCACGACTTCTACCGCCCGGCCAGCCTGCACCGGCTGCGCGGCGGGCTCGATGCCAAGGGCAAGCTGATCGCGCTCGATCACCTGATGGTCTCGCAGTCAGTGACCGAGCGCGCCTTTCCCGGCGTGGTGAAGGACGGTCTCGATCCGTTCATGACCGAGGGCGCGAGCAACCTGGTCTACGCGGTGCCGAACCTGCGCTCGCGCGTGGTGATCAGGGACACCGGCGTGCGCGTGGGCTACTGGCGCTCGGTCAGCCATGCGCTGAATGCCTTTGCCTTCGAGAGCTTCATCGACGAGCTGGCCAGGTCCGGCAAGCGTGATCCGCTCGAGTTCCGCCTCGAGATGCTGGCGGAGCAGCCACGCCAGCGCGCGGTGCTGGAGAAGGTCGCCGCGATGGCGCAATGGGAGCGTTCACGCGGCGCCGATGCGGCGCTCGGCATTGCGTCGATGGAGTGCTACGGCAGCTACATCGCGATGACCGCCGAGGTCCAGCGTCGCGGCAAGGACGTGCACTGCGCGCATATCGCGGTGGCGGTCGATCCGGGCATCGCGGTGCGGCCCGACCAGGTGGTCGCGCAGATCGAGTCGGCGGTGATCACGGGGCTCACCGGCGCGTTGCGCAACCGCATCAGCATCGTCGACGGGGTGGTGCAGGAGCAGAACTTCCACCAGTTCCAGCCGCTGCGCATGTCGGAGACGCCGCAGATCGAGGTTGCGATCGTCGCCAGCGGCGATGCGCCCGGCGGCATGGGCGAGGTCGGCACGCCGCTGGTGGCGCCGGCGCTCGCCAACGCCGTGGCCAGGCTGACCGGCACGCGCGTGCGCAAGCTGCCGTTCAGCGAGGCGGGCCTGCGTTTCGTCTAGCCCCGGGCGCTCAGGCCGTCGCGATCATCTTCACGCCGGCCACCGCGAGCACCAGTGCCAGTGCGCGCTGGATGCCCGCGTTGCCCAGGCGCCGGCTGCCGAGCTCGGCCCCGAGGAAGCCGCCGGCGATCGCCGCCACGGCCCACAGCGGCAGCGCGGCGGGCAATTCGGGCGCCACGCGGATCACGCCCAGCAATCCCGCGATCGAGTTGAGCAGGATGAAGGCGGCTGCGATTCCCGAGATCACGCGCACCTCGGCCCAGCGCAGGAACAACAGCAGCGGGCTGAGGAAGATGCCGCCGCCGACGCCGGTGAGCCCTGACAACAGGCCGAGCACGGCGCCGCAGGCAATCAGCAGCACGGTCGGCGGCGTGCGCAGTTGCGCGTCCTGCGGCCGGCTCGCGCGCTTGAGCGAGGCCCAGGCCGCGTAGACCAGCACCATGCCGACCAGCGGCTTGTAGAAATGCCCCGGCAGCACCAGCGTGCCGCCCAGCCACGCCAGCGGCACGGAGCCCGCCGCGAGCGGCAGGAAGATCCGCCACGAGAAGGCCCCGGCGCGGTAGAACTTGAAGGTCGCGATCAGCGCGACCAGGATGTTCAGCGAGAGCGCGGTGGGCTTCATCACCTCCGGCGCCACGCCGAACAGCGCCATCGCCGCGAGGTAGCCCGAGGCGCCGGCGTGTCCCACCGAGGCGTACAGCATCGCGGCAACGAAGATCAGCGCGGCGAGCACCACGCCTTCGGTATCGAACATCATCAATCGCTCTCCGCCTGCGACATCAGCGCGGCGTTGCCGCCCGCGGCCGTGATATTCACCGAGATCGTCTTCTCCTGCACGAAGCGCTCCAGGTAGAGCGGTCCGAAGTCGTCGTCGATCAGCGGCAGCAACGCCCCGGCGCGAGCGGCCAGGTCGTGGCTCAGCCGTTGCGCGAGCGCCGGGTCGCCATGACAAAGCACGCCGTCGATCGCGCAGGCGGTGATCACCGCCTGCATGGCGGCAACGTCGGGCAGTGCGTGGTGGGCGGTGAGCCCGTCGGCGAAACCGGCTTCCGCGAGCAGGTTGCGCACCGCCAGCACCGGCGCGCCGGTGGCGGCGTCGGTCAGGAACAGCACGGCATTGCCGGCCAGCAGTGCCGCCAGCGCAGGGAGCAGTGCGTCGCGCTCGCCGGCGCCTTCGCGGCAGACGCAGAGCAGCACGCCGCGGGCGTCCAGGCGCAGCGTGTTGCGCTCGCCGGTCGGGCCGGGCAGGGCGCGTGGCTGCCCGATCGCCCCGGCCTGCTGCAGCAGCTGCTGCAGTTGCGCGGCAAGTTCGCCGCGCGCATCGTGTTCGCGCGAGGGATCGTGCGCGATGCGCTCGTGCAGCGCGCGCGCCGGCGCCAGGCGCGCGTGCAGATCGCTGTGGCGCCACTCCTGCTGCAGTTCGGCGAGCGCGTGCACCGCGGCGCGGCAATCGAAGGCCTGCGGCAGGTCGCCCGCGGTCTCCTCGGGCAGGGGGCGATAGGCCGGCGGCTGCGCGGCAACGGCACGCAGCAGGCGTCCCAGGTACAAGGGTCCGCCGGCCTTGGGTCCGGTCCCCGACAGGCCCCGGCCGCCGAAGGGCTGCACCCCGACCACGGCGCCGATCATGTTGCGGTTGACGTAGACGTTGCCGGCGGCGATCTCGCGCGCCAGCAGGTCGATGCTGCCCTGGATGCGGCTGTGGATGCCGAAGGTGAGCCCGTAGCCCGCGGCGTTGATGCGCCGCGGCAGGTGCTCGAGGTCGGCGGCGCGGTAGCGGATCAGATGCACCACCGGGCCGAAGACCTCGCGCGGCAGCTGCTCGATCGAATCGATCTCGAACAGGTGCGGCGCGAAGAAGCTGCCCTCGTCGCAATCGGCCGACAGCTTGCCGGCGTGCAGCACGCGCGCGCGCCCGGCGAGCCGCTCGACGTGCGCCTGCAGGCGCGCGCGCGCGCGGTGGTCGATGATCGGGCCGATATCGGTCGCGGCGTGCGCGGGGTCGCCGATGCGCAGTTCGCTCATCGCACCGATCAGCATGTTGATCAGCCGGTCGGCGATCTCGTGCTGCACGTAGAGCACGCGCAGCGCCGAGCAGCGCTGTCCGGCGCTGTTGAAGCCCGAGGCGATCACGTCGTCCACCACCTGTTCGGGCAGCGCGGTGGAGTCGACGACCATGGCGTTCTGGCCGCCGGTCTCGGCGATCAGCATCGCGCGCGCGCCGCCACGCGCCGCGAGCTGTAGCGCGATATGGCGCGCCACCGCGGTGGAGCCGGTGAACATCACGCCGGCGATGCGCGCATCCGGCAGCAGTCGCGCGCCGATGGGCTCACCGGGGCCGCACAGCAATTGCAGCACCTCGCGTGGCACGCCGGCCTCGTGGAACAACTGCGCCACGCGCAGCGCCACCAGCGTGGTCTGCTCGGCGGGCTTGGCGATCACGGGATTGCCGGTAACCAGTGCCGCGGCCAGCTGGCCGGTGAAGATCGCGACCGGGAAATTCCACGGGCTGATGCAGAGGATCGGGCCGCGCGCTGCGAGTGCGTGGCCGTGCGCGCCGAGCAGCGTCTGCGCCTGCGCGGCGTAATACCGGCAGAAATCGATGGCCTCGCGCACCTCGGCCAGCGCGTCGCCGAGCGTCTTGCCCGCTTCCTTCATGCAGAAGGCCGCCAGCTCGGGCAGCGCATCCTCGATCAGGCCGGCGGCTCGGCGCAGGTAACCGCAGCGCTCGGCGAACGGTGTCGCGGCCCAGCCCGCGGCCACCGCGTGCGCGCGCGCCGCTGCCTGCTCGATGTCGTGCTCGCTGCTCGGGAGGTAGTGGCCCAGCACCTCGCGGTGGTCGGCGGGATTGACCACGGGGATGCAGCCCGGGCCGTGCGCGCAGCCCAGTCGCGCCGCGCTCGCGCGCCAGGCATCCATGCCGGCCGCGAAGCCGTGCAGCGCCTCGTAGTCGCGCAGGTCCACGCCGCGTGCGTTGGCACGCGTCGCGCCGAACAGCGCCGGGGGCAGCGCGATGCCCCGGTTGGCATAGTGGGAGAGGCCGCGCAGCCTTGCGCGCGGATCCGCGGCCAGCGTGGTGCTGGCCAGTGCATCGTCGGCCAGGTTGTGCACGAAGGAGCTGTTGGCGCCGTTCTCGAGCAGCCGGCGCACCAGGTAGGCGAGCAGTTCGCGATGCACCCCGACCGGTGCGTAGATGCGCACCGGCACCGGCACACCGCGCCGCTCCACCAGTTCCTCGTACAGTTCCTCGCCCATGCCGTGCAAGCGCTGGAACTCGAAGCCCCCGGGGGACCCGGCCAGCGCGAGCACCGCAGCCGCGGAATGCGCATTGTGGGTGGCGAACTGCGGATAGAGCCGCTCGCGCCGTGCGAGCAGGCGCGCGGCACAGACCAGGTAAGCGAGGTCCGTGGAGCTCTTGCGCGTGTACACCGGGTAGCAAGCGAGCCCGATCGTCTGCGCGTGCTTGATCTCGGCGTCCCAGTAGGCGCCCTTCACCAGGCGCACCATGATGCGCCGTCCGTGGCTCGCGGCGAGCGCCGCGAGCCAGTCGATCACCGCGGGCGCGGCCTTCAGGTAGGACTGCACCACCAGGCCGAGGCCCTCCCAACCCGTGAGCTGCGGGTCGCGATAGACGGCCTCGAAGACCTCGAGCGTGATGTCGAGCCGTTCGGCTTCCTCGGCGTCGATGGTCAGGCCGATGTTGTGCGCGCGCGCGGCCACGGCCAGTTCCAGCACACGCGGCACCAGTTCGGCGCGCACGCGTTCGGTCTGCGCGAGTTCCAGGCGCGGGTGCAGCGCGGAAAGCTTCACCGACACGCCGGGGGCCGCGGCCGGCGCGGCGGCACCGGCGCGCCGGCCGATGGCGTCGATCGCCCCGCGGTAGGCCAGGAAATGCTCGTGTGCATCGGCGCTGGTACGCGCGCCCTCGCCGAGCATGTCGTAGGAATAGAGGTACCCCCGGTCTTCCCACTCGCGCGCCTTGTCCAGCGCCGCGGCAATGTCGGTGTCCAGCACGAACTGCGTGCCCATGATCCTCATCGCGAGCCGCATCGCGGCGCGTATCGCCGGTTCGCCCGCGCGGCCCACGGTATGGCCCAGCATGCGCCAGGCGGCCCCGGCATCCTGCTCGCGCAGCTGCACGACCTTCCCGGTCAGCAGCAGGCCCCAGGCCGAGGCGTTCACGAACAGCGACTGGCTGTTGCCCACGTGCGCGCGCCAGTCGCCGCCGCCGAGCTTGTCGCGGATCAGGCGGTCGGCGGTGAGCCGGTCGGGGACGCGCAGCAGCGCCTCGGCCAGGCACATCAGCACCACGCCCTCGCGGCTCGACAGGGAGTATTCGGCGAGCAAGGCATTGATGCCGGCACGGTAGCGCTGCTTTCCGCGGATGGCCTCGATCAGCCCGGTCGCCGTTGCCGTGATCGCGTCACCGTCGCCGAGAGCCGCGTCGGCTTCTGCGAGCAGCGCGGCGACACGTTCACCCTCGTCGGCCCGGGCGAGCGCGCGGATGCGGCGGCGCAGTTCGTCCTCGGCCAGGTCCGGCAAGTTCATCATGCCCCTGAGTCCTTTGCTGCGTGTCCTGCTCCAGTATGCCAGCAGGTCGGCATGAATGCCGACCCGGATCTGCGGTTGTCGCCATGAATGGCGACCTGCGGGCGTGTCGCCATGAATGGCGACCTACATGCGCGTGGGGGTCTCGATGCCGAGCAGTTCGAGGCCGGTGGCCAGCGTGCGCGCGACCACGTCGGCCAGGCGCAGCCGGCTCGCGCGCACCGCGGGCGGCACGTCGTCGCGCAGGATCGGGCAGTTCTCGTAGAAGCGCATGAACAGCCCGGCGAGGTCGTAGAGGTAGGCGCACAGCAGGTGCGGCGCGGCGTCATGGGTGACCGAGCTCAGCGCCTCGCTGAACTGCGCCAGGCGCAGCGCCAGCGCTCGCTCCTCGGGTGCGTCGATTCCGATCGGCCCGGTAAGGGCCGCCGTATCGATGCCCGCCTTGCGGAAGATGCTGCGCACGCGCGTGCAGGCGTACTGCAGGTAGGGCGCGGTATTGCCCTCGAAACTCAGCATGTGCTCCCAGCTGAACACGTAGTCGCTGGTGCGGTTCTTGGACAGGTCCGCGTACTTGACCGCGCCGATGCCCACCTGGCGCGCCACGACCGCGCGCTCCTGCGCCGAGAGGTCCGCCTCGCGCTCGGCCAGCAGGCGCGCGGCGCGCTCCACCGCCTCGTCGAGCAGCTCGGCCAGCTTCACGGTGCCGCCCGAGCGCGTCTTGAACGGCTTGCCGTCCTCGCCCAGCATCTTGCCGAAGGGATGGTGCTCGAGCGTGGTGCTCTCGCCGACGAAGCCGGCGCGGCGGCTGATCGCGAACACCTGCTGCATGTGCAGCTTCTGGCGGTCGTCGATGAAATACAGGATGCGGTCGGCGTGCAGCACCTGCGCGCGGTAGCGCGCGGCCGCCAGGTCGGTGGTGGCGTAGAGGAAACCGCCGTCGCCCTTCTGCACGATCACCGCCATCGCGTTGCCGTCGCGGTCGCGCATCTCCTCGAGGAATACCACGCGCGCGCCCTCGCTCTCGGCGAGCAGGCCGCGCTGGTCGAGCTCCGCGATCACCACCGGCAGGTCGTCGTTGTAGGCGCTCTCGGCCTTGATGTCGGCGTGCGTGAGCGTGACGTTCAGCTTGCGGTAGATCTCCTCGCTGTGCGCCACCGAGATGTCGATGAAGCGCTGCCACAGGCGCCGGCAGTGCGCATCGCCCGATTGCAGTCGCACCACGTAGTCGCGCGCGCGGTCGGCGAAGGCGGGGTCGGCATCGAAGCACTGCTTGGCGCTGCGGTAGAAGCCCTCGAGGTCGGCGAGCGCGGCATCGTCGATCGACTGGCCCGTGGCCATCACGTCCTCGAGGTGGGCGATCAGCATGCCGAACTGCGTGCCCCAGTCGCCGACGTGGTTCTGGCGGATCACGCGCTCGCCGCGGAATTCGAGCGCGCGCACCACGGCATCCCCGATGATCGTGCTGCGCAGGTGCCCGACGTGCATTTCCTTGGCGAGGTTGGGCGCGGAGTAATCCACCACCACGGTCTGCGGCTGTTCGCTGGCCGGGATGCCCAGCCGCGCATCGGTCGCGGCAGCCTCCACGCGCGCGGCGAGGAATGCTGGCGCGAGGTGGATGTTGATGAAGCCGGGGCCGGCGATCTCGAGCCGCTCGACCATGCCGGCGCCGTCAAAGGCCGCGACGATGCGCTCGGCGAGCTCGCGCGGCTTCGTTCCCAAGCGCTTCGCCGCGCCCATCGCGCCGTTGGCCTGGTAGTCGCCGAACTCGGGGCGCGTGCTCTGGGTCAGCAGCGCCTGGCAGTCCGCGGGAATGCCGACGGCGCGCATGGCCGCTTCGACGGCAGCGTTCAGGTGGTCGCGAAGGTTCATGGTTGCCGACTTCCGGGTATGCGGGCAAGGCGCGCGATTGTAGCCGCTGGGGGGAAGCGAGCAAAGGGTGCTCCAGACGGCGCGCGCATCGCAGCGGGGGCGGCGATCGTGGGCATCAACGACTGCAACGGCCGGCTAGAGCAACTTCTCGACGGCCTCGCGCAATTCGGGGCTGTCGGGGCTGGTGCCCGAGCCGAAGGCTGCTACAACCTTGCCGTCGCCGTCCACGAGGTATTTGTTGAAGTTCCAGCGCGGCGCTCTGCTCTGGCGCGCCAGCTCTGCAAACAGCGGATGTGCCCGAGCCCCCTTCACGTGCGTTTCGGAGTACATGTCGAACGTGACGCCATAGTTCACGTAACAGATCCTGGCCGTATCCTCTTCCTTGCGGGCCTCCTGTCCAAAATCGTTGCTCGGGAAGCCGGCCACGCGCAGACCACGCGCCCGGTACTCCTGGTAGAGTGTTTCCAGTCCCTGGAGCTGCGGCGCATAGCCGCAATGACTCGCGGTGTTCACGACGAGCAGAGGCTGGCCGGCATACCGATCGCAGAGATTTACGATGTCGGACTTGCGTAGCACGCGCACCTCGTGATCGAGGAGCGCGGGGCAGTCAGCCCGAGCGAACGTGGCTGCGCCGGCGAGAGCGAGGGCGAATGCGGTACGGACCATTTGCGGACTCCAGCATGTTGTTGACCGGACGAAGTACGACCGCGCTCCAACTCGCGGATCAGTACGCACCGGACAATCGCCGCAACGCCGAACCCCACATCGTCAGGCTGATTGCTTCGGCGACCGCGGAGCGTCCGCGCGATGTCGCCTGCCCACCGTGGCCAGCCACGCCACGGTGATCCATCCGGCAACCGACCCCGTAGCTCGAGTGACAATCACATCGGGGATACGGTCATGAAGAAGCTCATTATCCGCAGCTGGGATGCCGTGATGGACAATCGCCACAACCCCCTGCGACACCTGGATCCGGCATCCCAGCATTTCATCATGCAGGTGCTTGGCTGGATGTGGAGCATGGTTTTTTCGCTGTCATTTCTCTCGATCTTCTATTTCAGCATGGTGTGGATGGCGCACCTGCTGCTCCTTGGTGGCGTGGCGCTGACGGTTGCAACTTTCAGGCAGGCGGAGAATCAGTCGCTGGAAAGGAATTCACGCCTGCGCGCCGGCACGGCGCCTGCGTGCGTGTGGATGCTGGACAAGGAAGCCTGACCGCGCGGCCGATAGCTCGATGGTGGCAGTGGCGGCTGGGAGTTCATGCCGGCGACCGGCTTCCTGGGTGACATGAGAGACATATACTGGTTCCGCGATGACCTGCGTCTGCAGGACAACCCCGGGCTGCTGGAGCACGCGCAGGCCGAAGAGCTGCTGTGCGTGTTCTTCTGGCCGCGTCCGCGCCCGTGGTGCAACGTGACCGGTCTTGGCGCCCAGCGTGAACGATTCCTCCTCGAGAGCGTGCAGGCGCTGCGCGAGGCACTGCGAGCGCGCGGTCAGGAACTGCTGGTGTTGCACGGAGCACCGGAACTGCTGTTGCCAGAGCTGGCCGGGCAGCACCGAATCGCGCGCATCGGTGTCGCCCACACCGGCGGCGTCGATGAGCAGCGCCAGCTGGAACGGGTGCGTGAGCGTGTCGGGATTCCCCTCGAGTTGCATCCGCCCAACACGCTGTTTCGCCAGGAGCAGCTGCCCTTCGTACCCGGCGAGATGCCGCGCCAGTTCACGCCGTTTCGCGAGCGCGTGGAGGCGCTGGAAGTGAACGCCGTGCATCCCGTGCCGGATGCGCTGCCGCCCCCGCCGCGCGGGGCGAGGTTCGCTGCCCTGTCGCGTGCGGTCGCTTCGCCGCACCCCGGTTTCACCGCGCGCGGCGGCACCGCGGGCGGCGAGCAACGCCTGCACGACTGGATGTGGCGGGAGCGCGCCGTCGCACGGTACAAGGACACGCGCAATGCGCTGGACGGCCTCCATGCCTCGGGCAGGCTGTCGCCATGGCTCGCCAACGGCAGCCTGTCGGTACGCCAGGTCGCGCTGGAACTGTTCCGCTTCGAGCGCGAGGAGACGCGCAACGAGTCCACGCGCTGGTTCTGGCAGGAACTGCTGTGGCGCGAGTTCTTTCACTGGCGCGCCCGCGTCGATGGCGTGCGCCTGTTCGCGCCGGGCGGCATCGGCGGGCGACGCGCGCTGTGCTGCTTCGAGCCGCGCGCCTTCGCGCGCTGGTGCGCGGGCGACACCGATCATCCGCTGGTGAACGCGTTGATGCGCCAGCTGGTACAAACCGGCTGGATGAGCAACCGCGGCCGGCAGATCGCGGCGAGCTGTCTCGTGAACGAACTCGGGCTCGACTGGCGCTACGGCGCGGCCTTCTTCGAGAAGCATCTCATCGATTACGACGTCGCGAGCAATTACGGCAATTGGCAATACATCGCTGGCGTCGGTTGCGACCCGCGCGGCGGCCGGCATTTCAACCTGGCGAAGCAGGCGGCGACCTTCGACCCGGACGGCGAGTTCACCCGCGCCTGGGGGGGCTTGCGCCCGGCGCAGCCGCGCCATGTTGTCGATGCGGCCGATTGGCCCATCTGATTGCCGCGGTTCAGCCACCGGCGATCCGGTGCCGATCCCGCTGCGCTGCGCACGGCACTCGCCGCCGGCGGCGTCGCCAGCCTGCTGGGCGTCCTGTGGCGAAGAGGGCCGCGCGGTCCGGGTTGGCGGTGTGGCGTCACACCCGGCGCACCACGCGATCTAGCGCGCGTCGCGCTGCGTGCGCAACAGGAAATGCGACAGCGCGGGGATCAGCAGCAGCGCGCCGACCATGTTCCAGACGAACATGAACGCGAGCAGGATGCCCATGTCGGCCTGGAACTTGATCGGGGACCACGCCCAGGTGATCACGCTCGCGCCCATCGTGATGCCTATCAGGCAGACCACCCGCCCGGTGAAATTGAGCGCATCGCGGTAGGCATCGCCCAACGAACGGCCGCTGCGCTGCGCGGCGAGCTGCACCGTGACGAGGTAGAGCGCGTAGTCGACGCCGCAGCCCACGCCGAGCGCCGTCACCGGCAACGAAGACACCTTGATACCGATGCCCAGCACCACCATCAGGGCCTCGCAGAGGAACGAGGTGATGGCGAGCGGGACCAGCGCGACGATCACGGCGCGCCAGTTGCGGAACGTGATGTAGCACAGCACGATCACCGACGCGTAGACCAGCGCGAGCATGCGGTAGTTGGCCACGGCGACCACCTCGTTGGTGGCCGCGTCTATTCCTGACGAACCGGCCGCGAGGAGGAACTGGCGCTGCTCGGAGCCGTGCTCGTCGGCGAAATCCTGCGCCACCCTTGCGACCCGTGCGAGCGTCTCCGCCTTGTGGTCTCTGAGGTATGCGACGACGGGGGCCACGGTGGCGTCGCCGCTCAGCAGCTCGGGCGCGTTCGTGGTGGCCGTGTTCACCGTCAGGCTCGCGACCTGCCTGCTGCGCGGGATGTCCATCCACTTGGGATTGCCTTCGTTGGTGCCCATGGTGATCAGCGGCACGCTGCTGCCCAGAGACTCCACCGCGATCACTTCCGGCAGCTGCTGCAGGGTCCAGGCGAGGCGGTCCTGCTCGACCAGCGTTTCATAGTCGCGGATCCCCTCGGGCCCGGTCACGGTCATCACCGCGAACTGGTCACCCGAGATGCGGTAGTGCGCATTGATGTAGGCAACGTCCTGGTTGTAGCGCGAGTCGGGGCGAAGTTCCGGGGCGCCGGCATCGAGGTCGCCGATCTGCAGATACGCATGGCTTATCGCGAAGGAGCCGATCCCGAGCGCAATGCTCGCAACGACGAGCGGTATGGCGTAGCGACGCTCGGAGCATCGGCCGATCATCGCCCAGACCCTGCCGAGCAGCCCGTTTTCACCGGTGGCCGACCCCGTCTCGAGGCTGCGCCTGGCGGCCTTCTCGCCGACGCCGATGTAGGACAGTGCGACCGGGATCAGGATCAGCTTGGTGAAGATCAGGATCAGCACGCCCATGGTCGTCGTGATCGCCAGGTCACGAATGGCCGGGATATCGATCAGCAGCATCACGGCGAAGGCGAAGGCATTCGTTAGCAGCGCGGTGAGACCCGCCACGAACAGCCGCCGGAAGGTGTAGCGGGCAGCCACATAGCGGTGCGTGCCGCGCCCGACATCCTGCATGATGCCGTTCATCTTCTGGGCGCCATGCGACAGCCCGATCGCGAACACCAGGAAGGGCACGAGCACCGAATAGGGAGTGAGCACGTAACCGGTCAGCTGCAGCATTCCGAGCAGCCAGAGCACGCCCAGCACGGCTGCGCCCACGAGCAGCAACGTGCTGCGCGCATCGCGCGTGTAGACGTAGATGATCAGCGTCGCGATCAGGGCGGAGAACGCCATGAAGATCAGCACCGAGCGGATGCCGTCGATCATGTCGCCGACGAGCTTCGCGAATCCGATCACGTGGATGCGGTACTTGTCGGTCTGGAGGCTGCGCACCTCATGCTCGAGAAAGTCCGACAGCGCGGCATAGTCGATCGGTTCGCCGGTCTCGGGGATGCGCTCCAGCAGCGGGACCACGATCATGCTCGACTTGTAGTCCGAGCCCACCAGCCTGCCGATCAATCCTGCGCGCAGGACGTTGACGCGGAACTGGGTCACGGACTCCGGCGAGCCGTTGTAGTCGAAGGGCATGACCGGGCCGCCGCGGTAGCCCTCCTCGGTGATCTCGGTCCAGCGTGTGGCCGGCGTCCAGACCGACTTCATCCACGCGCGATCGATGCCCGGTTGCAGGTAGATCCTGTCGTTGACCTGGCGCACCACCTCGAGGTAGTCCTTGTCGAAGATGTCGCCGTCCCTGTTCTCAACCACGATGCGCAGCGAATTGCCCAGGCCGCTGATGCTGTCACGATAGGCGAAGAAGTTTTTGATGAACGGGTGCGACTGCGGGATCATGTCCTCGAAGTTCGCGTTGATCTCGAGCCTGGTGGCCTGGTAGCCCAGCACCAGCGTGACCAGGGCGACCAGCAGCAACACGAGCGGGCGGTGGTTGAAGATCAGCCGCTCCAGCGCGTCGCCCGACTTGTCGTCGAAGTCGGCGGGATCCCTGATGACCGGCAGATCGATTTTTTCTATCTTGGCGCTCATCGCGTCGCGAATCCTGTTGTTGTCATGGGCCGGGTCAGCCGGGAGCGGCCGGGTTCACTGCTCTGCGCGCCAGATCCCGCGCATCCCGACGCCGAGCGGCTTGCCGTCCGCAGCGAGCGCGATCCCCGCGAGCGGCCAGGGCGCGCCGTCCCGGGGCGTGGCGACCGGGCCGTTCGCACCCGGCGCTACCGCGACGACGTGCCCCGACGCGGCGGCGAGCAGGAAGCGGCCGTCTGCTGCGCGCGTGCAGGCGGTGAGGGCGACCGGGATGGCGGGCGGCAGCGCCGACCACGTCTCCCCCTGGTCCTGGCTCGCGTAGAGCGTCCCGCGCAGCCCGTAGGCGAGCAGCACGCGCTCGTCGCCGCAGATGCCGAAGAAGCTCCCGGCATACCCTGTCTGCAGCGCGCTGAATCGCTCCTCGCCATCGCGCATCCGGAATACCACGCCCCGCTCCGAGGGTATGTAGAACGCAGTCCCGATCCGCTCGATCGCGTTGAGGTGCAGCGCCTCGGGGTTGTCGAGGCGATGCGTCCACGGCGTCCAGCTGTTGCCGCCGTCGCGGGTTTCGAGCATCAGGTTGAACGCGCCGGTGACGAAGCCGTGCTGGCCGTCGGCGAACCAGACGCCGAGCCACGGTTGCTCCGGGCCGTCCTGCCAGTTGACAGGCAGCTCCTGCACGAGTCGCGCCGCCACTTCGTCGCCGCCGGCCGCGAGACCCTCGTAGAAGCCGATCATGTCCGCGGGTGTGCGGCGCCCGTCGAGCTGCCGCTCCCAGTTCTGCCCGCCATCGGCGGTGTGCAGCACCACGCCGCTGTGCCCCACGGCCCAGCCCTGCTGCGGCGTGGGGAAGGACAGCGCGGTCAGCGTCACGCTGAGGGGCACGCTGGCCTGGGACCACGTGCGGCCCTCGTCGTCGGAGTAGAGGATGTGCCCGCGCATGCCCGCCACCACCAGCCGGCTGCCCGCGCGCGCGATCGCGAGCAACTGGCTGTGTTGCGCCAGCGGACTCGCCTCGGCCGGCGCCTCGAGCGGGTCCACGAACGAATCCTCCGCCGCAACCCCTGCCGCCATGAACAGCGAGACGAGGCACACCGCGAAGGTGCTGCACATGATCGACTTCATTCTTATGTTCTTGCGCCCTGATTTCCGGTCCTGGTTCCCCGTCGTCCGCTCCACTCTGCTCCAGTATCGATCAGAACGCCACCTTGTAGGTGATGCCCACGCGGCCGCGATCGGTCAGCGAGAACGAGCTGCCGTTGCCGCTGACGGCGACGTCGTCCACGGTGTGCCGCTTGGCGAAATAGTCGGCGTACTCGAGCGTCAGGCGGTGGATGACCTTGTAGTCCAGTTGCACGCCGAGCGACAGCGATGCGGCCTCCTGGTTGACGCCGAGGCCCGAGATGGCGGAGTTGCCGTCCAGCCCGACCTGGTAACTCATGGGCAGCGACACGTCGAGGCTGGGTAGCACCTGCAGCCACTGGGGAGCGAAGCGGATGCTGAGGCCCCACGCATCCTTGGTCGCGCAGCCGTCCTTCCACGAACCCGCCGGGCCGCCACGTCCCACCGTGCAAAGGTTGCCGTGGTCGACGCGCACGAACAGCTCCTCGTTGCGCGTCACGTCGTCGAGGCGGTCGTAGCTCAGCTCCAGCACCAAGTTGCCGGTATCCCAGAGCGCGCCGCGGTCGAGCAGGTAGATGCCGTTCAGCAGCGCATGCCAGGTGTCGCCGCGCGCGCCTTCGTCGGCGAAGGCGAAACCGGGCGACTTGAGCCCCGTATCCATGTGATAGCCGACTTCCGCGCCCACGGCCCACTGCCCGAGCGAGCCGTCGAAGCTGATGCCGGCCAGCTTGGTGTTTTCCGCGTACACCGCGCGATAGCCAAACTCGGCGGGGGGCAGCGTGAGGAATAGCCACGGGACCTTTTCGTCGAATTCGCGGTAATAGACCCCGAGCGTCTGGCCGCGCAGGAAGTCCGGGTTGAACTTGAAGTTCACGCCCCAGTTGCCGTGCTGATCGTCCGGCTGCAGCGGCGCGCGGCGCTGCAGGTTGGCTGCTCCCGCGCCGCCCAGCTGCTGCGGCCCCTGCAAGGCAAGATCGGCTGCCGCGAGGAAGGTGCCCCCCTCGGCCGCGCGCGTGTTGGCCCAGTCCAGGTAGTACTGCACTTCGGCCGCGATCGTCGGGGTGAGTTGCGCCTGCAGGTTGATCTGCGACAGTGGCAGGAACAATTCCTTCACCTCGCTGCCGGGGTTCGCGACACCCTTGCGTCCGTCGATCGGGTGCTGGCTCTGCGCGATCCCGCCGGCATAGAACACCGCCATGCCCCAGTACGTGGTGAGCTGTCCGGCCTTCAGCGACACGGGGACTTCGCCGATGGTCTGGTTCGCGAACACGAAGGCATCCAGCACTTCACCGTAGGGGCCGCGGTAGAAATCCTCGGTCAGGCCCGTGTACTCCTTGTTGCGATAGCTGCTCGGCAGGTCGGCGAGCAGGGGGTTCTGCTCGACCTCGTCGTCGCGGTACGCGTGGTCGTACCAGCCCGCGGCCGATACCCGCGCGCCGTAGTTGCCGCGCCAGACGATGTCGAGTTCGGAGTACAGGTCGGCCCGCTGCGCGATCATGTCGCCTTGTTCGAACCGGTAGTCGCTCTCGTCGTAGGTGAAGTTGTCGCCCAGCGCGTCGTCGATATCCTCGACCCGCCAGCCCGCGTTGAGCCGGATGGTGTTGTCCCACGTGATCTCGAGATCGGGGTTTGCGGTATCGACGCTGAACGCGGATGCGCCCCCGCTGATCCCCGCGGCCGCGATACCGATGGCCAATGCGCCGCGGCGCAGCGCCCGCACGGACAGGCGACTGAAATGCATGCTCGAATCCACTGGCCACCCCCGGATTTATGGTTTGAAGTGAACAGGCGCAACTCCACACGGGCGCTACCTGCTGTCTGCAACCTGCCGCTGTCAGCGCGCAAAAACAAGGTCGGACATCACGTTGGTGAATCTATTCTCTAGCCTCGCGCAACTACCTTGATCCATCGCAAAGGTTGTTACGGAAATTCGCTTACTGTCATCACTGCGCGATGCATCCGAGCCGGGTGGCGACGAGTTGCGGCACGCGCGTTTTCCGGATTGCGCGGCGCACCGGAGGAACAGTGTTTGCATATAAGCGAAAACGCAGGGCATTGAGGAAGCTGATGGCATGAACACCAAGAAAATCGGGGCCTGTCTCACGGGTATCGCGCTGGGATTGATATGCGCGGCAACGCAAGCGGCGCTCACGGACGAGGAGTTCGAGCTGCTGGGCACGACACTGACGCCCTGGGGCGCGGAGAAGGCCGGCAGCCCCGACGGCAGCTATCCTGCCTGGACCGGCGACCTGAAGGCGCCACCGGGATTCGATCCGCAGAGCGGTCTGTGGCCGGATCCCTGGCCCGACGAGACACCGCTGTTCTCCATCGACGCGACGAACATGGAGCAGCACAAGGACAGGCTCATGGAAGGGCAGATGGAGCTGATGCGCCGCTACCCGAGCTTTCGCATGGACATCTACCCCACGCATCGCGGCGTGTGGATGCCGCCGCGCTTCGTCGAAGGGACGCTGAAGAACGCGCGCAATCCCGAGTGCAAGACCAGCCCCGACGGGGTGGGCATGTACGGTTGCTGGGGTGGCACGCCGTTCCCGATTCCGAGGAATGGCCGCGAAGCGATGTGGAACCATGCGCTGCGCAGTTCCACGACCTCTGACTACGTGACCACCGGTTACCTCGTCAATGCCAACGGCGCGATCACCCTGCTGGTCCAGACCCGGACCTACAACGAGTTTCCCTACAACAATCCCGATGTCACGCCCTACGAGGGGGCCGGGAAGTATTACCAGCGCGTCCATAACATCGCCACGCTGCCCGCGCGCGACGCCGGCACGCAGACCATGCTGTGGTGGCCGCTCGAATTCGACAAGGACGACCAGCGCGCGTGGAGCTACACGCCGGGGCAGCGGCGCGTGCGGCTCGCGCCGGAATTTGCCTACGACACGCCCTCGGCGCAGATGGGCGGCACGATGTTCTTCGACGAGATCAGCCTGTTCCAGGGGCGCATGGATCGCTTCGAGTTCGAGCTCAAGGGCCGGCAACTGATGTACCTGCCTTATCATAACTATCGCATGCAGCTGTTGCGCGGCGATCCGGCCCAGTTGCTGGGCCCGCATCACTTCAAGCCGGAAATGGTGCGCAACGAGCTGCGCCGGGTGTGGGTGGTGGAAGCCACGCCACTGCCCGGCGTGCGCCACATGGCCTCCCGCAAGCGCTTCTATCTCGACGAGGACACGTGGGCGGTCATCGCCTACGAGGGCTGGGATCACTCCAACAAGCTGTTTCGCGTCATGTTCAGCAACGGCGCGATCAACTACGCACACGGCGGCTTCCTGAGCTATGCCTCGTCGATGCAGTCCTATGACGTGAGCCGTGGACAGTACACGGCCCTGCAGACGCAGCTGGCCGACGGCTCCTACGTGCGTAACGAAGTGCCGTACTGGCCGGAGGTCGAACTGTCACCGGCGAGCATGACGCAGCGAGGCATCCGCTGAGGGAGCAATCGCGCGCCGCGCTCTCGGGTTCGCGCCTTGGAGGAACGCACGGCAGGAAAGAAAGCAGAACAATAACAGCGGAGGGAGCCATGGCAACCTTCATGCAAGCGATCGGCGCAATCGCCGCGCGCGTGTCACTCGGCCTGATGTGCGCGGCATCGCATGCGCTGGTGACGCAGGAAGAGTACGAGCGGCTCGGCACGACGCTGACGCCCTGGGGCGCGGAGATCACCGGCGAGGCCGACGGCAGCTACCCCGCCTGGACCGGCGGCACCAGGGCACCGCCGGGATTCGATGCGGCCAGCGGCCGCTGGCCGGATCCCTATCCCGAGGACAAGCCGCTGATCTCGATCGACGCGAGCAACATGGCGCAGTACCAGGACCGGCTCATGGAAGGGCAGATGGAGCTGATGCGCCGCTACCCGGGTTACCGCCTGGACATCTACCCGACGCGCCGCGGCTTCTGGCTACCCGAGCGGATCCGGCAGAACTCGCTCGCCAACGCGCGCAATCCCGAGTGCAAGACCAGCGCGAACGGCGTGGGCGTTTACGGGTGCTGGGGCGGGACGCCGTTCCCGATCCCCAAGACCGGCTACGAGGCCATGTGGAACCACCTGCTGTTCTACCCGGCCCCCGGGGAATTGACCGCGGATTCCTACCTGGTGAACGCCAACGGCGGGATCTCCCTGCTCGTCATCAACCACGCAATCGGCGATCAGCCCTATTACAACCCGGAGCAGGAGCCCTACCAGGGAGCGGGCCTCTACTACCTGCGTGGGCTGGCCACGAATATCCTGCCCGTGCGCGAGGCCGGCTCGCAGACGCTGGTGTGGTTCGCGTTGCACTTTGATGTGGACGACCAGCGCGCGTGGAGCTACCAGGCGGGTCAACGCCGGGTGCGCATGGCGCCGGAGTTTTCCTACGACACCCCGGTGTCGCACATAGGCGGTGCGCTGTTCTACGACGAGGTGCAGCTGTTCGCGGGGCGCATGGACCGCTTCGACTTCCAGTTGAAGGGCCGCAAGCTCATGTACATGCCCTACAACAGCTACCGCATGCACATGCTGCGCGGGGACCCGGCGCAGCTGCTGGGCCCGCAACATGTAAAGCCCGAACAGGCACGCGTCGAGTTGCGCCGCGTGTGGGTGGTCGAGGCGACGCCCCTGCCCGGCGCGCGGCACATGGCCTCGCGCAAGTGTTTCTACATCGACGAGGACTCGTGGGTCGCACTGGCCTACGAGGGCTGGGATCAGTCCGGCAAGCTCTACCGGGTGGTCCTGGGCAACGGCTTGCCCGACTATGCCCACGGCGGCTATTTCATGGCGGAATCCGTGCAGGCCTACGATCTGGTCCGCGGCCAGTACGCCGTCATGCAGTTCCATCTGTGCGATCGCTGCTACGACCGCCGCGGCATGCCATACCTGCCGGACGCCCAGATGACGCCGGCGCGCCTGGGCGGGCGGGGGATCCGCTGAGAATGAACAACGATTGCAGCAAGCGCAGCCCCGAGGTACCGGTGGAACACCGTGGTGCGATCGAGCGGACGGCATTGTGCATTGCCGGCGCGGGCAGCTCCGGAACG
The DNA here is from genome assembly GCA_035433265.1 of Pseudomonadales bacterium. GTDB lineage: Bacteria > Pseudomonadota > Gammaproteobacteria > Pseudomonadales > UBA5518 > UBA5518. Next base: position 2,964 of record DAORUQ010000019.1, on the reverse strand, counting down.
GCCCGACTGCCGGCAACCGTCCGCTGCCTGCAGGCGTTGAAAGTCGCTATTGCGCGTGTATATAGTGGAAAAAACCTCTGGTACAGGAGCCTTCGATGACAGCAAGATTCAGCGTCACGATCATTGCCGCGCTGGCGGTATTCGTCCTCGGCGTGACGGGGGCGTCGGCGGCGGAGTTGTCGCCCAGGGCGATCAACGCGGCACTCGATGCGGCCTACGAGAAGTACCGGGGCCTGCAGGAAGGCAAGAACGCCGATTACATTCCGGCCCTGGCCAAGGTTGATCCCGAGCTGTACGGCATCGCGCTGGTGACTGCCGACGGCAAGGTATACACCAAGGGAGACGTGAGCTCCGAGGTCTCGATCCAGTCGATCTCCAAGGTCTTCACCATGGCCAAGGTGATCGAGGAGAAGGGTCCGGATGCCATCTCCGGGGGCATGGGCGTCGATGCCACCGGCCAGGTCTTCAACTCGATCGTCGCGATCGAGCAGCACAAGGGCGCCGAGATGAACGCGATGGTGAATCCCGGTGCCATCGCCGCCACCAGCATGGTCGCGGGCGCTTCGCGCGAGGAGATCTGGAACAAGATCCTCGCCTACTACAGCGATTTCGCCGGCCGCAAGCTTTCGGTCAACCAGGAAGTCTTCGAATCCGAGGCGGCGACCAACCAGCGCAACCAGGCCATCGGCCGCCTGATGTATGCCTACGGCCATATCAAGGAAAACCCCGACCAGGCCACCGACATCTACACCGAGCAGTGTTCGGTCAACGTCAATGCGAAGGATCTCGCCACGATGGCGGCGACCCTGGCCAATGGCGGTCGCAATCCGGTCACCGGCAAGCAGGTGCTGAACAGCGCCTATGTGCCGAACGTGCTCGCCGTGATGGCCACGGCGGGACTCTACGACGATTCCGGCCAGTGGCTGTACCGGACCGGCCTGCCCGCCAAGAGTGGCGTCGGCGGCGGCATCATCGCGGTATCGCCGGGCCGCTTCGGCATCGCCGTGATCTCGCCGCCCCTCGATGCGGCAGGCAACAGCGTGCGCGCGCAGAAGGCCATCGCTGACATATCGAAAGCGCTGGGCGGCAATCCCTACACGGTAACGGTGCGCAAATAAGCACGGCATCGTGGCCGCCGCCGGCGAGCATCCCGGTCGGCGGCCCGGAAAACAGGTGTGCACGGCAGCACGAACCGCGTCCGCCTTCGATGATTCATTTGTTCCAAGCAGGAGCTCCCACGTGAACACGCCATACATCCGCCGCGCAGCCCGGCCCATTTTCCCGCGTCTGCTGCTCGCGGTTGCGGTGAGTTGCGCCTCGCTCGCCCGCGCGGACGACATCAGCGAGCTGCGCCAGGAGCTCGAGGCTTCGCGCGTCGCGATCGAGCGGCTCGAGCAACGCATCCGCCAGCTCGAATCCGCGCAGGCCGCTCCCGCTGGCCTCAGTTCCGAGACGGTGCCGCCGGCGGGCAGCGCCACCGCGGTCGTGGCCGCTCCCGCGCCAGCAAGCAGTCCGGCCGCACGCAGCGCGGCCGATGCGAAGCTGGACATCTACGGCTTCATCCAGCTCGATACGATCTATGACGTCAACCAGTCGGATCCGGACTGGACGGACACGCTGCGCGTGTCGAAGATCCCGGTCAATTGTCCCGGCGACGCGGGCTGCGGCAAGGACGGCGAAACCATCTTCAGCGTGCGCCAGACGCGCATCGGCATCCGCGGCACGACGCCGACCGCGCTTGGCGAACTGAACACCCGGCTCGAATTCGAGCTCTTCGGTGTCGGCGTCGATGCGGGCCAGACCACGCCGCGGCTGCGCCATGCCTGGGCCGAGCTCGGCGATTTCGGCGCGGGCCAGACCTGGTCGCTGTTCATGGATCCCGACGTGTTCCCGAACACCATCGATTACTGGGGGCCGACCGGCATGATGTTCCTGCGCAACCCGCAGCTGCGCTGGACGGCCTACCGCGGCAAGGGATCGCAGTTCGCGATCGCCATCGAGTCGCCCTCCTCGGCGCTCGATACCGGCAAGGTCCAGGACATCGATCCCGAGGACAACCCGCTGTCCATCCGGAGCGAGAACAACCTGCCGGATCTCACGGCACAGTGGCGCGCCAGCGGTGACTGGGGGCATGCGCAACTCGCGGGCATCCTGCGCTCGGTGGGCTACGAGACCGAGAGCAGCCGCAACGGCGATCCCTCGGGTGACGAACTCGGCTGGGGCCTGAATGCCAGCACGAGCATCGTGTTCGGCGCGCGCGACAAGCTGCACCTGCAGCTCGCCTATGGCGAGGGCATCGCCAGCTATATCAACGACGGCGGCAACGACCTCGCGCCGAACGGCGATCTCGACGAGGCCGAAGTGCTGCCGCTGCTCGGCGCGCTGGTCTATTACGACCACTACTGGAGCGAGAACTGGAGCAGCAGCATCGGCTGGAGCGTCGCGGAGCAGGACAACAGCGATGGCCAGTTCGGCAGCGCCTATCAAGGCGCCCGGTACGGCAACCTGAACCTGCTCTACTACCCGGTGCCGGGCGTCATGGTCGGCGGCGAGCTGGTCTACGGCGAACTCGAACTGAGGGATGGCAGCGAGGCGGACGACACCCGCTTGCAGATGTCGTTCAAATACAATTTCGATTGACGATCGAGGACGGTTGCCTGATCGACCGTTGACCGGGTGGAGCCAGTGCCCATGCAATCCGCATCTGTTTTGCGCGATTTTCTGCTGGTCAACCCGGTATTCACGTTGTTCCTCGCCCTCGGCTGCGGTTATCTCGTCGGCCGGTTGCGCATTGCCTCGATTTCGCTGGGTCCCGTGGCGGGTGCGTTGCTGGTGTCGCTGCTGCTCGGGCAGTTCGGGTTCAAGATCAGCGAAGGGGCGCAGTCGGTCGGCTTTGCCCTGTTCATATTCGCGGTCGGCTACCAGGCAGGGCCACGATTCTTCGAGGTCATCAGGACGCAGGGC
>DAORUQ010000018.1:0-29258 GCA_035433265.1 Pseudomonadales bacterium | reverse complement strand
TTGCGCCGCAGGACGCGGCGCGGAGCTACAGGGACGTACTCGTGCGTGCCCCGCATGACAATGGCGGGGAGCACAGCCAGCGACGCACCACGCCGCTCGGCCGCAACCTGATGGCTTTTGTGACACACTCTGAAGCCGAACCTACCGGGGCAATGTCCGGCTGAAGCCGGACCTGCGCCGGACTCTCGCCTGATCTGCGAGCGGCACAAATTCGGGCGCAAGCCGCAGCTGCGATCCGGATCAGCGGCCGATCGGTTATCCTGTGCGCCCCCGAACAACCCGGTCCATCAGCCGCGTGAAACTGCCGTACTCCCTGCTGCGCCGACTGCTGTTCCTGCTGCCTGGCGAACGCTCGCACACGGTGTCGTTGCGCGCGCTCGACGCGCTGCACGGGCTGCACCTGGATGCACTGATCGCGAGCCGCCCGGCGCCGGACCCGGTGCGCTGCATGGGGATCGAGTTCCCGAACCCGGTGGGGCTGGCCGCGGGCCTCGACAAGAACGGCGACCATATCGACGCGCTGGCCGCGCTCGGCTTCGGTTTCCTCGAGATCGGCACCGTCACGCCGCGCCCGCAACCGGGCAACCCGCAGCCGCGGCTGTTCCGCATCCCGCAGGCACGGGCGATCATCAACCGCATGGGCTTCAACAACCTCGGCGTCGACTACCTCTGCGCGCGCGTGCGCGAGGCCGAGTACCAGGGCGTGCTCGGCATCAACATCGGCAAGAACAAGGACACGCCGCTGGAGCGCGCGGCCGGGGACTACCTGTTGTGCCTGGAGCGCGTGTACGAGCTGGCGTCCTATATCACGATCAACCTGTCCTCGCCGAACACGCCGGGGCTGCGCGACCTGCAGTTCGGCGAGCCGCTGGAGCAGCTGCTGGCGCAACTGGTGGCGCGGCGCGAGGCGCTCGCCGAGCAGCACGGGCGGCGCGTGCCGCTGGTGCTGAAAATCGCGCCGGATCTGGCCCCCGAGGACATCGACCGCGTCGCCGACAGCGCGCGGCGCGCGCGCATGGACGCGCTGATCGCCACCAACACCACGGTGTCGCGCCAGGGCGTCGAGGGCCTGCCGAACGCCACGGAGAGCGGCGGGCTGAGCGGCGCGCCGCTGACGCGCCAGGCCAACGCGGTCATGACACGGCTTGCCGATCGACTGGCCGGCGAGCTGCCGCTGATCGGCGCCGGCGGCATCATGACGGGGGAGGACGCCGCCGGGCGCGTGCGCGCGGGCGCCTCGCTGGTGCAGCTCTATACCGGCTTCATCTACGGTGGTCCCGCGCTGATCGGCACGGCGGCCGCGGCGATCGCGCGCGGGCGCGCAGGCTGAGGGCAGGGCGAACATGGAATCGGCGAAGCCGCGCATCGGATCGCGCCCCGCGCAGCGCCACGGCCATTTTTTCGCGAGCTGCTCGCGCGGCCTCGAGGAGCTGCTCGCCGCCGAGCTGAAGGCGGCCGGTGTCGACGACACGCGGGTCGGTGCGGGCGGCGTGTACATCACCGGGCCGCTGGCGCACGCCTACCGCGCCTGCCTGTGGTCGCGCGTCGCCAGCCGCGTGCTGGTCGCGGTCGGCGAGGTCGGCGCGCGCGATGCCGATGAGTTGTATGCCAACGCGGTGGAACTGCCGTGGGAGCAGCACATCGGCGCGGGCGCGACGATCGCGGTGGATTTCATCGGCGTCTCGGAGCAGTTGCGCAACAGCCTGTTCAACGCGCGGCGCGTGAAGGACGCGGTGGTGGACCGGCTGCGCGCGGTTACCGGCCTGCGGCCCGACGTCGACGTGCGCGCGCCGGACATACGTATCGTGGCGCGGCTGAACCGCGAGCGCCTCACGCTCGCGATCGATCTCGGCGGCGCGCAGCACCGTCGCGGCTATCGCGGCGCCACCGGCGCCGCACCGCTGAAGGAGAACCTCGGCGCGGCGCTGCTGCTGCGCTGCGGCTGGCCCGAGCTGGCCGCCGCGGGCGGCGCGCTGTACGACCCGATGTGCGGTTCCGGCACGCTGCTGATCGAGGGCGCGCTGATCGCCGCCGGTGCCGCGCCCGGGGAGTGGCGCGATCTCGGGCGGCAGAAGTGGCCGGGCCACGACCCGCTGTTGTGGCAGCGCCTGGTGCAGGAGGCGCGCGCGGCGCGCGAGCAGGGGCTGCCCGGATTGCCGCCGATCGCCGGCGCGGATGCCGACCGCCGCGTGCTGGCGCACGCGCTCGACAACGCTGCGGCCGCGGGTCTCGCGGGCCGCATCGAGTTTTCGGCGGTCGCGCTCGCCGCGCAACGCCGGCCCGAGGCGATGGCCGGGCGCACGGGGCTGCTGATCTGCAACCCGCCTTACGGCGAGCGCCTGGGCGAGGTGCGCGAGCTGCAGGGGCTGTACGAGGATCTCGGCCGGCTGGTGCGCGAGGAGTTTCCCGGCTGGCGCGCCGCGATCCTCACCACCGAGGGCCCGCTGGAGGCCGCGCTGGGGCTGCGCTTCGCGCGGCGCTACCGCTTTCGCAACGGCGCCATCGACTGCCGCCTGCTGGTGCACGACCCCGCGCTGAGCACGCGCGCCACGCGCCGGGCCGAGGCGGCGGGCGACGCCGAAGCCGGGGAGCCGGCGCAGCAGACCGAGGCGGTGCCCGCCGGCCCGTTGAGCGCCGGCGCAGAAATGTTCGCCAACCGCGTGCGCAAGAACCTGCGCCGCATCAAGGGCTGGGTCGCCACCCAGCAGCCGCAGTGCTATCGCATCTACGACGCCGACATCCCGGAATACGCGGTCGCGGTGGATCGCTACGGCGCCTGGGCGCACGTGGCGGAGTACGCGCCGCCGGCATGGGTCGACGAGGCGCTCGCGCGCGAGCGCCTCGAGGAAGTGCGCGCCGGGCTCGCCAGCGTGCTGCAGCTGCCCCCGGGACGCATCGTGCTGAAGACGCGCAGCCGCCAGCGCGGCACGCAACAGTACCAGCGCCTGGCGCGCGAGAACCACTTCATGGAAGTCGCGGAGGGGCCGGCGCGCCTGCTGGTGAACCTGCGCGATTTCCTCGATACCGGCCTGTTCCTCGACCACCGCCCGCTGCGGCGCATGGTCGCGGCCGAGGCGCGCGGCAAGCGTTTCCTGAACCTCTTCTGCTACACCGCCGCGGTGAGCGTGTTCGCGGGCCTCGGCGGCGCGCGCGCCACCACCAGCGTCGACATGTCGGCGACCTACCTCGACTGGTCCCGGCGCAACCTGGCGCTGAACGGGCTGCCCGAGGCGCAGCACGAACTGGTGCGCGCCGACTGCCTGCGCTGGCTGGGTGCCGAGCGCCGGCGCTGGGATCTCGTCTTCCTCGACCCGCCCTCCTTCTCCAATTCCAAGCGCATGGAGGAGACGCTGGACGTGCAGCGCGACCACGTCGCGCTGATCCGCGCCGCGCTGCGCGTGCTGGAGCGCGAGGGCACCTTGCTGTTCTCCACCAACCGGCGCGGCTTTCGCCTCGACGCCGGGGCGCTGGCCGATCTCGAGATCAGTGACCTCACGGAGCAGAGCATCGATCCGGACTTCAACCGCAAGCCCGTGCCGCACCGGCTGTATCGTATCCGCCACCGGCTGGCGCGAGTCACCGAAACGTCATAATTCTGTCTTTTACTGTCACGCAACGATCATGACGACGCGAGGCGACGGAACAGGATGAACGGCAAGCAGACGATCCTGGTGGTGGACGACGAGTCCTCGATCCGGGACATGGTGCAGCTCTCGCTGGAGCTGGCCGGCTTCAATTGCCTGCAGGCGGCCAACGCCCGCGAGGCGATGGGGCAGATCCTCGACGCCCGCCCCGACCTCGTGCTGCTCGACTGGATGATGCCCGACACCAGCGGCTATGAACTGCTGCGGCGCCTGCGCAAGGACGAGAACTGCGCGCGCCTGCCGGTCATCATGCTGACGGCGAAGGTCGAGGAGGGCAATCGCGTGCAGGGGCTCGACGGCGGCGCCGACGACTACGTCAGCAAGCCCTTCTCGCCGCGCGAGCTGATCGCGCGCATCCGCGCGCTGCTGCGGCGCAGCGCGCCGGTCGAGGAGCAGCAGCCGATGGAGTTCGACGGCTTGCGCCTCGACCCGCTGGCGCACCGCGTGTTCGCCGACGCGCGCCCGGTCGAGATGGGCCCCACCGAGTTCCGCCTGCTGCAGTTCCTGATGAGCCATCCGGACCGCGCCTACTCGCGCGCGCAACTGCTCGACCAGGTCTGGGGCGCGAACGTCTACATCGACGAGCGCACGGTGGATGTGCACGTGCGGCGCCTGCGCAAGGCGCTGGAGCCCCCAGTGACCGGGGCGAAGGATTTCGGGGAGTTCATCCAGACCGTGCGCGGCACCGGTTACCGCTTCTCCAACCAGATGTCGCGTGCCTGAGCATGCCGACCAGCCCGGGGCGCGACCTGCTGCTGCTCGCCGCGCTGATGCTCGCGGGGCTGCTGCTGGGCGATGTGTCGGGCAACGCCGGCGCCGGTCTCGCCTGCGGGGTGCTGGTCTACCTGCTGATCAGCTACCGCCGCATGGCGAAACTGCAGCGCTGGCTCGCGGACGGCCCGCTCGAGCGCGATCCGCCGGTGCAGGGCGGCATGCTCGGTGACGTGGCCGATCGCATGCAGCACACCCATGCCCGCCTGCAAAAACAACTCGAGGAGGCCGATGCGGCAGTGCTGCGCCTGCGCGAATCCTACGCCGCCCTGAAGGACGGCATCGTGATGCTGGGTCCGGACAACACCATCGAGTGGTCCAACGCCAGCGCGCTCACGCTGCTGGGGCTGCGCTACCCGCAGGACGCGGGGCAGCCGCTGGGGAACCTGGTTCGCGATCCCGATTTCACGGCCTATCTCGCGGCCAGCGATTTCGAGCATTCCTTCGAGCTCGAGATCGGTGGCGCGGCGGCGCGCACCCTGGAGGTGCAGGCGACCTCCTTTGGCGCCAATCGCAAGGTGATCTTCATCCGCGATGTCACGGCGCTGAACCGCCTCGAGACGATGCGCCGCGATTTCGTCGCGAACATATCGCACGAGCTGCGCACCCCGCTCACGGTGATCGCCGGCTACGTCGGAACGCTGGAGGACCTCCTGCCGCAGGACTCGCCGGTGATCGCCAAGGTGCTGGGGCAGATGCAGCAGCAGTCGGCGCGCATGGAGCACCTGCTGCGCGACCTGATGTTGCTGTCGACGCTCGAGGGCACGGAAAGTGCCGATTCCTCCGCCGAGGAGTCGATCGCGGTCTGCGCGATGCTCGATTCGATCCGCGAGAACGCGCTGGCCGCCTGCGGCGGCGAGCGCCAGATCACGCTCGAGTGCGCGCCGGGCCTGAGGTTGCGCGGACCGCGGCTGCAGATCGAGAGCATCTTCGCGAATCTGGTGTTCAACGCGGTGAAGTACACCGGCGCGGGGGGAAAGATCCGCGTCGTGTTCGAGGCCGGCGGCGGGCACGCGCTGTTTCGCGTCAGCGACGACGGCATCGGCATAGACCCCGTGCACATCCCCCGCCTCACCGAGCGCTTTTACCGCGTCGACAAGAGCCGTTCGGCGGAGAGCGGCGGCACGGGGCTGGGGCTCGCGATCGTCAAGCACGCGCTCAAGCGCGTCGAAGGGGAACTGCAGATCGAGAGTCGCCCGGGCGCCGGCAGCACCTTCACCTGCCGCTTCCCGCTGGCACGGCTGAGCGGCACGGCGCAGGGCTGATTCGCGCTGTCACGAAACAGTCATAAAACATTCATAATATCGACGCGCATCTGATCCAGTCTCGCTGAATCGAGTCCAGCAACAGCCCAGGAGGCTCCCGTGAAGAAACTGCTCAGCACCGCCATCGCCGTTGCCGCGCTGACCCAGGTCCCGGTCGCGCTCGCCCAGCGCGACAACATCAGCATCGTGGGTTCGTCCACGGTGTATCCGTTCTCGACCGTGGTGGCCGAGCGCTTCGGTCGCGCCGGCACCTTCAAGACGCCGAAAGTCGAGGCCACCGGTACCGGCGGCGGCATCAAGCTGTTCTGCTCCGGTGTGGGCGTGCAGCACCCCGATATCGCCAATGCCTCGCGGCGCATGAAGGATTCCGAATTCGCGGATTGCGCCAAGAACGGCGTGACCGGGATCACCGAGGTCGTGATCGGTTTCGACGGCATCGTGATCGCCAATGCACGCAGCGCGCATCATTACGAGCTGACGCTGAAGGACATGTTCCTCGCGCTCGCCAAGGATGTGCCGAACCCCGACGGCAGCGAGACGCTGGTGCCCAACCCCTACAAGACCTGGAAGGACGTGAACCCCGCTCTGCCGGCCAACCGGATCGAGGTGCTGGGCCCGCCGCCGACCTCCGGCACCCGCGATGCCTTCGTCGAGCTGGCGATGGAAGGCGGCTGCAAGTCCTTCCCCTGGGTCAAGGCGATCAAGGACCAGGACGAGAACCGCTTCAAGGCGGTCTGCCACGCGGTGCGAGAGGACGGCGCCTACATCGAGGCCGGCGAGAACGACAACCTGATCGTGCAGAAGCTCGGCGCGAACCCCAATTCGCTCGGCATCTTCGGCTACAGCTTCATGGAGGAGAATGCCGACAAGGTGCAGGGCAGCAAGGTCGCCGGCGTTGAGCCCACGTACGAGAGCATCGCCGACGGCTCCTATGCCGTGTCGCGCCCGCTCTACTTCTACGTGAAGACGGCGCACGCGGACCTGATTCCCGGCATCCGGGAGTTCGTCGCGGAGTTTGTCAGCGAACGCGCCATGGGCGAAGATGGCTACCTCGCCGACCGTGGACTGATCGCGCTGCCGCAGGACCAGTACGAGGCGACGGCCGCGGCCGCGCGCAGCCTGGCGCCGTTCGCGCTCTGAGCCGGGGAGCCCATTCGGACCCGGCCGCCGCGGGCATCCCCGCGGTGGCCGGGTCCGGACCAGGATGACGTGAGCGCTTTGCCATGAATGTTTCCATGCTGTTGCTGCTGATCGCCGCCCTTGCCGTCGCGGGCTATTACCAGGGCAGTTCGCGCGCCGTGTCGGTCGCGGTACCGCTCGGGGGCGTGCGTCGCCTGCCGTCCCTGCCTGCGCATTACGGCGCCTACGTCGCATTGATGGTGCTGTTGCCCGCGCTCGCCGCGGTGCTCGTGTGGTCGCTGGCCTCCGCGCCACTCATCGAGAGGCTGGTGCTGGAGTCGTTGCCGGCCTCGCATGCCGGAACCGACGCCGGACTGCTGCTGAATTCCATCGCCAACCTGGCCGCGGGCGGCGCCACCGGCGCCACCGATCCCGTGCTCGTGAGCGCCGCCGAACGCATGGTCAGCCTCGGGCAACGCTCGTCGATGGGCATGTGGACGCAGGCCGTGGCCTGCGCGCTGCTTGGCGGTTTCCGCGGCTGGCACCGGGTGCGGGCCGATTTCGTGGCGCGCAACGTGGTCGAGCGCATCTTCACGCGCCTGCTGTTCGCCTGCGCCTGCGTGGCCGTGCTCACCACGATCGGCATCCTGCTCTCGGTGGTGGTCGAGTCGCTGCGTTTCTTCCAGATGGTCTCGCCGGTGGAGTTCTTCTTCGGGCTGGAGTGGAGCCCGCAGATCGCCCTGCGTGCCGACCAGCAGGGCTCCTCGGGGCGCTTCGGCGCGGTGCCGCTGTTCACCGGCACGCTGCTGATCTCGGCGATCGCCCTGCTGGTGGCGGTGCCGGTCGGGTTGATGTCGGCGATCTTCCTCAGCGAGTACGCCAGCGCCAAGCTGCGCAGCCGGCTCAAGCCGCTGCTGGAGATCCTCGCCGGCATCCCGACCGTGGTCTACGGTTTCTTCGCCGCGCTCACCGTGGCGCCACTGGTGCGCGATTTCGGCGCCGCGATCGGGCTCGACGCCTCTTCCGAGAGCGCCCTGGCCGCCGGCCTGGTGATGGGCGTGATGATCATTCCCTTCGTGTCCTCGTTGTCGGACGACATCCTGCACGCGGTGCCGCTGAGCCTGCGCGACGGCTCGCTGGCGCTCGGTGCCACGCGCTCCGAGACCATCAAGCGCGTGGTGATCCCCGCGGCGCTGCCCGGCATCGTCGGCGGGGTGCTGTTGGCCGCTTCGCGCGCCATCGGCGAGACCATGATCGTGGTGATGGCGGCCGGGCTCTCGGCGCGCCTGTCGGCTAATCCCTTCGAGTCGGTCACCACGGTGACGGTGCAGATCGTGACGCTGCTGGTCGGCGACCAGGAATTCGACAGCCCGAAGACGCTCGCGGCGTTTGCCCTGGGCCTGGTGCTGTTCGTGGTCACGCTGGCGCTGAACATCTTCGCGCTGCACATCGTGCGCAAGTACAGGGAGCAGTATGAGTAGCCCAGGCGGCAGTCCCGCGCCCCGGCGCAACACCATCGACATCGTGCGCAGCGGCCTGAAGCGCCGCTACCGGCGCGAGCGTCGCTTTCGCCTCTACGGCATCGCCTCGGTGCTGGTCGCGCTCGCGAGCCTGGCGCTGCTGTTCACGGATATCGTGCTCAAGGGCTGGCAGGCTTTCGAGCAGACGCAGCTGCAGCTCGAGGTGCATTACGACCCCGAGGTGCTGGGCATCGCGCCCGGCGCCAGCGACGAAGCGCTCGCCGCGGCCGACTACGAGGGTGTGCTGAAGCAGACCCTGCTCGCGCGCTTCCCCGAGGTGACGGCCCGCGCGCACAAGCGCGAGCTGTTCCGCCTGCTGAGCGCCGGGGCGGGCTACGAGTTGCGCGATCGCCTGATGGCGCAGCCGGCGCTGCTCGGGCGCACGGAAACGCTGTGGCTGGTGGCCCATGGCAAGGTCGATGCCTATGTGAAGGAGACCGGGCGCATCGGCGATCCGCCGGCCACCGGCATCAGCGCGCAGCAGGCTGCGTGGCTCGGCCAGCTCGACGGCGCGGGACAGCTCGATCTGAGGCTCAATCGCAACCTGCTCGGCAACGGCGACAGCCGCGATCCCGAGCTCGCCGGCATCCGGGGCGCCGTGATGGGCTCGCTGTACACGCTGGCGGTGACGCTGCTGCTGTCATTCCCGCTCGGCGTGGCGGCGGCGATCTACCTCGAGGAGTTCGCCGCGCGCAACCGCTGGACCGACCTGATCGAGGTCAACATCAACAACCTCGCGGCCGTGCCCTCGATCATCTTCGGCCTGCTGGGCCTCGCGGTGTTCATCAGCCTGTTCGGCATGCCGCGCTCGGCGCCGCTGGTCGGCGGGCTGGTGCTGACGCTGGTGACCTTCCCCACGGTCATCATCGCCAGCCGCGCGGCGATCCGCGCCGTGCCGCCCTCGCTGCGCGAGGCCGCGCTCGGGCTCGGCGCCTCGCGCGTGCAGATGGTGCTGCACCACGTGCTGCCCAACGCGCTGCCGGGCATGCTGACCGGGGCGATCATCGGCATGGCGCGCGCGCTGGGCGAGACCGCGCCGCTGTTGATGATCGGCATGGTCGCGTTCATCGTCGACGTGCCGCGCAGCCTCACCGACTCGGCCACGGTGCTGCCGGTGCAGATCTACCTGTGGGCCGACAGCCCCGAGCGCGGTTTCACCGCGCTGACCTCCGCCGCGATCATGGTGCTGCTGGGTTTCCTGGTGATCATGAACGCGCTGGCGGTATTCCTGCGCAACCGCTTCGAGAAGCGCTGGTAGCCGCGGCGCCGGCAAGAATCCACCGGGAACGAGAGCATGGTCCAGAACACGATGACATCCGCGATGCCCGCAGCCGGCGAGACCGTGGGCGAGGCCTTCGTCGAGGCGCCCAAGATGCGCCTGCGCGACGTCGAGGTCTTCTATGGCGAGAACCAGGCGATACACCGCGTCAGCCTCGATATCGCGCCCAACCAGATCATCGCGATGATCGGTCCCTCGGGCTGCGGCAAATCGACGTTCCTGCGCTGCCTGAACCGCATGAACGACACCATCGAGGGCTGCCGCGTCAGCGGCACGCTGCAGCTCGACGGCGAGGACATCTACGATCCCGCGCTCGACGTGGTGCAGTTGCGCGCGCGCGTCGGAATGGTGTTCCAGAAGCCCAACCCGTTCCCGAAGTCGATCTACGAGAACGTCGCCTACGGCCCGAAGATCCACGGCCTTGCTTCGCGGCGCAGCGAACTCGACGAGATCGTCGAGAAGAGCCTGCGTCGCGCCGGACTCTGGGAGGAAGTCAAGGAGCGCCTCGACAAGCCCGGCACCGGGCTCTCGGGCGGGCAGCAGCAGCGATTGTGCATCGCGCGCACCATCGCGATCGACCCCGAGGTGATCCTGATGGACGAGCCGTGCTCGGCGCTCGACCCGATCGCCACCGCGCGCATCGAGGAACTCATGGCCGAGTTGCGCGAGAACTTCACGATCGCCATCGTGACGCACTCGATGCAGCAGGCGGCGCGGGTGTCGCAGCGCACCGCGTATTTCCACCTCGGGCGGCTGGTCGAGATCGGCAGCACCGACCAGATGTTCACCACGCCGCAGCACAAGCTGACCGAAGACTACATCACCGGCCGTTTCGGCTGATCGGGAGAAAAAGACAATGGCATCCGAGCATCACATCTCGCACCAGTTCGACGCCGAGCTGGAAGCCATCAAGAGCCGCGTGCTCGCGATGGGCGGCATCGTCGAGCGACAGATCGAGGACGCGGTGATCGCGATCATCGACGCCGACAGCCAGCGCGCCGACGAGGTCGTTGCGCGCGAGAAGCAGGTCAACGGTCTCGAGGTCGCGGTCGATGACGAAGCCACGAAGATCCTGGTGAAACGCCAGCCGGCGGCCTCGGATCTTCGCCTGGTGCTGATCATCACCAAGGCGGTGCGCGACCTGGAGCGCATCGGCGACGAGGCGAAGAAGATCGCCAAGCTCGCGCTCAAGCTCACGGAGGAGGGGCCGGCGCCGCGCGGCTACTTCGAGTTGCGCCACATCGGCGCCGCCGTGTCCGAGATGCTGCACGACGCGCTGGATGCCTTCACCCGACTCGATGTGGATGCGGCGCTGGAGGTGGTGCGTCGCGACAAGACGGTTGACCAGGAGTACCGCTCGGCCACCCGCGAGCTGGTCACCTACATGATGGAGGATCCGCGCTCGATCTCGCGCGTGATGAACATCATGTGGGCGCTGCGCTCGCTGGAGCGCATCGGTGACCACTCGCGCAACATCGCCGAATACGTGTTCTATCTCGTCAAGGGCCAGGACCTGCGCCACGTGGGCCTGGAGAACATCGAGTCGACCGTGAAGAGCTGGAAGTAGGGCGCCTGCCGGCCGCGCTCGCGCGCCGCGACGCGGCTCTCAGGCCGTGACGGGGTCGCAGACCGGCCGCGACAGGATGGCTTTCAGGCCCGAGGGACGAAACGGGCGCCAGGCGTGTTCGCGCTGCCCTAGGCGCTCGGCGACGATCGCGAGGATCAGCGGGTTGTACGTCATGCCGCAGTGACTGCCGTGCACGCGGATGTTCTCGTGGCGCGCGTCGCATTGCTCGACGCAGCTCGCCCACGGCACGATGCCGTCGCGCGTGCTGTAGATCGAGGTCGAGGGCACCGGCGTCGGCAGGCGCGCGAGCCCGCTGGCCATCAGGGGGTCCGCGGACGCATCGGGATTGAGCTTCATGTACATCCGGGCGATGGCGCCCTTGCCGCCGTCCTCCGCGCTCACCCGGAACGGCGTGCCCAGGGTGATCACCTGGCGGATGTCATCGCTGCGCCGCTGCGCGATCACGCGCGCGTACATGCCCCCGAGGCTCCAGCCGAGCAGGCTCACGCGCCGGTGCGAGGCACCGCGGATCGCCTCGATGCGAGCCTCGAGCTTCTCGCACAGATCGAGGCGCAGGCCCGGGTTGCGACCGAGCTCCCAGGCGTGCACCTCGTAGCCCAGCCGTTGCAGGAAGTCCCGCAGTCCCTGCGTCAGCGTGTCGGAGGCCATGAACCCGGGCAGCACCAACACCGGGTGTCCGTCGCCGCGCGGAACCACGCGATCCAGCAGCGGGCGAATGCCGAAATAGCTGCCTATCTCGGCGAGGGCGCGCATCTCGGACAGAGCATTCAGCAGCGAGGTGGAGTGCGCAGCACGGGACCGGGGCGCGGCGCGGCGGGGAGGAACATGCAGAGCGGACATGCCGGAACTCCTGCCGCGCCCCCGGGACGCTCGGCGCCCGGTGCAGGCGGCGTGTGCGTGAATGGCCGGCGGCGCGTTGCGCCGCCGGGTATCGTGCTCAGCCGCGCCGGTCCATCGGGACGTAGTCGCGCGGCGTGTAGCCCGTGTAGAGCTGGCGCGGGCGGCCGATCTTGTAGCTCGCGCTGATCATCTCGTGCCAGTGCGCGATCCAGCCCACGGTGCGCCCGGTGGCGAAGATCACGGTGAACATGTTGGTCGGGATGCCGAGCGCGCGCAGGATGATGCCCGAGTAGAAGTCCACGTTGGGGTAGAGCTTCTTCTCGACGAAGTACTCGTCCTCGGTGGCGATCTGCTCGAGTTTCTGCGCGATGCGGAACAGCGGGTCCTTCTCGAGCCCGAGCTCGGCCAGCACCTCGTCGCAGGTCTGTTTCATGACCCTGGCGCGCGGGTCGAAATTCTTGTAGACGCGGTGGCCGAAACCCATCAGGCGGAACGGGTCGTTCTTGTCCTTGGCCTTCGCGATGAACTCCGGGATGCGCGACTCGTCGCCGATCTGCTCGAGCATCGTCAGCACCGCCTCGTTGGCGCCGCCGTGTGCCGGGCCCCACAGCGCGGCGATACCGGCCGCGATGCAGGCGAAGGGATTGGCGCCGGTCGAGCCGGTCAGGCGCACCGCCGAGGTCGAGGCGTTCTGCTCGTGGTCGGCGTGCAGCAGGAAGATGCGGTCCATCGCGCGCGCGAGCACCGGATTGATCACGGATTTCTCGCAGGGATTGCCGAACATCATGTGCAGGAAGTTCGCCGAGTAGTCGAGCGTGTTGTCCGGGTACATGAACGGCATGCCGATCGAGTACTTGTAGCTCATCGCGGCTATCGTCGGCATCTTCGCGATCAGGCGGAACGCGGCGATCTCGCGGTGCTCCTCGTCGGTGATGTTCAGCGCGTCGTGGTAGAAGGCCGACAGCGCGCCGACCACGCCGCACATGATCGCCATCGGGTGCGCGTCGCGGCGAAAGCCGCGGTAGAAGAACTGCAGTTGCTCGTGCACCATCGTGTGGCGCATCACCACGTTGACGAAGCGCTGCTTCTGCGCCGCGCTCGGCAGTTCTCCGTAAAGCAGCAGGTAGCAGGTCTCGAGGTAATCCGACTTGTCCGCGAGCTGCTCGATCGGGTAACCGCGGTGCAGCAGGACGCCCTTGTCGCCATCGATGAACGTGATCTTGCTCTCGCAGGCCGCGGTGGATACGAATCCCGGATCGTAGGTGAAGTAACCCTTCGGGGTGAGTCCCTGCACGTCGATGACGTCGGGTCCCATGGAGCCCGAATAAACGGGCAATTCGAGGTCCGCCGCGGCGCCCTGTATCGTCAATCTGGCGGTTTTTCCCGTCATGTAACTACGACTCCTTGCAACGTTTCGGGGGGCAGGCCGCGATGCGGCGCGGCGGCTAACTCTATAGACGGGTCCGTTGCATTGTCAATTCGACACTCCGCCCTGGTCCCGCTGCGGGGCGCGTGCGCGCGGTGCTTCACGCGGTCCCGTTGCCGGTTTGTAATCAGGGGGGCATGTCCCTATAATCCGCCGCGTTTCGAACGCGCCCGCCGGCGCGCCCCGACTCCGGTCCGCGCCTCGTGCGCTACCGCTCCGCCGGTGTGCGATGCCCGGGCGCCTGCCATGCGTTACCTCAATCGGGAAATCTCAAGGAAGGTATCAGAGCCGTGAAGCCAAACAGACCCGTCAACCTGGACCTGGGCACGATTGCCCTGCCGTTGCCCGCGAAGGCCTCGATACTGCACCGCGTCTCCGGTGTGGCGCTTGTTGTCGCCGTGGCCGTGCTGCTCTACCTGTTCGACCTCTCGCTCGCCGACGAGGCTGGCTTCGCGCGCGCGGGCGAGCTGCTCGCGACGACGCCGGCCAAACTGGTGATCTGGGGCGTGCTCGCGGCGCTGATCTACCACTGCGTCGCCGGCGTAAAGCACCTGCTGATGGATCTCGGCATCGGCGAAACCCTGCAGGGGGGCATCACGGCGGCCCGCATCACCTTCGCGGTGGCGGCGGTACTCATCGTTCTCGCGGGGGTGTGGGTATGGTAAGGGCAGTCACGAGTTTCGGTCGCAGCGGTCTGTCGGACTGGCTGCTGCAGCGTTTCACCGCGGTGGTCCTGCTCGCCTACGTGCTGTGCGTGGGCGGCATCCTGCTGTTCACGCCGGGTATCGACTACGCCACGTGGCGCGAGCACTTCGATGGCACCGCGATGAAGGTGTTCAGCCTGATGGCGCTGCTGTCGATCGTGGTGCACGCCTGGATCGGCCTGTGGTCGGTGAGCACCGATTACCTGACGGTGCGCATGCTGGGCGCGAAGGCGAACGGCATCAGGATCGTGTTCCAGATGGCCTACGCGGTGGTGCTGTTCGCCTACCTCGTCTGGGGCGTTCAGATTTTGTGGGGTAATTGAGCAATGGCGAGAATCCGGACTCTGAGTTTCGATGGCGTGATCGTGGGCGGCGGCGGCGCCGGCATGCGCGCGGCGCTGCAGCTGGCCCAGTCGGGCTACCGCACCGCGGTGATTTCCAAGGTGTTCCCGACGCGCTCGCACACGGTGTCGGCGCAGGGCGGCATCACCTGCGCGATCGCCAGCGCCGACCCGAACGACGACTGGCGCTGGCACATGTACGACACCGTCAAGGGCTCCGACTACATCGGCGACCAGGATGCGATCGAGTACATGTGCTCGGTCGGCCCGCAGGCGGTGTTCGAGATGGAGCACCTCGGGCTGCCGTTCTCGCGCACCGAGGAAGGCCGCATCTACCAGCGCCCCTTCGGCGGTCAGAGCAAGGACTACGGCCGCGGCGGCCAGGCGGCGCGTACCTGCGCGGCGGCCGACCGCACCGGTCACGCGCTGCTGCACACGCTGTTCCAGGCCAACCTCAAGAGCAAGACCGCCTTCCTGAACGAGTGGTTCGCCGTGGACCTGGTGAAGAACCAGGACGGAGCGGTGGTCGGCGTGATCGCGATCTGCATGGAGACCGGCGAGACCGTCTACGTGAAATCGCGCGCGACGGTGCTGGCCACCGGCGGGGCGGGACGCATCTACGCCTCGACCACGAACGCGCACATCAACACCGGCGACGGTGTGGGCATGGCGCTGCGCGCGGGCTTCCCGGTGCAGGACATCGAGATGTGGCAGTTCCACCCCACCGGCATCGCCGGCGCGGGCGTGCTGGTCACCGAGGGCTGCCGCGGCGAGGGCGGCTACCTGCTGAACAAGAACGGCGAGCGCTTCATGGAGCGCTACGCGCCGAACGCCAAGGACCTCGCGGGCCGCGATGTCGTGGCGCGCTCGATGGTGCTCGAGATCATCGAGGGGCGTGGCTGCGGCCCCGAGGGCGACCACGTCTTCCTGAAGCTCGACCACCTCGGCGAGGACGTGCTGAACTCGCGCCTGCCGGGCATCTGCGAACTGTCGAAGGCCTTTGCGCATGTCGATCCGGTCAAGGAGCCGATCCCGGTCGTCCCGACCTGCCACTACATGATGGGTGGCATCCCGACCAATGTGCACGGCCAGGCGCTCACGCAGGACGCCGGCGGCAACGACCAGGTGATCCCGGGACTCTTCGCCTGCGGCGAAGTGGCGTGCGTCTCGGTGCATGGCGCCAACCGCCTGGGCGGCAACTCGCTGCTCGACCTGATCGTGTTCGGCCGCGCCTCGGGCCTGTTCATCGAGAAGGCGCTGCGCGAGGGCATCGACTACCGTGATGCGGGCGACACCGACGTCGACGCCGCGATGTCGCGCCTGAACCGCCTGAACAGCTCGACGGCTGGCGAGAGCGTCGCTTCGCTGCGCAAGGAACTGCAGACCGTGATGCAGAATTTCTTCGGCGTGTTCCGCACCGGCGAATACATGCGCCACGGCGTGAAGGCGCTCGCCGAACTGCGTCCGCGCATCGAGAACGTGGTCCTCACGGACAAGACCAACGCGTTCAACACCGCGCGCTTCGAGGCGCTCGAGCTGCAGAACCTGCTCGAAGTGGCCGAAGCGACCGCCATCGCGGCAGAGACCCGCACCGAGAGCCGCGGCGCGCACGCGCGCGAGGACTTCCCGGAGCGCGACGACGAGAACTGGCTGTGCCATTCGCTGTACCTGCCGGGTGACAAGCGGGTGGGCAAGCGCGGCGTGAATTTCAAGCCGAAGACCGTCGAAACCTTCGAGCCCATGAAGCGCACCTACTGATCGGGGACCTGCCACATGCTGCAAGTAAGTGTCTATCGCTACAATCCGGAAACCGATCGCGAACCCTCGATGCAGGAGCTGCAGGTCGATACCGGGGGCAAGGACCTGATGGTGCTCGACGTGCTCGAGCTGCTGAAGGCGCAGGATCCCTCGCTCACCTATCGCCGCTCCTGCCGCGAAGGGGTGTGCGGTTCCGACGGCCTGAACATGAACGGCAAGAACGGGCTGGCCTGCATCACGCCGCTGTCGGAGACGGTCAAGAACGAGCGCCTCGTGATCCGTCCGCTCCCGGGGCTGCCGGTGGTGCGTGACCTCGTCGTCGACATGACGATGTTCTACCAGCAGTACGAGAAGGTGAAGCCCTACCTGATCAACGACCAGCCGGCGCCCGCCATCGAGCGCCTGCAGTCGCCCGAGGACCGCGAGAAGCTCGACGGGCTCTACGAGTGCATCCTGTGCGCCTGCTGCTCGACCGCCTGCCCCTCGTTCTGGTGGAATCCGGACCGCTTCATCGGCCCCTCGGGGCTGCTGCAGGCCTACCGTTTCCTGATCGACAGCCGCGACACCGCGACCAACGAGCGTCTCGCCGAGCTCGACGATCCCTACAGCGTGTTCCGCTGCCACGGCATCCAGAACTGCGTGTCGGTGTGTCCGAAGAGCCTCAACCCCACCAAGGCCATCGGGCATATCCGCAACATGCTGCTCGAACGCGGCACCTGAGCAGAATCGCCCCGTAGGTCGGGCTTCGGCCCGACATACAGGCCAAGTGCTCAGCGCGAGCAAGCGAACGGCGCCCCCCGGGGCGCCGTTTCTTTTTGGCATCCCGGCTGAGATGCGCGGGACTTTGGGCTAGAATCGCGGCGGCTGCGCGCAACACTGCGCGTCGCGCCAGGGTGGAGGCAGGACGGAATGCAGCAGGGCACGATGGAGCTGTTGTGGCGCAGCTCCCACATTTCCGGCGGCAACGCCGTTTACGTGGAAGCGATGTACGAGGCCTACCTGCGCGATCCGAACTCGATCGCGGCGCAGTGGCGCGACTATTTCGACCGCTTGCCACAGGTCGATGGCACGCGGGTCGACGTGCCGCACTCCACGGTGCAGCAGCAGTTTGCGCTGCTCGCGCGCCAGAAGGCGCGCCCGGACGCTCCCATCGTGCACCCGGGCATCAGTACCGAGTACGAGCGCAAGCAGGTGCGCGTGGTGCAGCTGATCAGCGCCTAC
This sequence comes from Pseudomonadales bacterium, assembly GCA_035433265.1. Lineage (GTDB taxonomy): Bacteria > Pseudomonadota > Gammaproteobacteria > Pseudomonadales > UBA5518 > UBA5518. Next base: position 11,782 of record DAORUQ010000018.1, on the reverse strand, counting down.
CGCCAGCGCGGTCACCAGAAGGCCAGCCTGGACCCGCTCGGGCTGGCCGCGCGCGAGCACGTTCCCGACCTCGATCTGCACTTCCACCAGCTGTCGGAGGCCGACTTCGACACCGTGTTCCAGACCGGCTCGCTCTACATCGGCAAGGACGAGGCGACGCTGCGCGAGATCGTCGACGCGCTGGAGCGCACCTACTGCCACACGGTCGGTGCGGAGTTCATGCACATCGTCTCCACCGAGGAGCGGCACTGGATCCAGCAGCGCATGGACGGCGTGCGCTCGGCACCCGGATTCGAGGCCGCCGTGAAGCTGCACCTGCTGGAGCGCCTCACCGCGGCCGAGGGCCTCGAGCAGTTCCTCGCCTCGCGCTATCCCGGCGCCAAGCGCTTCGGGCTCGAGGGCGGCGAGAGCCTGATCCCGATGCTCGACGAGCTGGTGCAGCGCTCGGGCGGCTACGGCGCCAAGGAACTCGTGGTCGGCATGGCGCACCGCGGCCGTCTCGCGGTGCTGGTGAACATCTTCGGCAAGAACCCGGCCGATCTCTTCGACGAGTTCGAGGGCAAGGCGACCTACCAGGGCTCGGGCGACGTGAAGTACCACCAGGGCTTCTCGTCGAACGTGATGACCGCGGGCGGGGAGATGCACATCGCGCTCGCCTTCAACCCCTCGCACCTCGAGATCGTCGCTCCGGTGGTCGAGGGCAGCGTGCGCGCGCGCCAGGACCGGCGCGGCAACGTCGAGCGCGACCGGGTCGTGCCGGTCATCATCCACGGCGATGCCGCGTTCGCCGGGCAGGGCGTGGTGATGGAAACCTTCCAGATGTCGCAGACGCGCGGCTTCTGCACCGGCGGCACGATCCACATCGTGCTGAACAACCAGGTCGGCTTCACCACCAGCCGGCGCGAGGATGCGCGCTCGACCGAGTACTGCACCGACGTCGCGAAAATGGTGCAGGCACCGATCTTCCACGTGAACGGCGACGATCCCGAGGCCGTGCTGTTCGTCACGCAGCTGGCGGCGGATTACCGCCAGCAGTTCCGCAAGGACGTGGTGATCGACCTGGTCTGCTACCGCCGCCGTGGCCACAACGAGGCCGACGAGCCGGCCGCGACGCAGCCGATGATGTACCAGAAGATCCGCAACCACCCGACCACGCGCACGCTGTACGCCCAGCGCCTGATCGCCGAGGGCGTGATCAGCGCCGCGCAGGAGCAGGAACTGATCGATGGTTATCGCCATGCGCTCGAGAGCGGGCAGCACGTCGCCAAGAGCCTGGTGACCGAGCCCAATACCAAGCTCTATGTCGACTGGCGGCCCTACATCGGCCATGCCACCACCGCCAGCGCCGACACGCGGCTGGATCTGGCGACGCTCAAGGATCTGGGCGCGCGCATGTGCGCCCTGCCCGAGGGCTTCGTGCTGCAGCGCCAGGTGCAGAAGATCTACGAGGACCGCCGGCTGATGAGCGCGGCGGCCACGCCGGTGAACTGGGGCTTCGCCGAGCTGCTGGCCTACGCCTCGCTGCTCGAGGAAGGCTGCCTGGTACGCCTGACCGGCCAGGACGTGGGCCGCGGCACGTTCTCGCACCGCCACGCCGTGCTGCACAACCAGAACGACGGCAGCGTGCACGTGCCGCTGCAGCACCTCGGCGCGGCGCAGGCGCCGTTCGACATCCACGATTCGCTGCTCAGCGAGCTCGCGGTGCTCGGCTTCGAGTATGGCTACGCGACCACCACTCCGAACGCGCTGATCCTGTGGGAGGCGCAGTTCGGTGATTTCGCCAACGGCGCGCAGATCGTGATCGACCAGTTCATCACCAGCGGCGAGCACAAGTGGGCGCGACTGTGCGGGCTGACCCTGCTGCTGCCGCACGGCTACGAGGGGCAGGGGCCGGAGCACTCCTCGGCGCGCCTGGAGCGTTTCATGCAGCTGTGCGCCGAGCACAACATCCAGATCTGCGTGCCGACGACGCCGGCGCAGATCTACCACCTGCTGCGCCGACAGGCGGTGCGCAAGCTGCGCAAGCCCCTCGTGGTGTTCAGCCCGAAGAGCCTGCTGCGCCACAAGGACGCGGTGTCCGAGCTCACCGAGCTCGCCGAAGGCTCGTTCAGGACCGTGATCGGCGAAACCGATGCCATCGATCCCGAGTCCGTCACGCGCGTGGTGTTCTGCAGCGGCAAGGTGTATTACGAGTTGCGCGACCGGCGCAACGCCGAGGACCTGCAGCACGTGGCGATCGTGCGCATCGAGCAGCTCTACCCGTTCCCGCAGCAGGAGCTTCTGGCGACCATCGCGCCGTACCGCCAGCTGCTCGAGGTGAGCTGGTGCCAGGAGGAGCCGCAGAACCAGGGCGCCTGGTTCAGCAGCCAGCACCACATGCGCCAGGTCGTGCGCGAACACAACCGCGACCTCTACCTGGAATACGCCGGCCGCGAGGCCTCGGCAGCGCCGGCAGCCGGCTACAGCGCGCTGCACCTCGCCCAGCAGGACAAGCTGATCAGCGACGCGCTCGGCATGCAGGTGCCGCGCTGGCCCAACCCCTGAATCACGCAGCAGCAACGACAGGAACATCCGACCATGAGTATCGACATCAAGGCACCCCAGTTTCCGGAATCGGTGGCGGAAGGATCGGTGGCGAGCTGGCACAAGCGCCCCGGCGAGGCCTGCCGGCGCGACGAGGTGGTTGCCGACATCGAGACCGACAAGGTCGTGCTCGAGGTGGTGGCGCCGGCCGACGGCGCGATCGCCGAGATTCTCAAGGATACCGGTGCCACGGTGCTGAGCCAGGAAGTCATCGCGCGCTTCGTCGCCGGCGCGACCGCCGCTGCGCCGGATAGCGCGGCGGCGCCGGCAGCCGAAGCCGCGGCGCCCGCCGCCGAGGCCGGGGTCGCCGGTCCGGCGGCGCGGCTGGCCGCGGCCGAGCGTGGCGTGGATCCGGCGCAGGTCAAGGGCAGTGGCAAGGGCGGGCGCGTCACCCGCGAGGACGTGCTCGCGCACGCGCCGCAAGCGCCGGTTCCCGCGGCAGCTTCGACTCCATCCGCTGCGGCGCCGGCAGCGGCGCGCGCCCCCGCGGACCTGCCCTCGACGCCCGCCGCGGCGCTGGTGGCGCGCAGCGAGCAGGGGCGAGTCGAGCGGCGCGTGCCGATGACGCGCCTGCGCGCGCGTGTCGCCGAGCGCCTGCTCGATGCCTCGCGCAACACCGCGATGCTCACGACCTTCAACGAGGTCGACATGCAGCCGGTGATGGATCTGCGCGCGAAGTACAAGGATCAGTTCGAGAAGCGCCACAACGGCACGCGCCTGGGTTTCATGGGCTTCTTCGTGCGCGCCAGCGTCGAGGCGCTCAAGCGCTTCCCGGTGGTGAACGCCTCGATCGACGGCAACGACGTCGTCTACCACGGCTACCAGGACATCGGCGTCGCGGTCTCCAGCGATCGCGGCCTGGTGGTGCCGGTGCTGCGCGATGCCGATGCGATGAGCTTCGCCGACATCGAGGCGAAGATCCGCGAGTACGGGCTGAAGGCGCGCGACGGCAAGCTCGCGATCGAGGACATCACCGGAGGCACCTTCACGATCACCAACGGCGGCGTGTTCGGTTCGCTGCTGTCCACCCCGATCCTGAATCCGCCGCAGACCGCCATTCTCGGGATGCACAAGATCCAGGACCGCGCGGTGGTGGTGAACGGCCAGGTCGTGGTCCGCCCGATGATGTACCTCGCGCTCTCCTACGATCACCGCCTGATCGACGGCAAGGACGCGGTGCAGTTCCTGGTGGCGATCAAGGACATGATCGAGGATCCGGCGCGCATCCTGCTGGATCTCTAACGTGGGACGATTGCGCGTCGCTGGCCTGCTCCACGGCCCCTTGTGAGGTCGCCGGGCAAGCAGGCCGCTCAGTCGACGCCGCACAGCGCTCGGGAATGATATTGGCCCATCTGCGTGGAATCTCGCATCTGCGCAGCCGCCGGGCAGGGCGTTGTGGCGCGGGGACCGTCTGCGGCATGGATGCCGCAGTCGAGCCTACAGGGATGTATTCACGGCGTGTCCCGGCGTCACAATGGCCTGCGCGGCGGCGGGGTAAAAGTAAACAGTAGCAGTGGAGACAGGCTGATATGGCACAGCAATTCGACGTGGTGGTGATCGGCGCCGGCCCCGGCGGTTATGTGGCGGCGATCCGCTGCGCGCAGCTCGGGCTGAAGACCGCGGTGATCGAGAAGTGGCGCAGCGGCGACGGCAAGCCGGTGTTCGGCGGCACCTGCCTCAACGTGGGCTGCATTCCCTCGAAGGCACTGCTCGACAGTTCGCACAAGTTCCACGAGGCGGGGCACGGCCTCGCGGTGCACGGCATCCATACCGGCGAGCTGACGCTGGACCTCGAGGCGATGCAGAAGCGCAAGCGCCAGATCGTGGGCCAGCTCACCGGTGGCATCGCCGGGCTGTTCAAGGCCAACGGCGTCACCGCGTTGAGCGGCAGCGGCCGGCTGCTGGCCGGGCGCAAGGTCGAGTTCACGCCCGCCGGGGGCGCGCCCGAGATCATCGATGCGAGCCACGTGATCCTGGCCACCGGCTCGGTGCCGATCGAGATCCCCGCGGCGCCCTTCGGCGAGCTGATCGTCGATTCGGCGGGCGCGCTGGAGTTCACCGAGGTGCCGCTGCGCCTCGGGATCGTCGGTGCCGGCGTGATCGGCCTCGAGCTCGGCAGCGTGTGGGCGCGCCTCGGTGCCGAGGTCGTGGTGATCGAGGCACTGCCCGAGTTCCTGATGGCGGCGGACCAGCAGGTCGCGAAGGACGCGCTGAAGCTCTTCGGCAAGCAGGGGCTCGACATCCGCCTGAACGCGCGCGTGACCGCCACCCAGGTCACCGGCGACGGCAAGCCCATGGTCAGCGTGAGCTATGTCGAGGGCGACACGGAGAAACAGGAAGTGTTCGACCGCCTGATCGTGGCGGTCGGGCGCCGACCGGTCACCGAGGGGCTCTTCGCGCCCGACAGCGGCGTGAATCTCGAGGAGCGCGGCTTCGTGCACGTCAACGAGTTCTGCCAGACCGACATGCCCGGCGTCTACGCGATCGGCGACATCGTGCGCGGCCCGATGCTGGCGCACAAGGCGATGGAAGAGGGCGTGATGGTGGCCGAGCGCATCGCCGGGCGCAAGACGCAGCTCAACTACGACTGCATCCCCTCGGTCATATACACGCACCCCGAGATCGCCTGGGTCGGGGCCAACGAGCAGCAGCTGAAGGCGGCGGGCACGGCCTACAACGTCGGGGTGTTTCCCTTTGCCGCCAACGGACGCGCGCTGGCCGCCAACGACAGCGCGGGCATGGTGAAGCTGCTGATCGAGGCCGAGACCGACCGCGTCCTCGGCTGCCACGTCGTCGGCGCCAGCGCCGCCGACCTGGTGCAGCAGGCCGTGATCGCGATGGAATTCGGCGCCAGCGCCGAGGACCTGGCGCTCACCGTCTTCAGCCATCCGACCCTCTCGGAGGGCGTGCACGAGGCGGCGCTGGCGGCGCTGGGGCATGCCATCCATATTCCCAACCGCAAACCCCGCAAATAGGGTATGACTCGCGGCGGAATATCCGGGATAATTGCGCCCGCTTTCGCCGGCCCCCTCCGCGGGACCCCGTTCCCGGGGGGCTGGACTTGCGCAAGCCGACCGGTCCGGGTCCATTCATTTTCACGTCAGGACGGTAACACGCCATGAATCTGCACGAATATCAGGGCAAACAGCTGTTTGCCGAGTACGGTCTGCCCGTGTCCAAGGGCTACGCCGCGGAAACCCCCAGGCAGGCCGTCGAGGCCGCCGAACAGATCGGGGGTAACATGTGGGTCGTCAAGGCACAGGTGCACGCCGGTGGCCGCGGCAAGGCCGGCGGCGTGAAGCTGGTCAAGACCAAGGACGAGATCCGCGACTTCGCGCAGCACTGGCTCGGGCGCAACCTGGTGACCTACCAGACCGACGAGAAGGGCCAGCCGGTCAGCAAGATCCTGGTCGAGGCCTGCACCGACATCGCCGAGGAACTGTACCTGGGCGCCGTGGTCGACCGCAGTTCGCGCCGCATCGTGTTCATGGCCTCCTCCGAAGGCGGCGTGGAGATCGAGAAAGTCGCCCACGAGACGCCGGAGAAGATCTTCAAGGCCACCATCGACCCGCTGACCGGCGCGCAGCCCTACCAGGGCCGCGAGCTGGCGTTCAAGCTGGGCCTGAAGGGTGACCAGATCAAGCAGTTCGTGAACATCTTCATGGGGCTCGCAAAGCTGTTCCAGGACAAGGACCTCGCGCTGATCGAGGTCAATCCGCTGGTGATCACCACCGCCGGCAACCTGCACTGCCTCGATGCCAAGCTCGGCGTCGACAGCAACGCGATGTACCGCCAGAAGGGGCTGCAGGAAATGCACGATCCCTCGCAGGAAGATCCGCGCGAGGTGCATGCCGCGCAGTGGGAAATCAACTACGTCGCGCTCGACGGCGACATCGGCTGCATGGTCAACGGTGCCGGTCTCGCGATGGGCACCATGGACATCGTGAACCTGCACGGCGGTCGTCCGGCGAACTTCCTCGACGTGGGCGGCGGCGCGACCAAGGAGCGTGTGTCGGAAGCCTTCAAGATCATCCTGTCCGACGCCAGCGTGCGCGCGGTGCTGGTCAACATCTTCGGCGGCATCGTGCGTTGCGACCTGATCGCCGAGGGCATCATCGGCGCGGTGTCGGAAGTAGGCGTCAAGGTGCCCGTGGTGGTGCGCCTCGAGGGCAACAATGCCGAGCTCGGTTCGAAAATGCTGGCCGAGAGCGGACTCAACATCATCGCGGCAAAGAGCCTGACCGAGGCTGCTCAGTCCGTCGTCGCCGCAGCGAAGGGGTAATTCGATGAGCATTCTCGTCAACAAGGACACCAAGGTCATCTGCCAGGGCTTCACCGGCTCGCAGGGAACATCGCACTCGAAGCAGGCGATCGAGTACGGCACGAAAATGGTCGGCGGCGTGACGCCCGGCAAGGGTGGCCAGACCCACCTCGGCCTCCCGGTCTTCGACACCGTGGCCGACGCGGTTGCCGCCACCGGCGCCGACGCATCGGTGATCTACGTGCCGGCGCCGTTCTGCAAGGACTCGATCCTCGAGGCGGCCAACGGCGGCATCAAGCTGATCGTGTGCATAACCGAGGGCGTGCCCACGCTGGACATGCTCGAGGTCAAGGTGAAGTGCGACGAGCTGGGCGTGCGCCTGATCGGGCCGAACTGCCCCGGCGTGATCACGCCGGGCGAGTGCAAGATCGGCATCATGCCCGGCCACATCCACAAGCCGGGCCGTGTCGGCATCGTGTCGCGCTCCGGCACGCTGACCTACGAAGCCGTGAAGCAGACCACCGACGCCGGTTTCGGCCAGTCGACCTGTGTGGGCATCGGCGGCGACCCGATCCCGGGCTCGAACTTCATCGACATCCTCGGCATGTTCCAGAAGGATCCGGCGACCGAGGCGATCGTGATGATCGGCGAGATCGGCGGCTCGGCCGAGGAAGAGGCAGCGGCCTTCATCAAGGCCAACGTGACCAAGCCGGTCGTGTCCTACATCGCGGGTGTCACCGCGCCCAAGGGCAAGCGCATGGGCCATGCGGGGGCGATCATCTCCGGCGGCAAGGGCACGGCGGACGAGAAGTTCGCCGCACTCGAGGCGGCCGGCGTGAAGACCGTGCGCAGCCTGGCGGAGATCGGTTCCGCGCTCAAGGCGATCACCGGCTGGTGAGCAGCGCCGCGCCATGAGCAACACCGCGGGCGGCTACACGGCCGCCCTCGATCCGCGCTATGGCAGCGGTTGCTACCGTCGCACCATCGTCCTGCGCCAGAGCGGCCCGTCGCGCGTCGAGGCGGCCGTGGAGGACGATCCGCACGCCTTCGCGATCACGCTCGAGCATGACGGCGAGCGCGTGACCGCCGTTGCCGCCGAGGCGCACCGCTATCCGCTGACCACCTGCAATGGCGCCACCGCGGCGCTGCAGTCAGTGGTGGGTGCGCCGCTCAGCGCATCGATCATCGAGTTGAAGCGCCACGCCGATGCGCGGCGCAATTGCACCCACCTGTTCGACCTGGCCGCGCTGGCGATCGCCCATGTGTTCCGCGCCGCGCGCGAACGCGTCTACCGCATCGAGGTCCCGGACGAGATCGGCGGCCTCACCGAGGCCCGGCTCGATCGCGACCAGGGCCGCGTGCTGACGTGGTCGTTGCGCCATGGCGTGATCACCGAGCCCGCCCGCTACGCCGGGCAGCGGGTGCTGGGCGGCTTCACCAGTTGGGCGGTCGCGAATCTGGCCGGCGAGGAGCTCGAGTTCGCGCTCATCCTGCAGCGCGGCTACTTCGTCGCGCTCTCGCGCATCTACGACATGGCGAGCGTCTCGATGGGTCCCGCATCCGAGGACCCGATGCCCTCGGGCATCTGCTTCTCCTATAGCCCGGGGCAGGCCGAGCACGCCTGGCGCGTGCCGGGCAGCCGCCGCGATTTCAGCGACGCGCCCGAGCAGATGCTCCGCTGGTACTCCCCGTCCGGCGCTGGTTACTCGTAGGTCCGGTTTTCAACCGGACAACTTCCGCATGAATGCGGACCTACGGGCGCGCGAGAAACGCCCGCAGGATGGCGTCCGCGGTCTGGTTGATCTGCGCCTGCGTGGCGCCTGCCTGCGTGAACAGCGGCGTCATCAGCAGCGGGCCGACCAGCAGGCGGATGATCGCCTCGGGATCGGTGCCGCGGCGCAACTGCCCGCTGCGAATGCCGGCCTCGATCATCTCGGTCATGCGCTGTTTCACCGGTTCCCAGTGCGTGTTCACCAGCGCGCCGAAGCCGGGCTCGCTGTCGGCGATCGCCATGCCGTTGACGGTGCGCAGCACCGGTTCGGCGAGGTAGTGCGCGAGCCGGTGCGACAGCGTGCGCAGGTCCGCCGCGAAATCCCCCGTCATCGGCACCGTGACGCGGCTGTACTGCAGCGACAGCGCCTCGCCGAGCAGCGCGGCGCGTGACGGCCAGCGGCGATAGACCGTCGCGCGGTGCACGCCGGCGCGCGCGGCCACGTCGGCCACGCTGAAATCGGGCTGCCCCTGTTCCAGGTAGGACAGCACGGCGTGCGCGACGGCGAGCCGTACCGCGGCATTGCGCCCGCCGGGGCGCCGGCGCGGCGGGGCGCTCACGAGCCTGCCTGCGCGGCGGCGCGGCGGGTGGACGCCAAGCGACAAGGATTCTGCTGTGTCGTCATGCCTTACTTCCCTGCATGCGAATACCTGATCGGCGGGACAACGCCTGCGGCCCGGCTCGGTCGGCCGGGGCGCGCGGGCGGCATGGATGCGGCGGGACTCTAACCGATGCCGCAGCAGGTGTCACTTCAGGATCCGGGCGGCTTGAAAAGCCGGCGCGCGGCCCCATATCGCGCCCATACCCGTTCACTGGCAGGGAGATCACCGCATGACCGTCGCGCACAAGGAAACCATGGGCTTCCAGACCGAAGCCCGCCAGCTGCTGCACCTGATGATCCACTCGCTCTACAGCAAGAAGGAGATCTTCCTGCGCGAGCTGATCTCCAACGCCTCCGACGCCGCCGACAAGCTGCGCTTCGAGGCGCTCTCGAACCCGGCGCTGCTCGCCGACGACCCGAACCTCGAGATCCGCATCGCGATCGACAAGGACGCGCGCACGCTGGCGATCACCGACAACGGCATCGGCCTGTCGCGCGAGGAGGCGATCAGCCACCTCGGCACCATCGCGCGCTCGGGCACGGCGCAGTTCGTGCAGCAGCTCTCGGGCGACCAGCGCAAGGACTCGCAGCTGATCGGTCAGTTCGGCGTGGGCTTCTACAGCGCCTTCATGGTCGCGGATCGCGTCGAGGTGTTCAGCCGCCGCGCCGGGCTCGAGGCCGCCGCGGGCGTGCGCTGGGAATCGGCCGGGGAGAGCGAGTTCAGCGTCGAGGACATCGAGCGCGCCGAGCGCGGCACCACGGTGGTGCTGCACCTGAAGGAGGAGGCGGGCGAGTTCCTCGACGCCTGGCAGGTGCGCTCAATCGTGAAGCGCTACTCCGACCACATCTCGCTGCCGGTGCTGATGCTGAAGGAGCGTTTCGCCGAGGAAGGGAAGGACGAGGACAAGGACGCCGCGCCGGAATGGGAAACGGTCAACCAGGCCACGGCGCTGTGGACGCGCGCGAAGGCGGAAGTCACCGAGGAGGAATACCGCGAGTTCTACAAGCACATCTCGCACGACTTCGAGGATCCGCTCACCTGGAGCCACAACCGGGTGGAAGGCAAGTACGAGTACAACTCGCTGCTGTACATCCCCTCGCACGCGCCCTTCGACCTGTGGAACCGCGAGGCGCCGCGCGGCCTCAAGCTCTACATCCAGCGCACGTTCATCATGGACGAGGCGGAACAGTTCCTGCCGATGTACCTGCGCTTCGTGAAGGGCGTGGTGGATTCCAACGACCTGCCGCTCAACGTCTCGCGCGAGATCCTGCAAAAGAGCGCGGCGGTGGACGCGATGCGTGGCGCGTTGTCCAAACGCGTGCTCGACATGCTCGACAGCCTTGCCGCGGAGAAGCCCGAGGACTACCAGAAGTTCTGGGACGTGTTCGGCCAGGTCATGAAGGAGGGCCCCGCCGAGGACTTCGCCAACCGCGAGCGCGTCGCGAAGCTGTTCCGCTTCGCCACCACGCACACCGACAAGCCGGCGCAGGACCAGAGCCTCGCGCAGTACGTCGAGCGCATGCGCGAGGGGCAGAAGGACATCTACTACGTGGTGGCCGACAATTTCCTGACCGCGCGCAACAGCCCGCACCTCGAGGTGTTCCGCAAGAAGGGCATCGAGGTGATCCTGCTGCACGATCGCATCGACGAGTGGATGATCGGCTACCTCGGCCAGTTCGAGGGCAAGCAGCTGAAGGACGTGGCGCGCGGGGATCTCGACCTCGGCGAGCTCGAGGACAGTGCCAGCAAGCAGGCGCGCGAGAAGCAGCAGGAAGCCGCGAAGGACCTGGTCGAGCGCGTGCAGAAGGCGCTGGAGACGCGCGTGCACGAGGTGCGCGTCACCGGGCGGCTCACCGAGTCACCGGCCTGCCTGGTCGTCGGCGATCACGACATGGGCGTGCAGATGCGCCGCATCATGCAGGCCGCCGGGCAGCAGGTGCCCGAGGCCAAGCCGATCATGGAGCTGAACCCCGATCACCCGCTGGTGAAGCGCCTCGACGCCGAGCCCGACGAGGACCGTTTCGCCACGCTGGCCACGATCCTGTTCGAGCAGGCCCAGCTCGCCTCGGGCGACGAGCTGGAGGACCCCGCGGCCTACGTGCAGCGGCTCAACCGTCTGCTGCTGGAACTGAGCGGGGGCTGACGCACCGCGCGGGGCTTGCCGCCTTCCGGACGGACGGTTTATAAGGCTCCCGGCGCACGCGGGCATTGACCGGATCGGGGTCGGCACGCGACCGGGCGCCTTCACGCAGCGGAGATTCGCCATGCCTCGCGCGCTCAAACTGTTCCTGCACCGGCTGCAGCTGCTGATCCTGCAGCTCACGATCAGCGTGATGTCGGGGCGCAAACCCATCCTGCTCGCCGGGCCCGGCTCGGCGCAGCGCCTGTGCGCCACCGTGGTCGAACTGGGCGCGCGCCGCGTGCTGATCGTCACCGACGCGGTGCTGGTGAAGATCGGGCTCATCGCGCCGCTGGCGCAGGCGCTGGAAGCGGCGGGCGCGGCCTGCGCGGTCTACGACGGCGTCGAACCGGATCCCACGCACGCGCAGATCGAGGCCGGCGTCG
>DAORUQ010000017.1:0-29571 GCA_035433265.1 Pseudomonadales bacterium | reverse complement strand
GCCGATCGGCAGGCCGGTGGCCGGATCGCCGACCTGCTCGAGGTATTCGAGGTGGCCGTGCGCGTGGCCGGTCTCGCCCTCGGCGGTCGAGCGGAATACCGCTGCCACGTCCGGTGCGCCTTCGACGTCAGCCTTTGCCGCGAAGTACAGGTAGCGACGGTTGGCCTGGCTTTCGCCGGCGAAGGCGTCGGCCAGGTTCTTTGCGGTCTTGGAACCTTTGAGTTGCATTGCTTACCTCCAAATTCTCGTTGGTTGGGTCCGTGCCAGACGACCCGTTCCGGGTGTTCAAGCGAAATCAGCATAACCCCCGACCGATAAATTACAACAGGTACTCCCTCATTTCATTGACAGCGATCGTCCATCAAAAGTGGGCGGGCCCGACACCACGAGGGATCAGGCGGGCGGGCCCCAGCGCGGCACCAGTTCGTGCTGCAGGCCGAGACAATCGAGGGCGCGGCCCACGGTCTGGTCGATCACCTCGTCCAGGGTCTGGCGCCCGTGGTAGAAGGCCGGCGAGGGCGGCAGGATCTGCGCGCCGTAATCGGTGGCGCGCAGCATCAGTTCGAGGTGGCCCTTGTGCAGCGGAGTCTCCCGCACCATCAGCACCAGCCGGCGGCGCTCCTTCAGGGTGACGTCGGCCGCGCGCAGCATCAGGTTCTCGGCGTAGCAGTTCGCGATGCCCGAGAGCGTGCGGATGCTGCACGGCGCCACGATCATGCCGTGGGTGAGGAACGAGCCGCTGGCGATCGAGGCGGCGAGGTTGTCGTGGCGGTGCCAGACGTCGCACAGCCCGCGCAGGTCGTCCGGGCGCCAGTCGGTTTCGACGGCCAGCGTGCGTGCGCCGCCTTCGCTCACGACCAGGTGCGTCTCGACATCGCCCAGCGCACGCAGTTGCTGCAGCAGGCGCACGCCGTAGACGACGCCGCTGGCGCCGCTGATGCCGACGATGATCCTGCGCTTCATGCCAACCTCCGTGATCAGCGCGCAGTATACGCGTCGCGCGCAGCGGCGGATGCCGTCCGCGCCGGGCGGATGTGCGCCGCTACCGGCGGGGCGCGCATGGGGGCGGGCCGTTGCGCTAGAATTCCGGCCCTTGTGACCCCATTCGAGCGACGAGCCCGCCCCATGTTCCAGTCGTTTTGCCGCGCCCGCGCGCTGCGCCCCCTATTGCTCCTGCTGCTGGCTTGCACGAGCGTGCCTGGCGCGAGCGCCGCCAGCGTAGCCAGCGCCGACGCCGCGGTCGCGACGCCGACGCTCGAGGCCATGGAGCGTCAGCTCGAGGTCTATCGCGCCGGCTCGGCCGAGGACCCGCAGAACGCGCGACTGATCGAGATCTATCTCGAGAACGTGCAGAACCTGCACGCGGTCGCGGAAAACCGCGAGAACCAGGCCCGCTACGAGCGGCTGTTCCAGGAGTCCCCGGCCAAGGTCGCGCGCTTCACGGCCGGGCTGAACGACCTGCAGCGCCAGGCGCGCTCCGCCAAGGGGCTCGGCCAGGGTGTGGCGGTCGAGCGCCTGGAGCGGCTGCTGCGCGAGACCCGTTCCCGGCTCGCGGAGCTGCGCGCCCGGGAAACCTCCCTGAACAACAGCGCGAACAGCCTGCAGGGACGGGTGGAATCGTCGCGCCAGGAGCTGAAGGCCACGCTCAGCGCAACCGAACCCCCCGCCAAGGCGCCTGCCAGGGTGGCCGGCGAGAGCGAGGCGATGAGCCAGGCGCGCATGGACCAGTGGCTGGTCGACCGCGAGCTGAAGGCCAGCCGCATCGCGCGCCTCGAAACCGAGGCGCGCACGATTCCCGAGCGGCTGCATGCGGTGCAGACGGAGTTGAAACTCGTCACCGCGCAGCGCGAACAGACCGAGCAGTTCCTGGCCGAGTTGCTGGGCATGGACAACCTCAAGCGCATAGGCGAGGCCGAACAGCTGCGCGAGGATGTACGCGCGCAACTCGCCGGGCCCGGGTCGGCACATCCGGCGATCGTGGCGTTGCGCGAGGAGATCGCCGCGCTCAGCGACGAGTACGTCAAGGTGGTCGGACGCTCGGAATCGGCGGGCGCGGACGTGGATCGCGCGACGGCGCAGCTCGCCGAGGTCAGCAGCGCCTACGACAGCATCCGCCAGCAGCTCGAGATCGCGGCGCTGAGCGACGCGCTCGGGCCGGTGCTGATGGAGCAGTATGCGAAGCTCGGCAGCTACGGGCAGCCCGCGCTCGACCTGGGAACCACCGCCGAGTTGCTATCGGGTACGCGCCTGCGCGAATTCCAGGTGGCGCGGCTGCTCTCGGCGGAGGTGCAATTGCGCGAGACCGTCTATCGCGCGCTGGAAGCCGACACGGGATTGTCGGCGGCCGAACTCGCGGCCGCGGTGGCCGAGGCTGACCGCCTGTTGAGCGCCAGGAACCGGCTGCTGGAGGCGCTCAACCGCACCTACACGGTTTTCACCGGGCAGATCGTGGACCTGGAGCAGGCCTATCGCGAGCAGTCGGAGGTGGCCGCGAAGTTCCGCGAGCTCGTGGACCGCAACCTGATCTGGATGAAATCGCATCCGAAGCTAGGCCTCGCGGATTTCATCGCCTGGCCGCGCGCCACCGCGGCGCTGCTCGCGGCGCAGGACTGGTCGGGTCTCGGCAGCCAGCTGCGTACGCACGCGCTGGCGCACCCGGCAAGCGCGTTGCTCGCGCTGCTGGTGCTGGTGCTGGTCTCGTGGTACCGCAAGCCCCTGGCTGATCGGATCGCGGCGATCAGCCTGCGCCGCGTGGGCTGGCGCGACTACCGCTATCGCATGGGCCTGATGGCGTTCGGCATCCACCTGCTGGTCGCCTTGCCGGTACCGCTGCTGCTGCTCTGGGCCAGCTGGCTGCTGGCACGGATGGAGGGTGACAGTGCGCTAGCGCGCGCGCTGTCGGACGCCTCGTACCGGACCGCTGGCCTCAGTTACCTGTACCTGGTGATCCTGCAGGCGATGGGGACGGACGGCTTCGCGCGGGGACACCTGCGCTGGAAGACCGCGCGGGTGCTGAGCGTGCGCCGCCTGCTGCGCGCCGGGTTGTGGGTGATGCTGCCGCTTGCGTTCGTCTCGACGACCGTGGCGCTGCTCGCGGGTGCCACGGCGGCGAGCCAGGCGTATCGCGTGACCGGGTTGATGGTCACCGTCGCGTTCTTCGTCTTCCTGGTGCTCATACTGCGCGCCGGACGCGATATGTTCGACTCCGCGTTCTACTCCCGCGGGCACCCGATGCTGTCGCGCATCGGCTGGATCCTGCTGGTCGCGATCGTCGTCGCGCAACCGCTGGTGGTGCTGCTCGACGTGCAGGGCTATCACTTCACGGCGCGCGAGTTGCAGCTGCGCGTGTTCCTCAGCAGCGTGGTGCTGGTGGCGGCGAAGATGCTGCTCGACGCCGGCCTGCTCGGGCTGACCATTGCCGCGCGGCGTTCGCTGGCGGCAGCACAGGATACGGTGGCGCAGGAGGAGCCGGCGAACGTGGCCGGCACCGCGCCGCCGCCGCGCGCCGCCGGCGATGCCTTCGAGGAGATCGACCTCGAGAAGATGAACGCGAGCGCCGTGGCGCTGCTGCAGGTGGCGGTCGCGGGCGCGGCGGCGCTGCTGATGGTGCTGATCTGGCAGCAGTTCTTCACGGCGCTGTCGATCTTCGACAGCGTGGCGCTGTGGAGCTATGCCGACACCGTCGACGGCAAGGAAACCGTGTCCACGGTGTCCGCGTTCGACGCGGGCGGTGCGCTGCTGGTGATGGCGCTCGGCATGGTGCTGGCATCCGGCATACCCTCGCTGATCGGCATCGTGTTCTACAGCGTGATCACCGAGAAGGGGGTGCTGTACGCGATCCAGACCGTGATCCGTTACGTGATCGCCGTGCTCGCGGCGTTTTTCGCGCTGCAGATGCTCGGCTTCGGCTGGTCGAAGCTGCAGTGGATGGCCGCGGGCCTGTCGGTCGGCCTGGGCTTCGGGTTGCAGGCGATCTTCGCCAACTTCTTCTCCGGCCTGATCATGCTGTTCGAGCGCCCGGTGCGCATCGGCGACGTGATCACGCTGGGCGAGTTCAGCGGCACGATCAACCGGATCCGCATGCGTGCCACCACGATCACCGATTTCGACAACCGCGAGATCATCGTGCCGAACCAGATGTTCGTCACCGAGCGACTGATCAACTGGACGCTGTCGTCCTCCGTGGTGCGGTTCAGCTTCGACGTGGGCGTGTCCTACGACGCCGATCCGCGCGTGGTGCGCGAGACGCTGCTCGAGATCCTGCATGCCGATCCGCGCGTGATGAAGGAGCCGGCGCCGAACGTGATCTTCCGCGAATTCGGTCCGAGCTCGCTCAGCATGCGCTGCTTCGCCCACGTCGAGGATCTCGCGTTGCGATTCCAGGTGCAGAACGATCTGCACATGCGCATTGCCGAGGTGTTCCGCGACAAGGGCATCGAGATCGCCTACCCGCAGATGGACCTGCACGTGCGCTCGGTGGACGGGGGCTGGAAGCCGTCCCCGGCTGCCCCCGGCGCGGGCGCCGCGGCAAACGGAGAAACCGAATGACCGCGATGGAGCCGCAGACACCGATTTTCGCCGCGGGCGCCGGACGTCGGCGCCAGCTGCTGCTCGCCGCCGCGGTGATCGCGGCAGGCTGCCTGGTCGCGATCGTGCTCTACGCCACGCGTCCGGTGCTGCAGCCCCAGCAGCTCGAGCGTCCGCTGCTCGCCGTGCGCACGGTGCAGGCGGTCCCGGTCGACGTGCCGCTGATCGTCCGCTCGCAGGGCACGGTGGAACCGCACACCGAGGCGGAGCTGATCCCGGAAGTCTCGGGGCGGGTGGTCTGGATGTCGCCGTCGTTGCGCTCGGGCGGGCGTTTCGCCGCCGCCGAGCTGCTGCTGCGCATCGACGACAGCGATTACCGCAGCGGCGTCGGCGCCGCCGAGGCGGTGCTGATGCGCGCGCAGGCCGAGGCGGAATTCGCGCGTTTCGAGTCCGAGCGCATGGCGACGCTGCTGGCGCGCGAGCTGGCGAGCCGCTCGCAGGCCGAGAACGCATCGCGCGCCCGCCGCGTCGCGGAGTCGGTATTGAAGGAGGCCGAGGTCGCCCTCGAGCGCGCGCGGCTGGACCTCGCGCGCACCGCCATCAGCGCGCCCTTCGGCGGCCGGGTGCGCAGCGCGCGCGTCGACATCGGGCAGACGCTCAGCCGTGGCGACCGGATCGCAACGCTCTACGCTACCGATTACATGGAAGTGCGCCTGCCGATCGCCGACCGTCAGCTCGCATTCCTCGATCCGGCGCTTATTCGCAGCGGCATCGCCCCCGGCGGCGATGCGGCGCCGGTCAGCCTGCATGCCGAGTTCGGCGGCCAGCGCTGGAACTGGGAGGGGCGCATCGTGCGCACCGAGGGCGAGATCGATGCGGGCAGCCGCATGGTGCACGTCGTGGCGCGCGTGGAGAACCCGGACGCGCCCGAGCAGGCGCCGCTGCCGGTCGGGCTCTTCGTGCAGGCCGAGATCCGCGGCCAGACCGCGCGCGGGGTGATCGAGCTCCCGCGCGCCGCGCTGCGCGACGGCGACCGCGTGCTGGTGGTGGATGCCGAAGACCGCCTGCGCTTTCGTCCCGTGACGCTGCTGCGCGCCGACCGCGATACCGTGCTGGTCAGCTCCGGCATCGAGGCCGGCGAGCGTGTGTGCGTCTCGCCGCTGCAACTGGTGGTGGACGGCATGCGGGTGGCGCCGGTCGCGAGCGACACGGACGCGGAGTCCTGATCCGATGCAACGCCTCATTGCCTGGTGGGTCGACAACCCGGTAGCGGCCAATCTGCTGATGCTGCTCTTCATCGCCGGGGGCCTGATCTCGCTGTCGCAGCTGCGCAAGGAGGAGTTCCCCAACCTCGAGCTGGATTACATCCAGATCACCGTGCCCTACCTCGGCGCGGCGCCGGAGGAAGTCGAGGCCGGGGTCTGCCTGCGCATCGAGGAGGCCATCGAGGGCACCGAGGGCATCAGGAAGATCATGACCTCCGCGGCGGAAGGACTGTGCTCGGTGCTGGTGCAGCTGCACCACGACGCCGACAAGAGCAAGGCGCTCGATGACGTCAACGCGCGGGTCTATGCGATCAACACCTTTCCGGTGGAGGCCGAGCGGCCGGTGATCAACGAGGTCACGGTGATGACGACCGTGATGGAGCTCGCGATCTCGGGCCACACCGACGAGCGCGCGCTGAAGGAGCTGGCCGAGGAGGTGCGCGAGGAACTCACGGAGGATCCGCGCATCAGCCAGGTGCGCCTCCAGTACGCACGGCCCTACGAGATCGCGGTCGAGGTCTCGGAACACACGCTGCGGCAATACGGGCTCACGTTCGACCGCATCGCGCAGGCGATCCGCGACGCCAGCCTCGACGTGCCGGGCGGACTGGTGAAGAGCGCGGGCGGCGAGATCCTGCTGCGCACCAAGGGGCAGCGCTACACGGGCGGGGAATTCCGCGACATCGTGGTGACGAAGCGCGCCGACGGCACCGCGCTCACGTTAGGCGAGATCGCGACCCTGGTCGACGGCTTCGAGGATACCGACCTGCGCGTGCGCTACGACGGCAAGCCCGCGCTGCTGCTGCAGGTCTCGCGCGTCGGCGAGGAAGACACGCTGGAGATCGCCGGCGCCGTCAAGGACTACCTCGGGCGCAAGCGCGCGCAGCTGCCCGAGGGCATGGCGATCGACATCTCGCGCGACGAGTCGCAGGATCTCGTCGATCGCCTCGATGCGCTGCTCGGCAACGCCTGGAGCGGCCTCGTGCTGGTGGTCGTGGTGCTCGCGCTGTTCCTGCGCCTGCGCATCGCGCTGTGGGTGAGCGTGGGAATGCCGGTCGCGATGCTCGGTGCGCTCGCGATGTTTCCGGCGGCAGGCCTCACGATCAGCTCGCTGTCGCTGATGGGCTTCCTGCTGGTGCTCGGCATCATCGTCGACGACGCCACCGTCGTGGGCGAGCGCGTGCACGCCTTCGAGCTCGAGGGCATGGCACCGCGCGAGGCGGCCATACGCGGCGCCAGCGAGGTCTCGGTGCCGGTCATCTTCGGCGTGCTCACGACGCAGGCGGCGTTCCTGCCGATAATCACGCTGGAAGGCGGCATGGCGTCGTTCTTTGCCGCGGTCGGCCTGACGGTGGTGCTGTGCCTGTGTTTCAGCCTGCTCGAATCGCAGCTCGTCCTGCCGGCGCACCTCGCCCGCCAGACGGTGCGCAGGGCCGGCGCGCGCGACGAGAACTGGCTGGAGCGCCTGCAGGACCGCATATCGGCGCGCCTGGAGCGTTTCATCGCCGACAGCTACCAGCCGCTGATGCGCCGCGCGATAGCACACCGCTACGTGGTGTGCGCGATCGGCGTGGCCGTCATGATCGTCATGGTGGGCCTGCTCGCGAGCGGTCGCATCGTGTTCCAGTACTTTCCGTCGGTCGAGGGCGACCGCCTGTTTGCCTCGCTGACCATGCCCGAGGGGACCCCCGCCGAGGTGACGCAGCAGGCCGCACGCCGGCTGGAAGCTTCGGCCGAGGCGCTGCGCGAGCGCCTCGATGGGGGGCGCCGTGACGATGCGGAGCCTTCGGCCGTGCGGCACGTCATGGCCTCGGTGGGCAAGCGTGTCGGCCGCGGTTCGCTCGGTTCGGACGCCGGCGAGGGCAGCCACGTGGCGGAAGTGCTGGTGGAGCTGCGCCCCTATGCCGAGCGCGGCGGCATGGGCTCGGCGGAGGCGGCCGCGCTGTGGCGCCAGCTCACCGGTCCGATTCCCGATGCGCTGGAGCTGACGTTCACGGCCGAGGCCTTCAGCGCCGGCAAGCCCATCGACATCGAGCTGCGCGGTCGCGACGTGCACCAGCTCGGCGAGGCGGCGTCCGAACTGCGCGAGACGCTCGCGCGCTACGACGGGGTGTTCGACGTGAGCGACACCTACCGCGCCGGCAAGCAGGAAATCCTGCTCGCGATCCGCCCCGAGGCCGAACTGCTCGGGCTGTCGCAGCGCGACCTCGGCCGCCAGGTGCGCCAGGCGTTCTACGGCGAGGAAGCGCAACGCGTGCAGCGCGGACGCGACGACGTGCGCGTGATGGTGAGGCTGCCGCAAGCGGAGCGGGTGTCGCTGGGCGACCTGGAGAACATGCGCATCCGGACAGCGCAGGGTGTCGAGGTTCCCTCGATGAGCGTGGCCGAAACCACGGTCGGACGCGGTCATTCCACCATACGCCGCGTGGACGGACAGCGCGTGGTGAGCGTGCAGGGTGATGTGGATCGCGAGGTGGTGGTGCCGGAAAAGGTGCTGGCGTCGGTGGCCGACACCGAGTTCCCGCGCCTGGAGGCGAAATTCCCCGGCATCTCCTTCGCGCTTGCCGGCGAGGCGGAGGAGCGCGCCGAGGCCATGGGCAGCCTCGTGGGGATGACGCTGCTGGCGCTGCTGATCATCTACGCGCTGCTCGCGGTGCCGCTGCGTTCCTACCTGCAGCCCTTCGTGATCATGAGCGCGATCCCGTTCGGCGTCATCGGCGCGCTGCTGGGTCACCTGATCATGGGCCAGGCGCTCGCCTTCTTCTCGCTGCTCGGCATCGTGGCGCTGTCGGGCGTGGTGGTGAACGCGAGCCTGGTGCTGGTCGACTACGTGAACCAGCAGCGCCTCGCGGGGGTGGCGGTGGAGGAGTCGGTGCTGCGCGCCGGCGCGGTGCGCTTTCGCCCGATCCTGCTCACCTCCGCGACCACCTTCATCGGGCTGGCGCCGCTGATGGCCACGGCGGACATCTCGACCATGATGTTCGTGCCGCTGGCGATATCGCTGGCCTTCGGCGTGCTGTTCGCGACGGTGATCACGCTGCTGCTGGTGCCGGCGCTGTACCTGATCCTGGAGGATTTCCTCGGCTGGGCGCGCGCGATGCCCGGGCGCGGCAGGCTACAATGACGTTCCTCGGGATCGACGGAACGGTATCGCCATGATCGACGAAGCTGCGCCGCCGCCAGCGCCAGCGCCAGCACCGGCTGGCGCGACTCCGTCGGCGCGCGCACCAGCGGGTGCGGAACAGGGGCGTATCGTGCGCTGGTTCTTCTTCGGCGCGTTCGCCTTCCTGATCTACCAGCTGCTGCTGATCCTGTCGCTGTTCTCGGACGCCATCATCTGGGCCGCCTCGCTCGCGCTGGTCTGCTTCCCGATCCACAAGTTCCTGCAGCGCCGGCTGCCCTCGCGCGAGGGTGTTGCCGCGGGGCTGAGCACGCTGGCGGTGCTGTTGCTGGTGCTGGTGCCCACACTGTTCGTGCTCGGGGTGGTGGTGCGCCAGTCCGCGGAACTCTACCCGACGGTGCGTGGCTGGATCGGCGCGTTTCAGTCGCCCGAGGGTGCCTTTTCGGCCAGCCTGCTTCCCGGATTCCTGCAGGGCTACTGGCACCGGCTGAGCGAGTTCGCCGGACAGATCAGCCTGTTCGCGCAGTTCGACCTGCAGGAATTCATGCTCGGCAACATAAATGTGGCCAGCGCGAAGATCGCCAATGTCGGCGCCGTCATGGCCCGCAACATCCTGCTCGGTGTCGTGAACCTGATGCTGATCCTGGTGCTGCTGTTCTTCTGCTTTCGCGACGGCGAACGCTTCCTGCACTGGCTGTTCGACACCGTGCCGATGCCGGTGGCGCAGGCGCAGTCGATCGCGCTGCGCATCTACCAGACAGTCACGGCGGTGATTCGCGGTGCGCTGCTGACCGCGGTGATACAGGGCCTGCTGGCGATGATCGGCTACCAGATCGCCGGGGTGCCGCTGGCGGTGTTTTTCGGCGTGATGACGGGTTTCGCCGCCATGATCCCGGTGGTGGGCGCAGGACTGGTGTGGGCGCCGATCGGCGTCTTCATCTTCATGAAGTCGCCCGCCTGGGGCGTTTTCGTGTTCGCGTGGGGTTTCTTCCTGGTGAGCCTGGCCGACAACGTGCTGAAGCCCATCCTGATCGGCAGCCGCGCGCGCATGCCGATCCTGCTGATCTTCTGCGGCATCATCGGCGGTGCGAGCGTCTACGGGGTCACCGGCCTGATCATCGGGCCGATCGTGATCGCGAGCCTGCTCGCCTTCGTCACGATCTACCGCGAGCACTACTCGCCCGAATCGGGTGGCCTGGCGGCGGCAGCGCCATTCCCCGTCGGCGAAGGCGCGTCGCAAGACGCTAGCGGCGACGACGCGACGGGCAGGTCGTAGGAGCGGCCCCTGGCCGCGATATCGCGCCCATCCTGCTCCGCCAGCTGCAGCGGCGATACGGAGTAATGCGCCGCCGCCGCGTTCAGGTCCTGCCACGCGAGGGCAAAGGGATCCTCGCGCTGCAGCGCGTTCATGCCGGCCAGCGGCACCAGATCGCCGACGGCCGTGACCAGGCCGCGCACGCGCCGCACGCAGGCCACCGTGCGCGCCGCCCCGACATGCGGGGCCGGGCGGATTCCTGCCAGCGCCTCTTCCCAGACCTCGGCAGCCTGCGCGTGCTGTTCGCGGGCCGCGTTCGCGACCACGTCGCGCGCGCGGTGCAGGGCCGCCTGGACGAGGTCGAGTCCGAGCAACGCAACCGTGCTGCCGGGTGCGCATTTCGATCCCGCGAGCGCCGCGAATTCCTCGCAGGCGCGCCGCGCGATGCCGAGCGCGACCGCGCTCACCGGCAACTCGGTCAGTGTCGCGAACGCAAGGCGGTACAACGGTCCGTTTTCCAGCACCGGGTCCGTGAACACGGAAAAGCTCATCTCCTCCGGCACAAAGACGTCGCGCACCTCGATATCGTGACTGCCGGTGGCGCGCAGGCCGCTGCTGTCCCAGGTGCGGTGGATCTTTACATCCGCCGGCGCGAAAGCCATCGCGCGAATCAACGGCGCCGGATTGCTGCCGGGCTCCGTCACCCGGCAGTTGGCCGTGAACACGCTGGCGTGATCGGCGCCGCTCGCGTAGCGCCAGCGTCCCGTGACGCGGAAGCCCCCCGGCACGCGCGCGGCGCTGCCGTTCGGCGCCCCCGAGCCGGCCACCAACGCGTCGGCTGCGCCGAACAGGCGCCCGGCAACCGGTGGCGCGAGCCAGGCGGCGAACAGGCCGCCACCGGAGCCGATCATCACGGCCCAGCCGGTCGAGCCGTCGAGCTGCGCCACGGCTTCGTGGATGGCCAGTGCCGCCGGCAGCGACATCTCGAGGCCACCGTAACGGCGCGGGATCCACAACCGGAACAGACCGAGCCGGAGCAGTTGCTCCACCACCGGCGCGGGCAGGCGCGCCGCACGCCGGCCCGCGGGCATTTGCGCGCGCAGCAGCGGTTCGAGCCGCGTGATCGCCGCCAGCATCGCGCTCAGGGTGGGGAGCTCGGTCATGAGTTGGCGTTGTCCGGTGTCGCTGTGCGATTCACGCCCCGGACGGGCCGTTGCGTCCCCGGGAAGCTGACGGTCACGGCGAAGCCGCCCAGTTCCGGTGAACGCCCGAAATGGAGCTCCGCACCATAGGAAGAGGCAATGCTGTCGACGATCGCGAGCCCCAGACCATGGCCTTCGGTCGCCTCGTCCAGCCGCACGCCGCGTCGTGCGATCCGCTCCAGGTCCCCGGGTGAGCAGCCGGGGCCGTCGTCCTCCACGCTCAGCGCCAGCGCGCCGCCGTCGTGCACCGTGACGCGCACGCGCGAGCGCGCCCACTTGCAGGCGTTGTCGAGCAGGTTGCCGCACATTTCCATGAAATCCTCCCGGTCGCCGCTGAATGCCGCCTCCGGGTCGATGCGGCAGGCAATGTCGAGGTTGCGCTCGCGATGGAGCTTGCCCATCGTCTGCGCCAGCGCGTCGATTTCCTTCGCGACGGCCACCGGTGCGCCCGTGCTTCGCCCGCCCGCGACGCGGGCACGCCGCAGTTCCCGGTCGATGCGGCTGCGCAGGATGCTCACCTGCTCCGCCATCTGCCGGGCGAGCTCCGGGTCGCGCTGGAACTGATCGTCGTCGGCCATGTGCTGCAGCACGGTGAGGGGCGTCTTCAGCGCGTGTGCCAGGTTGCCGAGCGCCTCGCGCGAGCGCTGCAGGCGCCGCGTCAGCAGGGCCAGCAGGCGATTGATCTCCTGCACCAGCGGCAGCACCTCGGCGGGCACGCGTTCGCCCAGCTGGGTGATTTCGCCGCGCTCGAGGCGGCCCACGTCGGCTTTCACCCGCCGCAGGGTGCCGAACGCCAGGCGCACGATTGCGACCTGCAGCGCGACCAGCAGCGCGAACATCAGCACCGAGACCCGCGAATAATGCGTCATCAGGCGCTCGAACTGCGACCGGACGGGATTCAGGTCGGCGGCGACGCCGATGGTGAGCTGGCGCCCGGCGAACTCGTAGCCGACCGCGCTGATCAGCAGGTCCTGCTCGTGCGGGCCGGCCACGTGCGTGACGCGCCGGCGCCCGCGATTCACCGTGGGGACGGCCAGGCTCTCGCCGTCCAGCGACGGCGAACGCAGCACGGTGCCGTCATCGACGAGGATCTGGAAATACCGGCCGGAACCCGGGCGCAGGAACGGGGGGTCGAAGTGGGTCAGCGCCAGTCTGGTTTCACCGCTGGGCAGGACGGTCAGCGAACCGAAAATCTCCTCGGCGTCGTGGGTGAGCTCGTGGGCGATGTACTCGACGATCATCGCATCGAACTCGATGCGGAACATCGACCACTGCACGCCGAATACCGCGGCCAGGCTCAGCACGAGTCCCGCTACCAATGGCGCGAGCAGCGAACGCATCAGGCCGGGGCTCCGAACACGTAGCCCTGCCCGCGCCGGGTCGTTATGCAGTCGGCGCCGAGCTTGCCGCGCAGGCGGTTGACGTGCACCTCGATGACGTTGCTCTCGGGGTCGGCGTCGCTGGCGTAGAGATGTTCGGCCAGGTGCGACTTCGACAGCACCTGGCCCGGATGCAGCATGAAATAGCGCAGCAGCCGGAATTCGATCCCGGACAGCGCAATCTCCCGCTCGCCGCGGAGCGCCACCTGGCGCGTCTCGTCGAGCGTGAGGCCTTCGGCGCTCACCACGCCCGCGGGCTGGGCGTGCGCGCGCCGGATCAGCGCCCCGAGGCGCGCGAGGAGTTCCTCGACATGGAAGGGTTTGGCCACGTAGTCGTCGGCACCGGCGTTGAAGCCCTCGACCTTCTCGTGCCAGGCGTCGCGCGCGGTGAGGATCAGCACGGGCAGCGCGATGCCCTGCCGGCGCCAGTTGCGCAGCACCTCCAGGCCCGGGCGCTGCGGCAGGCCGAGGTCGAGGATCGCGGCGTCGTAGGGCCACTCGGTGCCGAGGTGCTCGGCGTCGATGCCGTTGTCCGCCACGTCCACGGCATAGCCGCGGCGCTTCAGGTCGGTCCTGAGCCGCTCGCTCAGCCGCTTGTCGTCCTCCGCCAGCAGAATCTTCACGTCGTGCCCTCGTGCGATCCCCGCCAGCATAGCCCAACTGCGGCGACCGGCCGACGCAGGCCAGGCACTGCGATGTCGACCATGGCGCCCCATGCGGCGTGGTTGCGCGTGGCGCATCGGGCCACAACAATGCCGGCTCGGTTGGGAGCGCGAGGAATGCTGCGATGTTGTGTGCACCGGCTGTGTTGTCGCGGCATTGTCCGGGGCTCGCGCGAGCCTGCGCAGCGGGCGAACGACGCCATGCAACCGCGATGAAGTGACAGGCCGCCACGCCATGTCGCGCTTGCCGGCGATCGTCTGCCTGCTGTTGGTGTGCTTCGCGGCGCGTGGCGGCACGTTTCCCGGCGCGCCCGCCGAGGTGGAGGCGTACCTCGCGGCGCGCGAGCGGCTCGAACCGGGCATCACGCCGGGAGCCGAACGCGCGGTGCGGTGGGCCGGCGGCGAACCGGCCCGGACGCCGCTGGCGCTGGTCTACCTGCACGGCTACTCGGCGACGCGCCAGGAAGTGTTCCCGCTCGCAGAGCGGGTCGCCGCCGCGCTAGGCGCGAACCTGTTCCACACGCGCCTCACCGGCCACGGGCGCGATGGCGCGGCGATGCTGGAGGGTTCCGTGGCGGCGTGGCAGCAGGACACGCTGGAAGCGCTGGCCATCGGGCGCGCCATCGGCGAGCGCGTCGTGCTGCTGTCGACGTCCACGGGCGGCACGCTGTCGACCTGGGCGGCGAGCCGCGTGCACGACGACTCGCTGGCCGCGCTGGTGATGATCTCGCCCAATTTCGCGCCGCGTGACCGCACGCTGTACCTGCTCGACTGGCCGTTGCTCGGACCGGCGCTGCTCGGCTATCTCGGCGAGGGCTACCGCAGCTGGCAGCCGCACAACGCGCGCCAGGCCCGCTACTGGACGTGGAGTTATCCCTACCGGGCGCTGCCGGAACTGGTGCGGCTCGTGAAGGAGGTGGCGGCTCTCGACAAGTCCGCGATCGGCGTCCCGACGCTGATGATCTATTCGCCGGCGGACCGGGTGATCGACCCGGCGGCGGTGGCCGAGGCGTTTGCCGAGTGGGGCGGGGAGCGCAAACGGCTGGTCGTGTTCGAGCGCTCCGCCGACCCGTCGCAACACGTGCTCGCGGGGGACATCCTGTCGCCGGGGAGCACCGAGGAGCTGGCACGGATGATCACTGATTACCTGGCCGGTCTTGCGGGTTCGTGAGCGCGGCGCTGGCGCGGCAAGTGCTGCCGCTCAGATGGCGGCGAGCTCGCGAAAATCCAGGGCGTAGCGGCGCAACTTCGCGCCGAGCCGCGCGCGCTGGCGTTCGCTGAGCGTGCGGTCGAGCTCCGCCAGCATCGTCACGACGACCGCGCTGTTGGCCGCGTAGCGCGCGCGGTAGGCGGCGTCCCAGCCGTCTTCGGGGTGCATCAGCAGGCGCGCCACACGCGCCTCGTAGTGCGGCTGCGCGGCATGCGTGTCGACGAGCTGTCGCAGGCGCTCGCGAAAGCCCGCGCGGCTCGCGATCCAGTCGCAGCCGTTGGCGTCGATGCCCCGCAACTGCTCGCGCACCAGTGTCCTCTGCTCCCGACCGAGGCGACCCACCCAGTCGCCCAGCGCGGAAACCACCGCGCGCTCGCGGTTGCGCCTGCGCTCCTCGTCGCCGATGTCGCAGTACTCCCGGCGCAGCTCCACGTCACGTTCGGCCAGGCCGGCGAAGAATTCCTCGCGCTGCGCGGGATCGAGACCCGCGAGCCAGCGTGCGGCCGTGGGTGCGACGCCCGCGACCGTATCGCGCCACAAGCCCTCGAGAGCGATGCGCGCCGCGTCGATGCCGCCCGCGCCCACCGGCTGCGCCATGTCATCCGCCAGGGTCTCGAGGAATTCGGCATACGCCGGCAGTGCCGCGCCGCGGTGCCAGGCGTGGAGCTCGCGCAGCGAGGCGCGCAGCGCGCGGGCCTGCCCGTCGTCCAGGGTGACCTGGCTGGCGAGCTGGAAATAGAGCAGGGTATCGATGCGCTCGTAGAGCAGGCGCGTGCCGCACGCCGACAGCGCCAGCGCGAACAGCACCACCAGTGCGATTCGCGGCAGCCTTGCGAGCTTCATGCCGGTGGGGGTCGCCATCACGATTGTACGTGTCGATGCCCCGGCGCGGATTAGCGCGTGCCGGCGCTTGCCCGGCGGCGCCTGCACGTAGGTCGCGATCCCGAGTCCACGGGCGTCGCTTTCCCGCGGGCACATTTGACCGGCTGCGTCGTCGTCGGATATACGATGCCGAACGTTGCCCGCATCCCCGCGAAGGAGTTGGCCATGCGAAGCCTGAAATTATGCCTGTGCATCTTCTCGGTCGGTGTCCTGAGCGCCTGCGGCGTCAACCCCGTGACGGGCGACAAGGAGATCCAGTTCGTATCCGAAGCCCAGGAAGTGAAGATGGGCGAGCAGTACTACGCGCCGACCCGCCAGAGCGAAGGCGGCGATTTCACCGTGATGCCCGAACTGACGGACTATGTGGACGAAGTGGGACAGAAACTCGCGGCGGTGGCCGATCGCAAGCTGCCGTACGAGTTCGTCGTGCTCAACAGCTCGGTGCCGAACGCCTGGGCCCTGCCCGGCGGCAAGATCGCGGTCAACAGGGGCCTGCTCACCGAATTGCAGAACGAGGCCGAGCTCGCGGCGGTGCTCGGCCACGAGATCGTGCACGCGGCGGCGCGCCATGGCGCCAAGGCGCAGGAGCGCGGCACCCTGCTGCAGGTTGGCATGGCGGCGGCGCAGATCGGCGCGGCCATCGGCGGCGTCGACCAGAACACGGCCAACCTGGCCATCCAGGGCGCGGGCGTCGGGGCCCAGATGATCCAGCAGAAGTACAGCCGCGAACAGGAGCTCGATGGCGACCAGTACGGCATGAAGTACATGAAGGCCGCCGGTTACGATCCCTGGGGCGCGGTCACCCTGCAGGAGACCTTCGTGCGCCTGTCCGAGAGCGGCGCGAAGAAGCAGGGCTGGCTGGAGGGCCTGTTCGCCTCGCACCCGCCCTCGGCCGAGCGCGTTGCCCAGAACCGCCTTGCTGCCGAACAGCTCGGCCGCGGCGGGGAACTGGGCGCCGAGCGCTATGCGGCGCGCATGAAGCCGCTGCGCGCGATCAAGCCGGCGTACGACAAGTACGACAAGGCGATCGTGGCGGCGCGCAGGAAGGATTTCGCAGCGGCGAGGTCGTTGACCGGGGAGGCCATCCAGTTGCTGCCGCGCGAAGGCCGCTTCCATGAATTGATGGGCGAGCTGGCGCTCGCGGAGAAGCGGCCCGAGGCCGCGATACCGCATTACCAGAAAGCGACGGCGCTGAATCCGGGCTACTTCGGTTCCTGGCTGGGTGGCGGCGTGGCGCAGTTGCAGGCCGGCAACAAGCCCAAGGCGGAAGAGTGGCTCAACCGCAGCGTCGAGCTCCTGCCCACGGCACCGGCGGCCTACTACCTCGGCAACATCGCGCGCGATCGCGGCGACGGAGCCAGGGCCATGTCCTACTATCGTGCGGCCGCCAAATCCAGCGGTCCCATCGGCCAGGCGGCGGCGGCGGAGTTCATGCGCATGGACCTGCCGCAGAATCCGGGCAACTACGTGACGGCGAAGGGGCAGTTCGATGCCGAGGGTCGGTTGTACGCCGTCGTGCGCAACCGCGCGCCGGTGGCCCTGCGCGATGTGCAGCTCACGCCGGTGCTGGTGAACAACGCCGGGCGGGTCGTGCAGCAGGGCTCGCCGCTGCGCCTGCGCGGCACGCTCGCGCCCGGCGCACAAACGGCCGTGCCCGCGGGCGTGGGCGGCATTGCGCGGGAACAGCTCCCCTACGTGCGCTTTCACGTCGACGGCGCGCGCGTGGCAGAATGAAGCCCTGATCGGGTTCGATCGCTGACGACAAGACAACAAGCAGCTGAACAACGGAGCACCACATGAGCGCGGCAGAGCTTCTTCCCTGGGGCGATCCGGCCTTCTGGCAAAACCCCCATCCGGTGCTCGCCGGGTTCCGCGCGAAGCATCGCACCGCCTTCACGGACACGGGACAGCTCGCCGTGCTGCGCTGGGATGACGCCGAGTGGGCGATCCGCGGGCACGATTTCATCAACGAGGGGATCGAGCGGCTCGAAGCCCGGGGTTTCCGCCCCGGTGATCCGCTGCACACCTGGCGCAGCCACGCGCTCGGCATCATGGAGGGCCCCGATCACACGCGCATCCGCAAGCTGGTCACCGGCGCGATGTCCAGGCGCAACATGGAGCCGCTGCGCCCGTTGATCCGCAGCATCGCCGGTCAATTGATCGACAGGTTCCCCAGGACGGGTAGCGTCGATATCCAGCGCGGCTTCACCGCGCAGTTGCCGCGCCTGGTGATGATGGAGTTCCTCGGCATCGGCGCCGACGAGCTCATGGGCTCGATGGGGCCGCTGGCCGATGCGCGCATAGCGGACTGCTTCGGCCAGAACGTCACGCAGGCGATGCGCGACAAGGCCAACGGCGCCATCCGGATGGTCATGGACCACGTGGCATCGCTCTACGAGAAGCGGCGCCGCGAGCCGCGCGACGACCTGCTCACCAGCCTGCTCGAGGCGCATGACGATCGCGGCGCGCTGTCGATGCCGGAACTGATCACGCTGTTTTCCACCATCTTCGGATCGGGAAGCACGACCGCCGGCACCCTGGACGCCGGCTTGCTGGAACTGGCACTGCATCCGGAGCAACAGGCGCTGTTTCGCAGCGACCCGGGAAAATGGAAACGCGGCGTGTGCGAGGAAACGCTGCGCATGCATCCCGGTATCGCGGAGATGCCGCAAAAGGCCGCGCACGATTTCGAGGCCTTCGGCCATTCCTTCCGCACCAACGACACGATCATGATCCCGCTGCACTCGCCCAACCGCGACCCGCAGCGCTGGCAGGATCCCGAGGAATTCAGGATCAGCCGCGACCCGGATGTGTGGCACCTGTCCTTCGGCATCGGTGCGCACTTCTGCCTGGGGCAGGCGATGGCGAGATACACCATCGAGGAGGCGCTGGCGGTGTTCGTCGAGCGCTGCCGCTCGTTCGAACTGGCGCAACGGCCCGAGTGGGAGCCCTGCGTGATGGAGAACCGCCTGCGCTCGCTCGTGTTGAACGTGGACATGGATTGAAGCGGCTGGAAACGGCGCATTTTTTTTACTCGTCGAGGCAACGCCATGATGAACAGCACGCGTGTTTTGCAGTTCCTCGTCCTGGTTCTCTTTCTGCTGCCGGCTGGCGCGCGCCTTGCCCACGCGGGACCGACGGATCCGGTGACCGTGTCCCTGCCGCCGGAAGTGCCGGGCGAGGCCTTCGTGCCCGGCACGCGCCTGCTCGGAAACCTGCCCGGCGTGCCCTACGTCGAGGAGGAGTTCTTCGTCGAGGGGCACGCGACGCTGTTCAATTACGCGCACAACCCGCCGCTCGGCCCGACGGACCTGGCGGCGATCGATGCCGACGTGCCGTACCGGACGCGGCTGATCGTACGCCGTCCCGTGGATCCGAAGGCCTTCAACGGTACCGTCGTCATCGAGTGGTGGAACTCCACCGCCGGATTCGATGGCGCCCCGGTGTGGGACCAGTCGGCGGAGTATTTCGCGCGCCGCGGCATTGCCTACGTCGGTGTCAGCAACAGCACGACCGCCATCGCGTTTCTTGCCGGCGGTTGCCGCGTGTTCGGCGTGTTGCCGCCGTCCTGCGGATCGCGCTACGCGACACTGTCGCTGCCCGAGAACGGGCTGGCCTACGAGATGATGAGCCAGATCGCAAACCTGCTGAAGAGCGACGATCCGCACAACCCCCTGCCGCAGGCATACCGGGTACGACGCCTGTTTCATGCGGGCGAGTCACAGCAGGCGGGTTCGGTGATCACCTACGCGAGCGCCTTCCACCTCGATGACGTCAACGACGGCTATTTCATCCAGTCGAACGTCCATGCGCGCCCGATCAACTTCGGTCCGCGCTGCGATGATGCCGGTGCACCCGCGTTTCCTGAGTGCACGCCGCGGCTGGCTCACCCCGACTCCCTGGTCCGGACAGACCTGCCGGTGCCCGTCTACCAGGTGATCACGCAGACGGATTTCGAGACACTGAACTTCAACGTGCTGGGCAGGCAGCCCGACACGCCATCCTTTCGCTACTTCGAGGTGGCGGGCGCGGCGCACAACGTGGTGCACAAGGATATCGAGCTCGTTCCGGCGGGCCTGCTCGGGCCCGACGCGCTGGGGCTGGCGGATCTCTGCGCCAGCGCGATGAATTCGACGGCGGATGGACCCGTGTTCGCCTCGTATGTTCTCAACGCGCTCTGGGCCCGCATGGAAACACACGCGGATTTCCGCGGCTATTACCGGATCGTCGATCGCCGGGTTCCGGCGGGGCAGGTGATGGAGGCGATCGATGGCGTGCTGGCGCGCGACGCGCTCGGCAACGTCATCGGCGGTGTACGCCTGCCCGCCCTGGAGGCGCCCACCGCCACCTACCTCTCGACGAACACGGCCAGCCCGGACCTGCCGCCCGCGCTGCTCGCCATCGGCAACCTGGCGTGCCGGCTGAGCGGCTCCGTGCTGCCGTTCGACCAGGCGACCCTCGACGCGCTGTACCCGAACCCTGCGTCGTATCTCGTCAGGGTCCGGCAGAGCGTGGATGCGCTGCAGCGCCAGGGTTTGCTGCTCCCCGAGGATGCCGCGAAGGTGATGAGCGACGCGGTACGCTCATTGACAGCCCGCTAGCGCCCTCGGCGCGATCGTGCGCGCGCACGAAGAGCGCGCTGGCGCAGGGACCGGCATCGGTGCCGATGCTTGACATGGGCGAAGTGCTTTGCCCATTGTTTGCACGGGTGTGCCGGAGCACCGGCATGCACCATCAATCGCCAGCAATTTGCTGATACAAGGGGAGTGGCCGCAATGACGAAGCAGAAAGGTCTGATGGGTCGCATAGGCGAGGCAGTCGATGCTGCCAGGCGCGCGGTGAACAAGGGGGCCCGCGCCGTGCAGAAGACGGCGCACGATGCGGAAATCGCGGTCGAGCGCAAGGCGAAGTCCGTCAAGGCCGACGTGAAGTCGGCGACCGGCAAGGCCGAGCGCCAGGTCAAGCGCAAGGTGAAGACGGCGGCGGCGCGCGTCAAGAAGGCCGCCGTCAAGGTCGAGAAGGCGGTGAGCCCGAAAAAGCCCGCCGCGCGCAAGGCGGCGACGCCCGGCATGAAGCTCGACAAGGGCATCGCTTCCGTCAAGCGCGCCACGAAGAAGGCCGAAGCGGCCGTGGTCGAGGCGGTCAAGGCGGCAAGCGCCACGGCCGGGAAGACGCCTGCCAGGAAGGCTCCCGCGAAAAAGGCTCCCGCGAAAAAGGCTCCCGCGAAGAAGGCGCCTGCCAAGCGCACCGCGAAGTAGCGCCGGCGCGGGCGGCCGGGCCGGCCGTCCGCGATTTTCCCTCGCTACATGACAGCCACAGGGGGTCGCCATGAAAGTGAAAGCCGCGCGCGTGGATGACATCGCCGAAGGCAGGAGCAAGTGCGTCAAGCTCGACGGGTTGCGCATTCTCCTGGTCAGGGAGAAGGGAGAGATCTTCGCGCTCGAGAACAGGTGTCCGCACTTTGGCCTGTCGATGGAGAAGGGCGCCATCAGCAATGGCAATATCACCTGCCCGTGGCACGGCTCGAGCTTCGACGTCAAAACCGGCGCCAATGTCGACTGGGTGAATTCGGTGGCCGGGATCGCGCTGCCGCGGTGGAGCCAGAAGCTGGTTGCGATGGGCAAGGAGCCGCAGGCGGTGCGTACGTTTCCGGTCACGGTCGAGAATGGCACGGTGTTCGTGGACACTGCCTGAAGCAGGCAGATTACTTGCGGTCTGGTCAACGGTGAGAGAGATTGTCGTGCTGAACAAAGTGGTTGTGGTTACTGGTGCGAATGCAGGTATCGGGTTTCAGGCGGCGTTGAATCTCTCGCGCATGGGTGCGCAGGTGGTGCTGGCGTGCAGGAGCATGGACAGGGCCAGGAAGGCGCATGGCGAAATACTCGCCGAAGTGCCGGACGCCAGGGCGGTGATCATTCCTCTCGACGTGTCGGAACCGGCGTCGATACAGGAGTTCGCCCGCCAGTTTTCCGGGCAGATGGGGCAACTGGACCTGTTGATCAACAACGCCGGCATTGTCGCCACGCCATTGGCGCGCAACAGCGTCGGGCAGGAAATGCAACTGGCCACCAACTACCTGGGAGCATTTGCCCTGACGGGCACGCTACTGCCGTTCTTCACCAGGACGACTCAGGCGCGCATCGTCAATGTGGGCAGCCTGATGCATCGTTTCGGCAAGCTGGACCTGGACGACCTGAACTGGGAAAGAACGCCGTACAACGAATGGCAGGGCTACGGCAGGAGCAAGGTCGCGATGCTCAGCTTCACGATGGAGCTGGACCGCCGCCTGCGCAAGAGTGACAGCAACATCATCGCCCTGGGTGCTCATCCCGGGTTTGCCAATACCGACGTGGCAAAGAACAGCGCCGGGCTGAAAGCCCAGAGCGGATTGCGCGCCTGGCGCCAGAAAAAACTCGAGCCGCTGATTCCCACCGCGGCGGAGGCCGTCAGGCCGATCATTCATGCCGCCACGGCCCAGGGCGTGAGTGGCGGCGACTATTACGGCCCGAGCGGCTTCCTCGAGATCGGCGGCAAGACCACGAAAAAGGCTCGCGTCAATCCCGTGGCGAAAAAGGCCGACGTCGGCAAGCGGCTGTGGACCCTGTCCGAAACCATGACAGGCATCGAATACCTGTCCGACCTGTGAGCAGTGACCGCAGCCCACTGGCCGCAGGCTGCGGTACGGACTCAGTCGCGCCCGAGGATCAGTGCACCGGTCGGCACGCCCACGCCACTGGACACCAGCACGTGCTCGACGCGTTCGGGCTGGTTGCAGGAGGTGCCGCGAATCAGTCGCGCGCCCTCGGCAATGTTGTTGATGCCGTGGATGTAAGACTCCGACAGCAAGCCGCCGTGGGTGTTGTTCGGTAGCCGGCCGCCCAGGCGCAGGTTGCCGGCGGCGACGAAATCCTTGGCTTCGCCGCGCTTGCAGAAGCCGAACGACTCCAGCTGCATGATCACTTCCGGCGTGAAGGCGTCATAGAGGCAGGCGGCATCGATGTCCTCGGGGCCGAGGCCGGACATCGCGTAGACGCGCCGCGCCGCCAGCTCCATTTCCGGCAGACGGTCGAGTTCCTCGCGGTAGAAGCTGGTCATCTGCTCCTGGCCGCGCGTCGAGGCCTGGGTGACGCCGCGAATGACCGCGGGCTTGTGCCGCAGGTCACGCGCGCGCTCGGTGCTGGTGATCAGCAGTGCGACGCCGCCATCGGTCTCCTGGCAGCAGTCGTAGATGCGCAGCCGCTCGGTGATGCGCTTGGAGCCCATGTACTCCTGCAGCGTCAATGGCTTGCCGTAGCCCGCCGCGGCCGGGTTGTTCAGCGCGAAGTTGCGCTGCGCGATGGCCACTTCCGCCAGGTGTTCGGCGGCGACGCCGAACCGGTGCATGTAGGTATTGGCGATCATCGCCACCCAGGACGCAGGCGTCAGCATGCCGTAGGCCATGTACCACGACCAGTGGATCAGGTCGCTGCTGATGATGTTGCCCGAAACGCCCTGGCCCATGCGCTGGCCGGAGCGGCCGTTCATCGCGCGCCACACCACGACATTCTTCGCGGCGCCCGTCGCCACGGCCATTGCCGCCTGCTGGATCAGGCCGACCGCCGCGCCGCCGCCGTAATTGATCTTGGCGTACATGGTCAGGTCGCCCAGGCCCACCGCGCGCGCCACCTCGACCTCGTCGTTGGACTCGAGCGTGTAGGTCACCAGGCCGTCGACTTCCCCGGGCGCGAGTCCCGCGTCATCCAGGCAGTTGCTGACGGCCTCGCAGGCCAGCGCGAGCTCCGACACGCCGGAGTTGCGGCTGAATTTCGTGGCACCGATGCCGGCGATGGCCGCCTCGTTCTTCATGCTGATCGGCATCTCAGTTTCCTCCCCGGGTGGCCGGCCGGAACATCGGGATCCGGAAGCCGTCTTCGTCCTCGTGGATGTAAGCGGTGACCGCCATGCCGAAATCGACGGCCTCGGGATCGCAGTCCTTGAGTTCGGCCGTGATGCGGGTGCCTTCCTCGAGGTCGACCAGCACGATGATCAGCGGGTATTCGAAGCCCGGGAACTGCGGGTGGTACAGCACCGTGTAGCTGGCCACCGTGCCCTTGCCGCTGGCCGCGAGCACGTCCCACTCCATCGAACGGCACTCGCCGCACATCGGGCGCGGCGGGTGGCGCAGTGCCTGGCACCTGGAGCAGCGCTGGATCGCGAGCACGCCCTTGGCGGCCTGCTCCCACCACCATGCATTGTCGTGCCCCATCGGGGGCTTGATGCGACCGGGTCTGGTCATCGGCAACTCCTGGTACGGTTTTCTGTTAATGCGACGGCGGCCGGTATCGTAGCAGCCGGCCGGCGTCCCGGCAGCGGTTTTGCCGTGCCACGCCGGACGAGACCCGCCATCGCCCGGGTCCGGACCCCACGCATCCATCGACGCCGGGTGGCGCGCTCGCTTGCCGCGGCGCGCCGGGAGGTGTCTCAACTAATTGAATTCAAAATAATTATTGTGAATGATCCGCCTCTTCAAATGGCCCGGTAGCGGGGCGCAACCCGGCCGCCCGGGGGCCTCGGACGACTTTTGCCGCCATCGGGCGTACACTGCAGGTCCGATAGAGGAGAAAGTTGATGGCAAAACCAAGCAGGTCGAGCACCCAAGCCAACGCGGCCGTGCCGACGGCCGAGCACCAACGCATCATCGCCGAGAAGACGGCTGCCTTTCTGGCCGGTGGCGGCGAGATCCAGCAAATTCCCAAAGGAGTCAGCGGCTACGGCAAGCTGGGTGGGCCGCAAGTGCCGGTCGCCCCTGCAGCGCGCGCGGCGCGCACGACCTGACAGGCTCGTCTCCCCCGGGCGGCGGGACGTGATGTAACGCCGCGCCCCGGGCAAGCCCCTCCACCACCGCTTCCGGCAACGCCAGGCTTTCGCTCGATCCGTTTGCGCGCAGCGGTTGTGCGCCCCTTCGCGGCGCGCTCACCGCGGGTGATGCCTGGTGCGGGCGCGCCCTGCGCGCCACCATTCGCGCAGCACGTAGACAGACACACCGAGGAGGTGGCGCATGCGCTCGATCCGGCTGGTTGTCGTATTGGCCCTCGGCGTTGCCTGCTTCGCCGCCACGCCGCGCGAGGGCTGCGCGGACGCCTTCTCGCCCGACGCTTACTACCGCCTGCGCATGGACCTGTTCGCGGCGACGCCGCTGGGTGCCGGTGACATCGTGTTCCTCGGCGACAGCATCACCGAGGGCGCGGAGTGGAGCGAGCTGTTCCCGGACCTGCCGGTGCGTGACCGCGGTATCAGCGGCGACACCACGGCCGGCGTGCTCGCACGGCTCGATACGGTCACCGCATCGCGGCCCGCGGCGGTGTTCCTGCTGATCGGCACCAACGAGCTGGCCCCGTCGCTCGATCCGGCGCCGAGCCTCGCGCGCCAGCGCGAGATTCTCGAGCGCATCCGCCGCGAGTCGCCGGATACGCGGGTCTTCGTGCAGAGCCTGCTGCCGCGCGCGGGGACCTATCGCGAACGCGTCGAAAGCTACAACGATGCGCTGCGCGGCATCTGCCGCGAGGCGGGAGTCGGCTTCATCGATCTCTATCCGGCCTTCCTCGCGCCCGACGGCTCGCTGCGCGACGAGCTCACCTTCGACGAGCTGCACCTCAGCGGCGCGGGCTACCGTCACTGGCGCGAATTGCTGCGCCCGTACCTGCAAGCCGTGGGTCCGGCTTCGGCCGGACATTGAGACCGGCAAGAGTCCGCATGAATGCGGACCCGCGTCTATTTTGTCCGCCTGTAAGCGGACGTGCGTGGCGCTGCGGTTATCATCCTCCCCCATGAGCGAATCCGTGCCCGATACGTTGGTGCTGCTGTGCCGTCCCGGCTTCGAGAAGGACTGCAGCGCGGAGATCATCGACAGTCTTGCCCGCACGGGCGTCGCGGCGTGGTGTCGCGCCGAGGCGGGCACCGGGCTGGTGGAGGTGCGCTCGGGCGGGGACTGGGACGCGCGCAGCGCGCTGGCCGGGATCCGCTTCGATGAACTGGTCTTCGCGCGCGACTGGCTCGCGGGCCGGGTGCTCGAGGACCTGCCGGTCGGCGATCGCATCGCGCCGCTGCTGGCGGCAGCGCGCGCGCTCGGGCCGTTCGCGGACTGCTGGCTGCAGCATGTCGATACGGAGGAGGGGCGCTCGGTCGGCAAGCTGTGCACCCGGCTGCAGGCGCGCCTCGAGGGAGCGCTCGGCTCAGAGCAACTGCTGGCAAGGCGCGCGACCATGCGCCTGCACGTGCTGTTCCTCTCGGGCAGCAAGGCCTTCGTAGGGGTCTCGCCCGTGGCCAACGGGGCGCGCTGGTCGATGGGTATCCCGCGCCTGCGCCTGCCGGGGGCGCCCAGCCGCTCGGCGGCCAAGCTGGAAGAGGCATTGCTGTATTTTCTGGGTGACGAGGCCGAGCGTCTGCTGCGCAGCGGCATGAGCGCGGTGGACCTCGGTGCGGCGCCCGGCGGCTGGACCTGGATACTGGCACGGCGCGGGCTCGCGGTGACCGCGGTCGATCGCGGCGCGCTCAGCCCGCAGGCGCAGCACGCGGGCGCGGTGCGTCACCTCGCGCAGGACGCCTTCCCGTTTCGCCCCGCGCATCCGGTCGACTGGCTGGTCTGCGATATCGTCGACAAGCCGGCGCGGGTGGCGGAGCTGATCGAGCGCTGGTTCCTGAACGGCTGGTGCCGCCAGGCGATATTCAACCTCAAGCTGCCGATGAAGCAGCGCTACCGCGACGCCGCGCTGATGCTCGCGCGCATCGTCGCGGAACTGGAGGACGGCGGTGGCCGCGTTGCCTGCACGGCGCGCCAGCTCTACCACGACCGCGAGGAGATCACGGTCTGGCTGCGCCGGATCTGAGCGCGCGTGCAACGTTGCGTGCGTTGCGCCAGGCGGGCGCGTGGCCGATACTTGCGCCCTTTTTTCGCGGAGCCAGGACCATGCAGATCGCCAGCGGAACCGTCGCCAGCTTCCACTACACCCTGCGCGCCGAGGACGGCGCCGAGATCGAGAACTCGCGTAACGGCGAACCGGTCGTCTACCTGCACGGGCACGGCAACATCCTGCCGGCGCTCGAGCAGCAACTCGCGGGCCACGCGGCCGGGGATACGCTCTCGGTCACGCTGGAACCGGAGCAGGCCTACGGCGTGCGCCGCGCCGACTCGATCCAGCGGGTACCGCTGAAGCACCTGCACGCGCAGGGCCGGCTGCGCCCGGGCATGGTGGTCGCGGTGGAGACCGAGCACGGCGCACGCCAGGTCACGGTGCTGAAGGTCGGCAAGTTCAATGCCGACGTAGACACCAACCATCCGCTCGCCGGACGCACGCTCGGCTTCGAGATCGAGGTGCTGGAGGTGCGCGCGGCGAGCGAGGAGGAGATTGCCCACGGCCACGCGCACGGCGCGGGCGGGCATCACCATTGATTGTCCGCTCGTAACGCAGGCCCGCGGTTTGCCGCGCGGCCTCCCGGGGCGCCGGCATGCCGGCTTCGCGGCCGCGCAGATCGAGGCTCTGCACGGCGAGGTGCTCCTCACTGCGAGGGCGGGTCGCTCAGCAGGCGGGTGTATTCGTCGGCACGCAGCGCGTCCTCCAGTTCCTGCCGGTACGCGGCATCCACGCCCAGTTCGCTCAAGGCCGCGAGGCCGAATTGCAGGCTGTACTCGATGGTCTCCGGCACCGCGCGCAGCACGCCGTGCGCGCGCAGCGTGTGCGCCTGCGCGGGGTCGTGGGCGCGCGCGATCACGCGCGCCTGCGGCACCAGCTGGCGGATTGCGATCAGGGCGCGCTCGGTCGCGCCGGCGTCGTTCAGCGTGATCAGCACCAGCGCGGCACGGTCCACGCCGAGCGCGCGCAGGATTTCCGCGCGGCTGCAATCGCCGTAGAACACCTGCTGTCCGCGCTGGCGCGCCTGCTCGATCGCCTCGCTGTCGAGATCGGTAGCAATCCAGCGCTGGCCCGCCGCATCCAGCAGCCGCGCGACCTGGTGGCCCACGCGCCCGAAGCCGCAGATGATCACCTGGCCGTGCGCGGCCTCGTGATCGGCGGCGTTCGGGGCGTGGCTGGCCTGGGCCGTGCGCGGCATTGCTCCCGCGAGGCGCCGCCCGAGCAGGTCCGCCAGCGGTGTGAGCAGCATGCTGAAAACCACCACCTGGTAGAGCATCTGGCGCTCGGCGGCGCTGATGAGGTTCTCGCCCGCGGCCAACGCGAACAGGATCAGGGCGAATTCCCCGGTCTGCGACAGCAGCAGCGCGCCATGCAGCGCCTCGCCGGCAGGGATCCTGAACGTCCTCATGACGCCGAAGGTGACCAGGGTCTTGACGGCCATCAGCGCCAGCGCGATCGCGAGCAGCATCAGCCCGTGCTCGAGCACGGCCTGGCGCTCGATGGACATGCCCACGGTCATGAAGAACAGCCCGAGCAGGATGCCGCGAAAGGGCTGGATGTCGGCGACCACCTGGTGACGGAACGGCGAGTCCGCGAGCAGCACCCCGGCGAGAAAGGCCCCCATCGCGAGCGACATGCCGGCGTGCTCCATCAGCCACGCCGCGCTCAGCACCAGCAGCAGCGCCACTGCGACCAGGGTGTCGGCGTTGCGCTGCGCGGCGAGGAACGGCAGCACGCGCCGCCACACCAGGCGACCGAGCAGCAGCACGGCGGCAAGCATTGCGAGCCCCTCGAGCACGCCGGCGGGTGAAAACGCCGCCTCGGTGCCACCCCTGCCCAGCAGGTAGACCAGCATGAGCAGCGGGGCCACGGCCACGTCCTGCAGCAACAACACCGCGAAGGTGACGCGCCCGCGCTGGCTGGAGAGCTCGCCGCGCTCGGAGAGCAGCTGCACCACTATCGCGGTCGAGGAGAGCGCCAGCGCGAGCGCGGTCACGGTCGCGGCCGGCAGCGCCATGCCGCCCCACGACAGCAGGACGGCGATGGCCACGGCGCACAGCAGCAGCTGGCCGCTGCCGAGCCCGAAGACCAGGCGACGCATCACCCAGAGGCGGGCCGGGCGCAGCTCGATGCCGATCGAGAACAGCAGGAACACCACGCCGAATTCCGCCACCTTGCCGATCAGCTCGTACTCGGCGACCCAGCCGAGCAGCGGCGGCCCCACGATCAGGCCCGCGACCAGGTAACCGGGCACGGAGCCGAGCCCGAGCCGGGTGAGCAGCGGCACCACGATCACGATGGCGCCGAGCAGGACCAGCGTCTGCAGCAGGAAGTCGGGGTGCATCAGCGGGTTCTTCGCCGCGGCCTCATGCGCCGCGCCGCTTGCGCCCGGGGCTCAGCAGCACCGTGGCGCGGGTCGAGGACTGGCCGAAGCGTGCCATGCGCGTGAACGCGGCACGGTCGATCGGGACGTGGGCCTTGTCGGTGTCGCTCTCGCCGCGCTCGGTCTTGATGTCGGGGTCGTGGATGTAGACGAAGTCGCTGTCGATCGCCGCGACCACCACCCAGTGGGGCGCCTTCTCGCGCGTGAGGCGCCAGGAGCTGATCAATACGACCGGCACGATGCGCCTGGCGAGGCAGGTCGCCATCTGCTCGACCGTGAGCGGCTGGTAGCTGATCGGGATGCCGGCTGCGAGCACCTGCTGGTGGTAGTCCTCATGGACCACTCCGAGCACCTGGCGCTTGCGCTCGTCGCGCAGGCCGTCGATGAACAGCACGCGGTCGTCGTTCAGGAACAGCTCGGCATTGAAGCCGCGCCGCTGCGCCGCCAGCGCCAGCCCGTGCGGCCCGCAGCCGCCGTGCCCGGAGGTCATGAAGATCGTGGTCGCCTCGCGCCACAGCCGCAATTCCTCGCGCTGGTCGACAGGCGCCTGCGGGTCGATCGCGCGCATCGCCATCAGCAGGCAGGCCGGGCCGCAGGTGAACGGCGTGGTCTGGCCGTAGTAGGGGACGAACAGGTCCGAGCGCGCGCCGCTGTAGAAGCGGATGCGTTTCTCGAAGCGCAGCGCCTCCTGGTCATCCTCGTAGTAGTGCGGGATGGTGCCGAACAGGCGGTAGCCCAGCTTGCGGTAGAGCCGGATCGCGGGCTCGTTGTCGCGGCGCACCTCGAGGCGCAGGTA